>JAOTVR010000048.1 GCA_029863305.1 Gammaproteobacteria bacterium | reverse complement strand
GACTTTTCAAAAATCAGTGTACTCATAAGTTGGCTAGTCCCCGTCAACCTTGATGCCCAACGCGCGCAGCGCGGCCGCGTAGTCCGGTTCTGTCGATATGTCTTCGATGTGTTCGTGATGCACAACCGTGTTGTTCTCGTCCATGACGACGACGGCGCGAGCAAACATGCCCGCCAGCGGGCCGTCCATTATTTGCACGCCATAGTTCTCGCCAAACCCGGCGTGGCGAATCGCCGATAATCCGATGACATTTCTGAGATCGTGCTGTTTCATGAATCGGCCATGAGCGAAAGGCAAGTCGTAAGAAACCATCAGCATCGCGACGTCATCGACGCCTTCGGCGTAGCGATCAAACTCGATAACCGACTTTGCACACACGTCCGTGTCGATACTGACGAAAATGTTGATCACCTTGCGCATGCCTGTCCAGTTCGCCAGCGAAACATCCTGCAATTTTGTGTTGACGAGTGAAACATCGGGCGCATACGAGCCGATAGCCGGTAGTTCACCGGCTGTTCTGTAGATTACGTTTTCATATTTGAATATGGCCATAGCGACGTCAGGCTGAATGCCCCCTCTCCTCTGCAAATATCTCGGCAACTGCGGCAACGTAAGCATCAATATCTGCATCCGTCTTTGTCTCTGTTGCACAGACAAGTAACGCATCTTCGAAACTCGGATGGCTGCCAGACAAGTCGTAGCCACCCAGAATATCTCTGGCCGCCAGCGCGCCGAGCACAGGTGCGACCGGCCGGTTCAACTGTACCGCCACTTCATGGAAGTGCGGCCCCTCGAACAGTCGACTCACGCCGTCAATTGTGGTCAGACCGGCAACGAGTCGCGTGGTCGCCTGCAGCGAGCGCAACGCGATCTGGCGCAGACCTTCGAATCCGAGCAACGACATGTAGATTGTTGCAGCAGTCACCATGAGTCCCTGATTCGTGCAGATATTGGAGGTCGCCTTCGAGCGCCTGATGTGTTGCTCGCGCGCCTGCAGTGTCAGCGTAAAGCCCGGTTCACCGTCGAGGTCCGTCGTTCGCCCCACTATGCGGCCCGGCATCTGCCGCACGTGCTTGTGCTTGCACGTCATGAAACCGAAGTACGGCCCGCCCGATGACAGCGGCACGCCCAATGGCTGCCCTTCGCCGCAAGCGATGTCGGCGCCATCTTCACCCCAATGACCCGGCGCTTTCAGGAGCGCAAGCGATATCGGATTAACGATCGCGATCACGAGAGTGCCGCGCTCATGCGCCCAGTTGGTCAGTCGGTCAACATCCTCGAGCGTGCCAGGGAATGCGGGTTGCTGAATGACAAGTGCTACCGGCGCCTCCTCGTCGTTGAACGACATGTCGGCATTGCCCGTCACACCGTCCATCGGCACTCGCTCAAATGTGATGCCCTGACTGCCCGCGATCGCCAGGGCGACCATTTCATAGGTCGGGTTGACCCCGGGCGCCAGCAGAATGCGCCCCGACTTGTTCTTGCGATTCGTGCGCACGGCCATCAGTGCTGCCTCGGCCAGCGCAGACGCTCCGTCATACAGCGATGCATTGCTGACATCGAGGCCGGTCAACTCGGTGATCATCGTCTGGTATTCGTAGATCGTTTGCAGGGTTCCCTGGCTTGCTTCTGCCTGATATGGCGTGTAAGCGCTGTAGAATTCGCCACGCGTTGCGATGTCCCAGACAGCCTGTGGAATATGATGCTCGTAGGCGCCGGCTCCGATGAAACACAACGGTGCTCCGTCTCTGGCCGCGCGCCTGCGCATCAGTCGCGTGATCTCCATTTCGCTCATCGCGGCGGGAACACCATCCAGGGAATTGATCAGCAGGTCGGCGGGAATCTCATCGAACAGCGCGTCCAGATCGGGCGCACCAATCGCCGCGAGCATCTCCCGGGTGTCATCTTCTGTATGCGGTATGAAAGGCATGATTCTACTCAGGCATCCTCTTCGTCCAGCAGGCTCTGATAAGCCTCGGGACTCAATAACTCAGATTCGTCAATGGCTCCGCTGGGCTGCAACTTGACGATCCATCCATCGCCATACGGATCCGCGTTGATCCTCTCGGGGTCATCGGCCAGTTCCTCGTTGATCGCCGTTATGGTGCCGTCAATCGGCGCATAGACATCCGAGGCCGCTTTAACAGACTCGACGACAGCCATGTCTCCGCCTATGTCGACCTCCAGCCCAACTTCAGGTAGCTCGACGTAGACGAGATCGCCGAGCGCAGCCTGTGCGTGATCGGTGACACCAACTGTGACGCTGCCATCATCTTCGCGACGCAGCCATTCATGATCATTTGTGTACAGCAAATCTCCGGGCAACTCACTCATTTGTCTTCCCTCCCTAAAACAGCTTCTCTCATTTCAGCCCCACAGGTCTCAAACTTCAATGCGCACCTGTCCGTTACGTACAAATGGCGTCTTCACAATGCGCACCCGCAGCAATTTGCCGCGCACATCCACCTGTGCCCTGTCGTAATCGCCAGCGGGTAATCGCGCCAGCGCGATCGATCGGCCGATCGTAGGCGAAAATCCGCCGCTCGTAATCTCGCCATCACCAATACTGTCGACGACGACACGCTGATGGTTTCTGAGGACGCCTTTGTCTTCCAGCAGCAGGCCTGCAAAGCGGCGCGTGGCCGAATCAGCGCGCTGCTTTTCGAGTGCTGCACGGCCAATGAAGTCGCGATCGTCCGGCTCCCAGGCAACGGTCCAGCCAAGGCCGGCCTCGAGCGGGGAAATCGTTTCATCCATATCGGAGCCATAGAGATTCATTGCCGCCTCGAGTCGCAACGTATCCCGCGCGCCCAGTCCACACGGAGCCGCTCCGCCGCTGACCAGGCAATCCCAGATCGCGGGCGCGCGCCCTGCGGGCATCAGGATCTCCCAGCCGTCTTCACCCGTATAACCCGTGCGCGCGACAAACAACTCGCCAGCTTCCATGCCCGTGAACAACTTGAGCGCCAGTGCTTGCTCAGCCCATTCGGCACCCAGACAAGGCGCGGCCAATTCACGCGCATTCGGTCCCTGGACAGCGATCATCGCCAGCTCGGCGCGCTCATCGACGCTAACGTCGAAATCCTCGGCATGCTTGCGTATCCAGGCCAGGTCTTTATCACGTGTCGCGGCGTTCACGACGACACGAAACCAGCTATCGTGCATGAAGTAGACGATGAGATCGTCGATGACTCCACCACTCTCGTTCAACATACAGGTATACAGGGCTTTGCCCGATTCCTTGAGCTTTGCGACATCATTAGCCAGCAGATGACGCAGGAAATCCCTGACGCGTTCGCCTTCGAGATCCACGATGGTCATGTGCGAGACATCGAATACGCCCGCGTTGTTGCGTACCGCGTGATGTTCTTCTTTTTGCGAGCCGTAATGCAGCGGCATATCCCAGCCACCGAAGTCCACAATGCGCGCGCCGGCTGCAACGTGCCTGTCGTACAACGGCGTTTTCGATCCCATATCCTTTCCTTCGAGCCATGAGCAAAAGGGGCGACAGACCTCGCGATCTGTCGCCCCTCTGTCCTTCAAAACCTGAGAGATCAATGGCTTGTCGGCCACTTACCCCTTCGGTGGGCCGCTGTACGGGCCGCTCTCCAGAGCCAATCAGCGGTCACAGTCCTTCTGCCTGAGCGTTTCCGGGCGTGTTGCGCCTTCGGCGCCCCGAACTGTCAGTCGATGCCTGAATCGACGACAATCGAGGTCTCTTCTGAGCTCGCTTTGGATTGGTTCGCGAATCATAGCCAATGCGGCCGCCGGTTGCCAGCCAGACGGCGGGAAGTGACAATGCCGCCACCGCAAAGATCGGAGACCGGAATGCACAAGGTTCACCTCGGCCTGGCCACCCTATTGCTCCTCACACACGTCGCCGCAGCAGGACCCGCCGACGATTTCTCTGCCCTGCTCGATGAGGCCTGGGAGCGGCACCTCGTCGAGAACCCGCTGTTCGCCTCAGAGCTCGGCGATCGTCGCTACAACGATCGCTGGCCCGACAACAGCCTCGACGCAATCGAGACAAGACAACAGGAAACACGCGCGTTCCTGCAACGGCTTTACGGTATCGACCGAAGCGCCCTGTCCACAGCGGAGCAACTCAACTACGAACTGTTTCGCCGCTCTCTGCAAGACCGCGCCGACCTGTTTGAATTCAATGCTCACCTCTTGCCCTTCAGCCACAGCGGCGGCGTGCAGAACCTGGATGATAAGGCAACCCGGCTGAGATTCTCGACACTCAAGGATTACGAAGACTGGCTCGCGCGACTCGGCCAGGTGGACATTGTCATCAAGCAGACTATCGATCTCGCCGAACGTGGCCGCAAGTCGGGGATGATGCCACCCAGGATCCTGATGCAACGGATCCCTGACCAAATTGCCATGCAACTGGTCGATGCACCGGAGGCGAGTCCGTTCTATAAGGTATTTGCCGAGCTGCCGGAGTCGTTGACGGATGCTGATCGGCAGCAACTGAGGTTGCTCGCGCGCGAGACGATCGCCGATACGGTTTTGCCCGCGTACCGCAGGTTGGACAAGTACTTCTCAGGCACCTATTTGCCCGCCAGCCGGGATTCGATCGGCCTGTCCGAGCTGCCGGGTGGCGACGACTGGTATGCGCAGCTCGTCAGGCAATTTACAACGACGCAGATGTCTGCAGACCATATTCATCGCCTCGGCCTCGACGAAGTGCGCCGTATACGCGATGAAATGCAAGAGATCATCGACGAACTCGACTTCGCTGGCAGCTTTCAGGACTTCCTGGTGTTCCTGCGCGAGGACCCGCAGTTCTATTTCGATAATCCGCAGGACCTGTACCAGGCCTATCTTGCGACGAGCAAGCGCATTGACCCGGAACTCGTCAGGCTATTCGGCAAGTTGCCCCGCATGCCGTACGGTGTAAAACCCATTCCCGAGTCGATGGCAGCGGATACGACGACAGCGTATTACTCGCGACCGGCTGCTGACGGTAGCCGCGCAGGAATCTACTGGGTAAACCTTTACAAGCCAGAAGTGCGGCCCAAATATGAAATCGAAGTGTTGTCGGTGCATGAAGCGATGCCAGGCCACCATTTACAGATTGCTCTTCAACAAGAACTGCCTGACATACCGAACTTCCGGCGTTTCATGGGCTTCACCGCCTTCGTCGAGGGCTGGGGTTTGTACAGCGAGAGCCTCGGTCCCGAGCTCGGCCTGTATAAAGATCCCTACGCTCGATTCGGGGCGCTGACGTATGAAATGTGGCGCGCTGTCCGTCTCGTTGTCGACACAGGTATTCATTACAAGGGCTGGACGCGTCAGCAGGCTATCGATTTTTTCAAGGACAATGCAGCGAAGACCGAATTTGACATAATTAACGAGATCGATCGCTACATCGGCCGGCCAGGACAAGCGCTGGCTTACAAGATTGGCCAGCTCAGGATTCAGACCATCAGAAACCGGGCCGAACTCGCACTAGGCGACAGATTCGACATACGCGCCTTCCACGATGAACTGCTTGGCGGCGGAGCGCTACCGCTCGATATTCTCGAGCAGCGCATGGATGCGTGGTTGCAGGCGCAGCGGTAAGGCTTTGCGGGCAGCGTCACAGACACAAGCGAGATATTCATCTCGGAAGTAATGGCACTAATCAATTAGTCTATCAATTACAGGATCTTAAGGTCTGCGGCAAGGACGCCTGATGTCTCTTCAAAAGAAAATTGTTGTCGTATTCATCGTGCTCGGGGCCGTATTTTCACTCGGCAGCTATGCCGGACTGACGACTTTTGTGTTTCCGGCATTCGAGGATTTCGAGCAGGAATCTGCGACGCAGAATCTGGTCAGAATGCGCCGGGCGATTGACGCCGAGTTGCACTCGCTCGATATCGTCAACCGCGAGTATTCGGAATGGGACCACACCTACGAATACGCACTCGGCCGACGCGACGACTACGTCGCCGAGAATCTCGATATTGCGTACTGGAACAATGTCGACATCAACATGATGCTGTTTTTCGACCTGGACGGCGAGATGATCTGGGGTAGCATTGTCGACAGGTCGGTCAGAATCGAACGTCCGGTGGCCGACGAACTGTTGCAGGCGCTGACTGCCGATCATCCGTTGCTGCACCATCGCGGCGATCCCGGCGTGACACTCGGATTCCTGCAGACCAGATCAGCGCCAATGATGGTCGCCTCGCAACCGATATTGACCAGTGCTGCACAGGGTCCGACTGCGGGAACGCTGGTCATCGGCAAGTATCTGGACGAAACTCGTGTCAACGAATTGGCGGAACGCGCCAGTGTCGACGTGGCGATTCACTTGCTGAGCGATCAGTCGGTTCCACGTGACTACAAGGCGGCACTGGCAAATCCTGTGGGCGAGGATATCGCAACCCATTGGACTTACGATGAGAATACGGTAAGCGGATTCCAGGCCATTACGGATGTGTTTGGGATACCCGCCTTTGTCCTCGAGGTTGGCACGCCAAAGAAGATCACCGGAATCGGGCACAATACGATCAATACAGCGCTGGTTTTTTTCGTCATAGCCACTGTCATATCGCTGCTCACCGCGTGGCTGTTCACACGCAATCTGATCGTCACGCCCGTCACCAGCCTCACGCGGCATATTCTGCGCATCAAAAAGACCGGCAATTTCGATGAACCCATCGAATCCATGCAAAACGATGAAGTGGGTGTGTTAGCGCAGGAATTCGGTACTCTGGCGACGAGTCTCGGTGCCGCGCAGAGAGAGCTGGAGTCAGCGCGCGACCAGGCTCTGGCGATATCGAATGCCAAGTCTGACTTTCTGGCGCGCATGAGTCATGAAATCCGAACACCGATGAATGGCGTCCTGGGAATGATCGAACTTCTGAACAGCACTCCGCTTACCCGAACTCAAATGAGCTACGCGCGATCGAGTCAGGAAGCAGCGAGAACACTGCTGGATATCATCAACGACGTTCTCGATTTTTCCAAAATCGAGGCAGGAAAACTGCGCCTTGAAACTGTTCGATTCGAACTCAACCCATTCCTGACTGATGTAACGAACAGTCTCATGAGCCTGGCCGAACAGAAAGGCCTGCGCCTCAGCTGCGTCGCTCCGGAAGGCCCTGAGCTGGTCGTCGAAGGCGACCCGCTGCGACTTCGCCAGGTACTGACGAACCTGATCGGCAACGCCATCAAGTTCACGGAGCGCGGTAGTATCTTACTGCAGGTGTCGGCTCAGCCCGACGATGATGGTCTCTCGAGAATTCTGTTTGAAGTTATCGATACCGGTATCGGCATTTCGCCGCGCAAACAGCAGCACATATTCGACTCTTTCGCTCAGGAGGACGGATCGACCACGCGTCGCTACGGCGGAACCGGCCTTGGGCTGTCCATTAGCAAACAGCTAGTCGAATTGATGGGTGGCACTATTCGACTGCAGAGTCGGCCGAACAAGGGCTCGACATTCTCATTCGAGCTGCGCCTGAAGGCCAGCGACGAACTGTCCGACTCCGCAAGAAATTTCCAGCAGCATTATTACGAGTTGGCCGGCGAACCCACGGTATTCAATCAACTGCGAGGGCGCGTCCTGATTGCGGAAGACAACGCGGTTAACCAGGCTGTTGCCGTCGGCATGCTGACGGGCATGGGTGTCGAGTCCGTCGTCGTGAAAAACGGTCGAGATGCAGTGGAGACATACTGCTCCGATGACTTCGATGCCGTATTGATGGATTGCCAGATGCCTGTGCTTGATGGCTATCAGGCAACGAAGGAAATTCGGAATTTCGAGTCGCTCAATCGAAAGGATCCTGTTCGAATCATTGCAGTCACGGCCAACGTACTGGCCGGCGATATGCAGAAGTGCGTGGCGGCGGGCATGGACGATTACCTCGCCAAGCCTTTCACCAGCGATCAGTTGTATACCGCCCTCAGCAAGGTACTTCGCCCCAGCGAGCCTGTTGTGCAAGAGCCCCCCGACGGCCAGGAAGATTCGGAATCAGGTGTGACTGAATTTCCGGACATGGCTGCTGTGATTGACGCGACGGTTCTGGACGCTCTGTCGAACCTGCCGCAATCCGACCGGCAGAAGCTCGTTAATCGAGTAATCGAAACCTATCTGACGACTTCGCGGGAGCAGATGGCCCATCTTGGCAAGGCGATCGACACCGGAGACTTCAACTACGTCCGCGATACCGCGCATGCTTTGCGATCCAGCAGCGCGAATGTCGGCGCTCTGAGGCTCGCGGCGCTCTTTGGCGAAATGGAAACGTCAACGCGGCAGACAGACGAAGAACGAGCCGCTGAATTACGCGATGAGATTCAAGTCGAGTTCGCCCGCGCAGTGGAGGCACTGAAAACAAGAATTGTCGCGACCGCGGCGTGACCGACTGACGCTGCCCGTGAAGATCCATCCACACAACTAGTCATCAAATGGAATGGACGTCTGCCGCTCAGCTGCGAATTCACGACGCGCGACGCGCGCGCGATCGTTCGGACTTGCATCAGCACTGTAAATGTCATCGATTCTGGCTATGCGCGTCGCGAGTCCTGTTCGATTTGCGATTTGAATATTAAGACCCGGTCGTGCATTCATCTCGAGAATCAGCGGGCCGAGTTCCCGATCGATCACCATATCGACGCCGAGGTAACCCAGTTCGGTAACGTCGTATCCACGGGCAGCGGATTGCAGGATAAAGTCCCACTCCGGTATACGCAGGCCTGAAACCAGCGCTCCCGTGTCCGGATGCTCATCGACAATCTCGTTATCGAGAACACCGGTCAAGGTCTCGCCTAGGTTCATGTCCACGCCGGCACCGACAGCGCCCTGGTGCAAGTTGGCTTTGCCGTCGGATGCCCTGGTCGGCAGGCGCACCATCGCCATTGCGGGATAGCCACGATAGACGATAACGCGAATATCCGGGACGCCCTGGTAGCTGACTTCGGCGAATACCGGATCGAATCGAACGCAATACTCGATAAGCGCCTTGTCCGGATTACCACTCAGACTGTACTGGCCACTCACGATATTCGAGATGTGATGTGCGATCTCGTTTTCAGAAATTATCACACCGCTCGACAGCCGAAACGAATTGCGCTTGCGCTGACTGCGTCCGGTTACGACCAGGATGCCATCGCCCCCACTGCCCTGCGCCGGCTTGACGACAAAACTGTCGTGCTCGGCGACGATTCTGCCAAAGTCGCGCGCTTCACCCTGATTCGAGATGATGCCGTATAACTCCGGAACGGCCATGCCGGCGTCGAGTGCAAGCTCCTTGGTCAGGACCTTGTCGTCGACGCGCGGATACAGGCGTCGCGGATTGAGCCGCATAATGAAGTCGGCATTACGCTCATTGAGCCCGAGTACGCCTGCGCGTCGCAACTGTTCTGCCCTGGCAAACATCATCGCTCCGCCAGAGCTTTGAAACGATTCAATTCGAGCAGCCGATAACCCGTATAGCGACCCGCCAGCACGACCAGGGAAAGCACCACGAGCAGCAATTCCGGAAACGTGAAAATCAGGTGTTCGAGCCACGGCAGACCCATGAAGACGTACGCCGCGACCGCGACGATGAGACTGCCCAGGCCGGCGCGCATGGCATCAGCGGCGCCGCGCTCTTCCCATACAACGGACATGCGCTCGATGGTCATGGCGATGATGACCATCGGAAATAACGCCACTGACAAGCCGGTTTCCATGCCGAGCCGATGCGATATCATGCTGATGATCAGCATCAGGATGACGACCACAATCAAAACGGCACTCAACCTCGGCACGAGCAGCAAACGCAATCTTTCCAGCAGAAATCGAATACTCAAGCCGAGAGCGACGAGGACGGAGAACAGGATCACTCCCCAAAACAGCTTTGTTTCGCGAAATGCAAGCGCGATCAAAACGGGCATGAACGTGCCGAACGAATCGATACCAATCATATTGCGCAAAATGACCATGATCAGTGCACCCACCGGAATCATGAGCAACACGCTGTAAACAGCCTGAGTCTGAATCGGCAGACTGTACAGCGAAAAGTCGATTGCGTTGGCGCCTCGCTGGGCGACCTGCGTTTCAGCAATAGTGACGGCATCGAGATGGTTTTCCTGCACGGCAAAACTCACCTGGACGTTGCTGCCGCCTTCGACGCTGATCAGCGGCTCGTTCCCTCGCCACCAGATCAGGAATCGCTCCGGCAAATTTTCTTCTCCGGTCATCGGATTGAAATAGCGCCATCGATCGCCGTCATGGACTTCGAGCCAGGCGATGGGCTCAGCGTTTCGCTGTCTCCCCTGCAAATCGAAGCCATGTACCACGCGCGCCGGAATTCGAGCCGACGCGAGAATTGTGGTCATGCTGTCGACGAACTCCGCGCGCGTGGCCGCATTCGACGACAACAATTCGACATTCGGATCCGGCGACGGATTGTTCATCCGGCGCAGCAACTCGGCAGTGAACGACGCCGTGTCGGCCGATTGCTCTTTGACGTCCGCGACGATGACATCGACGGCTGTCTTGAATGGCTCGTTGATGACCGGGGGCGGAGGAAAGGGCGGTGTTGTGTCCGACTGGCTCGTACCGTCGTCTTGGTAAACGGAGGTGCGATAGTAAATTGTCTGCGGGCCATCGGCGCGGCGAATGGTCCACTGCGCCTCGCGACCGCCACTACCATAATTAAGGCTGAAGCCGTAGCCGCGCGACACCGAATTTTCATTGAGCATACGAAAGCCCGGCGTCAAGGTTGGTATGAGCAGATTGACTTTGATGGAGCCCGGTCCGCTATCGAAGCTGATCGATGACTCAATCGTCCACACCGACGTCTCCTGATTCCGACCGAGCGGAAAATCGAGCACCTGCCATTTGTAAACAAACAGCGACAAGCCGACAATCGCCAGGAATGCAGCGAGGCCAAACACGTATTGCTGCTTCATTGGCTTACCTGCCTGTGTTCAATGCTGACCCGGTCAAAGTCACCTTGTCGAACCCCCCATCGCCACTTTTACTGCATGGTCTCTTATCGGCCCGCTGTGATTGAAAAGGCGCATTCCCATCGTGCGTAATTCCCGGACCAGTGCTGAGTCTGTCGCAAATAATCGATTGAGACCAGTCATGAAATGCAGCATCGTCGCGTTTTGCCCTTTGCGCGCACGCTCGTAGCGGCGCAGGACCGGCCGGTCGCCGGGATGTTCTGCCCTCCCGAGTGCCTGATCAATCACGTCGGCAAGTGTCACCGCGTCCTGCAAACCAAGATTCGCGCCCTGTCCTGCCAGCGGGTGCAGCGCGTGTGCCGCATCCCCGATCAATGCGATCCCCGGCACGACATAGTGTGTAGCGTGCCGCGCACACAACGGAATCGCAGCCCGCGGCCCTGCGACCTCCAGATCGCCCAACACGTAGTCGGACGCCTCGCCGAGTATCTCACCCAATTCCGAGTCGCTTGCGTCCATCGCGCGTTCGGCACGGGTCGCCGACGTCGACCAGACAATCGAAATTCTGCCGTCGGCGAGTGGCAACATGCCCAGCGGACCGTCACGAAGGAAGCGCTGCCAGGCGGTGCCACGGTGCTCAATCTCGGGTACCAGGTGCGTAACGAGCGCCGTCTGCCCATACGGAAAGTCGCGCGTGTCGATACCGGCACAATTTCGCACGAAAGAACCTGCGCCATCGGCGCCGATAACAAGATTGGCGTCAAGCGTTCGACCCCCCTCCAGTTGCAGGCGGTGAACGCCGCCAGACTGCTGCAGTGAACTTATCCGCACTTTAAACAGAAGTTCAACGTCCACATTGTCCAGGACATCGAGAATCGCATGTCGCAACAGCGTATTCTCCACAATGAAACCGAGTTGCGGCACGCCGAACTCTGCAGCGTCGAATCGCAGGGCCGCGGAGCTATCCGGGGTATTCGACTCATCCCAGACTCGCATGCTTTCATAAGCACATACTCGCGTATCGCGCACCTCCGCCCATGCGCCGATCGTATTCATGAGTTCGGCCGATCCGGTTGCGATCGCCGATACGCGCAGCGCGACATCATCATCGATGCTGAAGGTCGGCCGGGATGCTGCATCGACAAGCGTCAATCGCAGGCGATCTCTGTGTCGGCACTTTGCCAGCAGTGCTGCCGCGGTTAACCCCGTGACTCCTGCACCGACGATCACGACGTCAAAGCGTTCGTTCACGGCAGTGGCACCCCACGCGACAGACGCGGCAATCGACCAGCCAGTCCCATTGTGTGCCTGGCAAACACAGAGCGAACACCAGGAATCAGATCGAACCCGAGCATACCGATGTTTCGCAGCGCCCTTACAGGAGTGCTCGAGTGACCGAACAGGCGCACCAACCCATCGGTAAATCCGACAAGCTTCTTCTGATCGTGCCGGCGCCAACTCGCATACCGCGCCAGTACCGACTCGTCACCGATATCTGCCTTTGCGTCAATGCTGCCCGCGCGGGCATCTGCAATACAATCGCACAATGCGGCGACGTCTCGTAAACCGAGATTGAAGCCCTGGGCTGCGGCCGGATGTAATCCGTGCGCCGAATTGCCAACCAGAACCGCTCGTTGTGCGGTCAATCGCATGGCCTTACTCAAGATCAGCGGGTATGCGGCACGCTTCCCTACTCTTGTGAATTCGCCAAGTCGATAACCAAAAATCTTCTGCAATTCAACCAGGAAGTCGACATCACTGAGCGCGAGTATGCGATCGACATCCTGCTCGGGCACGTTCCACACAAATCCCGCACGCCCGTCCGCAACTGGCAAAAGGGCAAAAGCCCCCTGTTCGGTAAAACGCTCGTACGCGCAGTTTTGCATCGGTTTTTCGGGCAGCACATTGCCTGTGACCGCGTGTTGGCCGTAGGCAAGCTGGGTTGCCGTGATGCCGATCATCGTCCGCAGCGCCGAATTCGATCCATCCGCGGCGACCAGCAAGTCACAACTCGCATTGCGCCGCTTGTTGTCGCCGTCTTCTATCGTAACGGTGGCCTCTTCCGACGAAAGACTTGCTGCGACGATGCGCGCCGGACACAGGATGTCGAGCTCGTCAACGCCGGCAAGCGCCGTTTGCAGCACGCTCCCGAGCACGCGATTAATTACGACATAGCCGAGCGCCTCGACACCCTGCTCTTGCGCATCGATGTGTGAGAAGCCAAATCGTCCTTTGTCGGAGACGTGAATGCGAGTAATCGGTGTCGCGGCGGCAACGATGTCATCCCACAGGCCCATCGCCTCGAACATTCGCTGCGAACTGCGCGAAAGAGCGGTCGAACGATCGTCAAAACTCGGTTGTGCCACCGCACTGCGCGGCACCGGCTCGACGATGGCTACGCGCAGACCGAGCGGCGCCAGTGCAATCGCGAGACTCGACCCGACCATGCCACCTCCGGCAATGACAATGTCATAGTGATTGTCGGGTTGTGGCTTCACAGTCAGTGTTGCATCAAGGCTTCGATGTCGTCCGGATCTTTGACCAGTCCCTTTGTCAGCACATCGGGGCCGGCGCTCGTTACCGCAACATCGTCCTCGATACGAATACCGATATTCCGCCAGCGCTTTGGAATCTTGCGACTGCCCGGGATATAGATGCCCGGCTCGACGGTGGTGACCATACCGGGCTCCAGCAGGCGCCATTCGTCGCCCACCTTGTAGTCACCCACATCGTGAACATCGATACCGATCCAATGGCCGGTGCGGTGCATATAAAACTCACGATAAGCGCTGTCCTTGATCAACCTGGGCAGCGAGCCTTCAAGCAGCCCGATTTTTTTCAGCCCCTTGGTAACCACCCTGATAGCGGCATCGTGTGGATCGTTCCAGTGGTTGTGCTTGCACGTCTTTGCAATTGCAGCGAGCTGCGCTTCCAGCACGATTTCATATATGGCGCGCTGCTCAGGCGTAAATTTTCCACTAACGGGATAAGTTCGGGTGATATCCGAGGCGTAATAGTCGAGTTCGCAACCGGCATCGATGAGCAATAGCTCGCCATCCTCAAGCTGTGCGCCATTTTCAACATAGTGCAACGTGCAGGCATTGACGCCGCTTGCCACGATCGGACTGTAGGAATAGCGCGCATCATGCTTGCGAAATTCGTGAATGAACTCGGCTTCCACCTGATACTCGTACAGTCCCGGTTCAACCATTTGCATCGCCCGCGTATGCGCGCTGACGGCGACCTTGGCAGACTTGCGCATTGCGGAGATCTCCGCGCGACTCTTATACAGGCGCATGTCGTGCAGAAGGTGATCGAGCGCGACGAATTCCTGCGGCGTATGCACCCCGCGATTGCCCCTGGAGCGTAACGAGTTCACCCAATCGGCGATTCGGGTGTCAAAATCCGGGTACAGACCCATCGTGTAATACACGCGCTCGCACGACTCCATCAATCCCGGCAGGATGTCGTCGATATCGTCAATCGGAAATGCATCATCGGCGCCGTAGTGCTCCGTGACTCCAGCCGGACCCATTCGTTTGCCATCCCAGCGCTCGCGCTCGGCATCGCGTTCGCGACAGAACATCAGGTACTCGCCATTCTTGCGTCCGGGAGCTATCACTGCCACAGCTTCTGGCTCTGCAAAGCCGGTCAAATAGTAGAAATCGCTGTCCTGGCGAAAACGGTACTCGACGTCGCGGCTTCGCGTCCTGATCGGTGCCGCCGGCAAGATGGCGATGCCGCCCGCTCCGACCATGTGCAGCAGGTTCTTGCGACGCCGTGCAAATTCCTTGCTGTTCAATGCAGGACACCTCGTGGCATATCCGCTCCGGCAGTTTCGGCCGGCCCGCGCCTTAATTCCACCAGCTCTTCATACGTCAATTGCGCCGCGACGCGCAGGTATTCGACAAGTTCGGCATACGCCTGCTCGTCCGCTTCGTGGTCGCCGTCATCCTCGGCCATCGCGCGCGTTATCTGCAGCATGTCCTTTATGATATCCGCAAGCGGATCGGCGGCGAGATGCTCTTTCAGGGCTTCTCCATACGTGCTCGAGACGAGTCCATGCAGGAACCCTTCGCACCAGTGACCGAGGGCCGCCGCCCGAACGGTCGTGCTCTCATCGTCGTCCGGGAGCAACGGCTCGAATTCGGATTGGCGTTCAGACAATTGCTGATAGGTCGCTGCAAACAAAGTGCTTAACATCGCCTCACACTCACCGCGCGACGACCCGTCGGTATCGGCGCCTTCGAGAACCTGCGACAGCCACTCAAATCC
Organism: Gammaproteobacteria bacterium; assembly: GCA_029863305.1. GTDB lineage: Bacteria > Pseudomonadota > Gammaproteobacteria > Steroidobacterales > Woeseiaceae > UBA1847. The sequence goes on along the minus strand of JAOTVR010000048.1, from coordinate 13,350 downwards.
GGCTTCGCTGCCCGCAATCGCGATGCGGCCCGCCAGCAGCCCGTGTGTCTGCGCAGCGTCCCATGCCGCACCGCAGCCGCTGAGCGCCGCATCCAGTTCATCGTGACGGATTGCCTGTTCCATGTAGTACCGATTCTCAGTGTCCCTCGCCGGACACAATGATCCCACGTAACGCGAGCGCAGGCCACGATAAGCACTATGACTTCGGATTTGCATTGATTCTGTCGAAGGGCCTGTCTATATTGCTCATATGGCCAACGATATCAATGCAACCTTTGAGCACGAGTTGAAACGGCTCGAAAAGCGCGTCGATGCGCTCGTCAGAGTCTGCGATCAGCTGCAAGACGAGAACAAGTCGCTGAAACAGCGCCAGGACGTATTAACGGCGGAACGCGCCAACCTGCTACAAAAAAACGAACAGGTTCGGGCTCGTGTCGAGGCGATGATCGGACGGCTCAAAGCAATGGAGCAAGGATCCTGAACATGACTGACCCCTACGCCCAAGTCAGCGTTAGAATTCTCGACAAGGAGTACCAGGTCGCGTGCCCTGCAAGCGAGCGCACCGACCTCCTCGATTCGGCCGAAGTTCTCAACGCGAAGATGCTCGAAATACGCGACAGCGGCAGAGTTGTCGGCCTCGACCGAATTGCCGTTATGGCTGCACTTAACATGGCAAATGACCTCTTGCACGCACAGGCTCGCGATCGACTTCTCGAGGGTGATCTGAGCGGCCGATTAAAAATGATTTCTGAACGCGTTGAGAGCGTGCTGGGATCGTCTCAGCAACTCGATCTCTGACGCGAAGGAGCTGACAATTCGATATGGCGCCTCCTGCAGTGTTCGATGCCGACCCGGCACCTTTCGACCCTAAATTTTTGACTCGGGGTCGCGCTCTGTAGGCAGCATTTGTGCAGGGCCGTTTACACGGTAAGTCTGTTGCTGCTACGGCTGACTCCACCTGTTGCTCCGGTTCGAGAGCGACGGTCTGTAACGGCACAGGCGGGAGGCGCTTTTGACTTCAGCGAAAAATACGATGTCGCGATTGCGTCACTCGGCGATCGACGCACGTCGTTCCATGAGCGACGAAGCTCGCGCTAACGCATCGTCTATTATTTGTCACAAGGTCATTCACTCGCATGAATTTATGTCGTGCGAAACCATCGCCTGCTACCTGCCCCTGGCCGACGAAGTCGATCCGATTGATGTCATAGATCGCGCGTGGTGCGCAAAAAAGCGCATTTTCTCGCCGGTAATCGACATGCGCGGCAATATGATTTTTCGCCAACTCACACCGAACACCGATCTAAGAAGAAACAACTTCGGCCTGCTGGAACCCGTTTCCGGGACAGTAGTCACCGCAAAGTCGATCGATCTCGTCATTACTCCGGTTGTCGCCTTCGACAACGAACACCATCGCATCGGCATGGGCGGTGGCTACTTCGATCGCAGCTTTTACTTCCTGAAACACAGAAAAAAATGGCTGCGGCCCAAGTTGCTTGGTGTCGCCTTCGATTGCCAAGAAGTCGAGAAATTCGCGCCAAACCCTTGGGATATACCACTTTATCAGGTAATTACGGAAAGGAGCTAAAGCAAACGTCACGTCATGTTGCCTTCCTGCGCGCCGTCGCCGCCGCGCAACTGCATTTCCCGAAACGAATTCATCGCCGCAAAGACCTGTCACGAATTGGCGACAGTCTTTCAAATTTTTTCCAAAAATCTTTCGTTATCGACTTCGTTTGCCGGCACCGCGTTCAAGAAAGAAGCGAGCACCGGGCGCGACACAATATTCCTGACCGAAATTGCGTCACTGAATCACGTTTTGAAAACCGTTAACTACGTCACCTAACCCGCTGGATTTTTTGCTTTTGTTGTATATACTCAACGCCGGGTACCCGACACGGAGAAAATTGATGGCTACCAAAAAGAAGTCCAGGAAAAAAGCTTCGAAGCGGAAAGTCGCGAAGAAGCGGAAAGTAACGAAGAAAAAAGCTGCGCCTAAGAAACGTCGCGTAGCGAAGAAGCGGAAAGTAACAAAGAAGAAAGCCAAGAAAAAGGCGAAAAAGAAAGTAGCTAAGCGCAAGACCAAGAAAAAGGCGAAAAAGAAAGTAGCCAAGAAGAAGACAAAAAAGAAGACTAAGAAGAAAGCGGCAAAACGCAAGACCAAGAAAAAGGCTAAGAAGAAAGTAGCTAAGCGCAAGACGAAACGTAAGGCTACTAAGCGGAAATCGAAGAAAAAGACTTCCAGCAAGAAAAAACGCTAGCCTGCTAGCCGCGAGGAAGATTGGTTTTCTTCCAAGCCAACACAAAGTGCCCGCTCATGCGGGCACTTTTGTGTTGGCTACGTCCCGATTTGCATTCTAAAATCCTTATATACTGTGGCACGATATATGGACTCCAAAGAGAAGAAACGTAACGCAGCGAGAGCATCGCTGGAATTCATTGAGCCAGGCACTGTCCTGGGAATAGGTACGGGATCGACGGTCAACGAACTGATCGGTATGCTGCCCGGCATCCGCGACAGAATCGACAAGCTGGTGTCGAGTTCAAAGGCTTCGACCGAGCTTTTGCAGCAACACGGTTTTGAAGTATCTACCCTTAATGAGGTCGGCGATATCGACCTTTATATCGACGGGGCAGACGAAGCCAACAAGCGCCTTCACCTGATCAAGGGCGGCGGCGGCGCTCTGACGCGTGAAAAAGTCCTTGCCGGCGCAGCACGACGTTTCGTCTGCATCGTGGATGAGTCCAAGCTGGTCGGTCTGCTCGGCTCGTTCCCGGTTCCGATCGAAGTGTTGCCAATGGCTCAGACATTTGTATCGCACAAACTCGTCAGGTTGCGCGCGCAACCGATCTGGCGAGAGGGCTTCGTGACAGACAACGGCAACCATATTCTGGACGTCCACAAACTCAATATCAGTAACCCGCTGGAGATGGAGACTCGTCTCAACCAGATACCCGGAATTCTGACGGTGGGCATATTCGCGCACAGACCGGCCGATATCCTGTTGATTGCGGACAGTAACGGCGTCAGGGAAATGCGCGCCTGACCAAGCCGAAGCCCAGTGGAAATAATCTCCTTCACGCTCGTTGCAGCACTCCTGTACCTGTTATCCAACTGGATCGTCGATCGTATTGAAATGGCGGCCGGCCGACGTTTTGAATACCGCACGCTGCTATTTTTCGGAGTCCTTCTGACATTGGCCCTGATCAGCTTCGGCCTTATCCGCGCGTATACGGGAATATCCTGATTTACCAACGTTTATTGATCTGCTAGCCTGCCCATCTGCGCTTGTATAAGTGGGGGAAATAATGAACGAGAAAGACAGCCCCGACCAAAACGAATCGTCGGACTCAGGGCATCAGGATCAGATACCTTTGATGCAGCAGCTTCTCGACAATCCGTTTCTGCTGCTGGTCCTTGGCATCGCGGTTCCTGCGGTGTTCTACATCATCTGGGGGATCATTGAGATAACCCAGATCCCGATCGCGGATTAAGGGGGGACGCAAGCATGGCTATTACACCACCCAGTGAGCGGATCTGGTGGCGGCAACCTATCGCCAGGATCGAGCTGATCTGGATCATCATCGCTTTCACCTGGGGCCTCATCATGTTCTTCATGATGATTTACTGGCACGGCGCCGGTGAGCAGAATCTCTCCAACGAGGCCTACCAGATCAAGCCGCAAGTTTTTGCCAAACATGCTCAGGACATGATTGATGAGTATCAGGTTCGCGAAGAAAGCGGTTTCCCTGTCGTTCATCCGCCACCTGGCAGCGATGTCTACCTGATTGCCCGGCTGTGGCAGTGGTGGCCGATCCTCGAACTCGAGAAGGACCAGAGCTACCGTTTGCATCTGTCTTCAATGGACTGGCAGCACGGTTTCTCGTTACAACCCGTCAACATCAACGTACAGGTCCATCCTGGTTACGAGATGGTCATCACGGTAAGGCCCGATCGGGCTGGCGAGTTCGGAGTAGTGTGCAATGAATTCTGCGGGATCGGCCACCATATGATGGTTGGCAAGATCTACGTCGTCGAGTAGGGGGCGTCGCAATGTCCAGCTTAATAGATTTCCGAACCTGCCCGACGACCGGCCTGAAAGTCGACCGCGCGGCAGAAAAACTCATCAAGGCAAATGCCGTTGCCGCCGTCGTCTTCCTCGCGATCGGCGGCTTGTTTGGCCTGCTCGTCGCACTGACGCGTTGGCCCGCGGTGCATTTTCTTCCGGCAGACATGTTCTATCTGGCCCTGACAGCGCATGGCCTGGATGTGCTGCTCGTTTGGATCATATTCTTCGAGATGGCCGTGTTGTATTTCGCCTCGGCCATACTGCTGAACTCGCGACTGGCAGGGCCTAAGTGGGCATGGACCGGATTTGGCCTGATGTTGTCCGGTGCATTGATCACGAATGTGGCCGTATTGCAGGGTCAGTCCAGCGTCATGTTCACGTCGTACGTACCGATGATGGCGGAGCCGCCTTTTTACCTGGGTATTATTCTGTTTGCCGTCGGTGCACTGATAGGGTGCGGGGTCTTTTTCGGTACGTTGGTCGTCGCGAAACGGGAAAAGACCTATGAAGGGTCAGTCCCTCTTGTCACCTTTGGCGCACTGACCGCGGCGATTATCGCCGTTTTCACGATCGCGTCCGGTGCGATCATCCTGATACCTACTCTGCTTTGGTCGCTCGGGCTCGTCTCGCATATCGATCCCATCATATACAAGACCATTTGGTGGGCGATGGGACATTCCTCACAACAAATCAACGTATCTGCGCATGTTGCAGTCTGGTACGCGATCGCAGCGATGGTGTTCGGCGCCAAGCCGTTGTCCGAGAAAGTCAGCCGCACGGCGTTCCTGATGTACATTCTCTTTCTGCAGCTCGCAAGCGCACACCATATGCTCGTGGAGCCCGGATTCAGTTCTGAGTGGAAGATATTCAATACCAGCTACGCGATGTACCTCGCGGTACTCGGCAGCATGGTCCACGGTATGACAGTACCCGGATCGATCGAAGCTGCACAACGTGCGCGCGGACTCACGAAAGGCATGTTCGAGTGGCTGCGCAAGGCGCCATGGGGGAATCCGGCATTTGCCGGCATGTTTATGTCGCTTGTTTTCTTCGGCTTTATCGGCGGCATTTCGGGTGTTGTCATGGGCACCGAGCAGATCAACCTGATCATGCACAACACGCTTTACGTGCCCGGCCATTTTCACGGCACAGTCGTCGCAGGTACGACACTCGCATTCATGGCGATTACCTACATTCTCGTGCCGCTGATATTCCGACGGGAACTCGTGCTGAGGAAACTCGCGACCTGGCAGCCATACGTATTCGGCATCGGCGTCGCCGGCATATCTGTCTTCATGATGGGCGCCGGCACACTCGGTGTCGCGAGACGTCACTGGGACATGACATTTGCCGATGCGATATTGCCGTTTGATTATCCGTCGGCTGCATTCCTGATGATGGGGCTCAATGGCATATTTGCCGTCATGGCGGCGCTGGGTGGATTGATGTACGTCGTGATCGTCGTGGGATCAGTGTTTTTCGGCAGAAAACTGGCCGAGGATGAGAAACCATCGTATCCCGAGGTACCGCCAGACTCGGCGGCGGTGGGACATTACGGCAGTTCCGAGTCCCTGAAGATCCCCGGTACGGCATTCCTCGTCGGGATATTCTTCGTCGCGTTCGTGCTTTACTACTTCGTGAACTGGAAATACCTGTCCGAGATCTGGCCATTAAGCTAGCTGTAAAGCGAACAGGCAACCATGCCCTCGCCGTACTTGGCGCGCTTGCCCTTCTCGGGGCAACGGTGCCGGCTGCGGCGCAGCAGGACTATGATCGCGACGCTGCCCTTGCCGTAAGCCAGGGCGCTGTCGGCCATATGATCGGCGAGCACACGTTCCGCGACATCTCCGGCCAGCCTTTTCAATTGCAGGCTCTGCGGGGCAAGCCACTCGTCGTCAGCCTTATCTATACAAGTTGTCACCACGTGTGCCCGCTCATCACGGCGAACATCGAGAAGAACGTCGATATCGCGCACGAAGCCCTGGGCGAGGATGCATTCTCAGTTGTTACGATCGGCTTCGACTGGCAGGTGGACACGCCGGAGAGAATGCGCATGTACGCATCCGCCAAGGGCATCGATGTACCCGGCTGGTATTTTCTGAGCGGTGACGAGGCGTCCGTCCAGGCAATTAGCAAGGCAGTTGGCTTCCAATTCTTTCCGACGGCCAAGGGATTCGATCATCTGTCGCAGACGACCGTCGTCGATGCTGACGGGCGTGTGTATCGACAAATCTATGGGCAGGATTTCGATGCACAAGCATTCGTGGAGCCACTCAAGGAGCTTGTGTTCGATACGCCACGAGACGCCAGTCTCGTGGATCACTGGGTCGATACGTTCAAGTTATTCTGCACCGTTTACGATCCGAATACCGGACGCTATCAGTTCGACTACTCGATATTTATGACCATTTTGGTCGGTGTGCTTTGCCTCGGCGCTATACTCCTGTTCATCGTATACGAGTGGCGACACGCAAGATGACCGCAGTTTCATGGCGTTCCTGAAACGCACCCTCAGATTCCTGTTTGTGCGTGCCGAGGCGGTCTTCGACTGGAGCTTCGGACAGCACAACAACCCCATCGCCAGCCTGGGATCCCTTGGCTGGTATTTTTTCTGGATCGTCGCGGGCTCCGGCATTTACCTGTACCTGTTCTTCGACACCGGTATAACGGACGCCTACGCATCCGTCGAATACATCACCAATGATCAATGGTACGCGGCAGGCGTCATGCGCAGTCTGCACCGCTACGCGTCCGACGCTCTCGTTGTGGTGGTCTTCCTGCATATACTTCGGGAGTTCTCGCTCGACCGGCTGCGCGGCAAGCGTTTCTTTGCCTGGCTGACCGGCGTTCCGCTTCTCTGGTTCATTTACATCTGCGGCATTACCGGTTACTGGCTGGTCTGGGACAAGCTGGCGCAATTCATCGCAGTTGCGACCTCGGAGTGGCTCGACACTTTGCCGTTTTTCGGCCAGCCGATCGCAAACAACTTTCTCAACAGCACAACCCTTGGTGGCCGCTTTTTCACGCTGATGGTCTTCATGCACATTTTTGCGCCGCTGTTCATGTTGTTCCTGATGTGGCTGCATATTCAGCGACATGCGCGGGCACGGGTCAATCCACCACGGTCGTTGGCCATCGGTACGGCCATCACCCTGGTCGTATTGTCACTTGTGTACCCTGCAGTCAGCCAGGGACCTGCCGATCTCGACGTCGTGCCCGCGTCTGTGAATCTCGACTGGTATTACCTGGCCGCCTACCCGTTGCTCGATGTCATTCCGGGCGGGCAACTCTGGCTGATTCTTGTCGTCGGTTCGATCGTTCTCGCGCTGATGCCGTGGCTGCCACCCGCCAAGCCTGTTGCGGCTGCGGTCGTCGATCTCAACAACTGCAACGGTTGCGGCCGTTGTTTCGACGACTGTCCGTTCGGCGCCATTACGATGGGGCCGCGCAGCGACGGGCACGCATACGCAACCGAGGCGGTTGTCAACGTCGACCACTGTGTGAGTTGCGGTATCTGCGTGGGAGCCTGTCCGACCGCAACGCCATTTCGGCGTGCTACGGCTATCGTCCCTGGCATCGAATTGCCCGACCACCCCATCGCTGGACTACGCGAGCGAACACTGCAAGTGTCTGCGAACTTTGATGATTTGCCGAGAGTGCTCGTTTACTCTTGCGAGCAGTCCGCCGCAGAGGCGTTGCGAGACAGGAATACCCAGGTCATAAAGATGCCGTGCGTCGCGATGCTGCCACCCTCATTCGTCGATTTCGTGCTGTCGCGCGGTCTGGCCGATGGCGTGATGCTCTCCGGGTGTGCCGATGGGGATTGTTATTATCGGCTTGGCGACCAATGGACGCGCGAAAGAGTCGCCGGCGAACGCGATCCTTACCTCCGCAAGCGCGTCGAGCGGGAACGGCTGCATCTCAGCTGGCTACCCCCCGGCAGCCAACGACGGCGCGCACGTGCGCTGGCCGAATTCGCCGCATCGCTGGAGAATTTGCCAGAGAAAATGCCAAAGCGGAGGGCCGACCGTGAGTAAGGCATTGCGCTACCTGCTTCAGGCAGTCGCGTATACCACGTTCGCATTTGTTATCGGCTATCTGTCATTCTGGCCGCGATATAACTACGCATCCCCTGATACAGCCGCCGTCAAGCTCTCACTGAGCCATGCGACCGAACGTGTCGCGCCCTGCGTGCAACTGACCCCTCAGCAAATCGCGGCGCTGGCGCCGAATATGCGTCGTTCGCAATCCTGCGAACGTCAACGCCTGCCGTTGCTGCTGCAACTCGAAGTCGATGGGAACATCACATTCGAACTGCAATCTGCTCCGACGGGACTTTGGGAGGACGGCCCTGCCTCGGTTTACGAACGTTTCGAGCTGCCTCCCGGCGCATATACGATCACTGTGCGAATGCGTGATTCAGCGCGGGTTGATACCTGGGATTACACTCATACCGAGGATGTCGTACTCGAGGCCGGTCGCTATCTCACAATCACTTTTAGAGCTGAAAACGGGGGCTTTCGAATTCGATGAGCCGTTTACAATGGAGAGATGAATTCAGTGTCGGCATAGCCGAAGTCGATCATGAACATCGCGAGCTGATTCAATTGATCAACGAGCTGCAGAAGGATCTGCGGGCGGGATGCGATGCGGAAAAGATTCTGGAGTCACTCGGCGAAATTTATGCGCAAATTGCCGCGCATTTTGCGCTCGAGGAAAGAATGATGCGCAAGACGCGCTATCCGGCATACGCGGAACACAAAGAAGATCATGAAACGCTGATGGACGACCTGCGTGACATCATGGACGACGTTGAGGACGACGGCATTCTCAACGAGACCCAACTCACGGACGACCTGGATCGCTGGTTCAGCGACCATTTTCGAACGCATGATGCCAAGTTACACCGATCAGGGCACGGCTAACCGGTACTCGCGACCGGATGCCTGTCGTCAACTTCTCTGCGCGATTTTGGGCAGACTGATCTGTAGCATCAGGTACGCGATCACCGCCGACAAAAAGGATCCGATCAGTACACCCAATCGATCCCCGCTAAAGTATTCGGCGGCACCATGCTCGAAAGCAAGCCCGGCAATAAACAGGCTCATCGTGAAACCGACGCCACAGACGAATGCCACACCGCAAAGCTGAGCCCAAGTGACGCCTTTCGGTAATGCGGCCACCCGCAGGCCAACAGCAATGCCGACAAACCCAAGGATTCCCAGCGGTTTACCGACAAACAATCCCAAAATGACTCCCAGGGTTACAGGGTGAACAATGTCCTCGATCGACGTCCCGGCCAGCGACAACCCGGCGTTAGCAAATGCAAACAACGGGAGAATGACAAACGCGACCGAACTGTGCAGATCATGCTCTAGATCACGCAGCGGCGACTTGCCCTGCTCGCCACGCATCGGAATACAAAAGGCGATGAGCACGCCAGCCAGGGTTGCGTGAACACCGGATTTGAGGACCGCGATCCACAGGACGATACCCAGCAGGATATAAGACGAGGTACGAGTCACCCCCATCCGGTTCATTGTTATCGCTACGGCTATAGCCACTGCGCCGATAATCAGGGCACTCAGGGAAAGATCGCCGGAATAGAACAGCGCAATAATGACGATGGCGGCCAGGTCATCGAATATCGCCAACGTAAGCAGGAAGATCTTCAACGCGATCGACACACGACCACCGAAAACGCTGAGCAATGCCAGTGCAAATGCAATGTCGGTCGCCACCGGAATCGCCCAGCCGTCCAACGCGACTGGATCGCCCCAGTTTATCCAGGCATAGATCAGTGCAGGCACGATCATGCCGCCCAGGGCCCCCATTCCGGGCAATATGACCTGGGAGAACGATGACAACTCTCCTTCCATGACCTCGCGTTTGATTTCCAGCCCGATCAGAAAAAAGAACACGGCCATCAGTCCGTCATTGATCCACAGAAGCAGCGGCTTGCTGATTGACAAGACACCGACTTGAACGGCGACAGTCGTTTCCAACAGGGCGTTGTAAGTGCCGGCCAATGGAGAATTTGCGACGGCCATTGCGATAAGGGCAGCCGCTAACAGCAAGATGCCGCTGGCGGATTCCAGTCGCATGAATTCGCGCACCGTTGTCGCAAGTACTGATGAAGTGTGTTTTTCCGTCATGAAAACCGGTTTCCCCGGAAAGGTGAGAAGCTTGCCAACGTATTGACGGGCCTGCGGCCACAGCCAGCTGGAAGCCCGTCCTGCAAGACCGATGTTATAGCGCTTGCGGTCCAATAAACAATCGACAGGCAGGGAAACCCCGACCATGGACGACCAGGACGACCAGGACGAGCTCAAATACCTCCGTATCGCTCTGTATATCTTTCGGGTGATCTTCGTCGCGGGCGTCTACCTGATGATGATCTGGCCAGCGGGCCGGGCAAAAAAACAAGGGCCTCTGACGAGGCCCTTTTGATTTTGGCTGGGGGAGAGGGATTCGAACCCCCGTTGGCGGAGTCAGAGTCCGCAGTCCTACCGCTAGACGATCCCCCAATACGGGTGGAGTCGCAGCTCGAGCTTAACGCTTCGAGTACTGCGTTGCGCGGCGTGCCTTGCGAAGGCCGACCTTCTTGCGCTCAACTTCGCGGGCATCGCGTGTCACGAATCCGGCTTTACGCAGCGTCGGTCGCAACGATTCATCGTATTGCATCAATGCACGAGTCAAGCCGTGGCGGATTGCGCCAGCCTGGCCGGTCGTACCACCACCTTTGACGGTTACATTGACGTCAAACGTATCCGTCATCTGCATCAATTCCAACGGTTGCCTGACAATCATCTGTGCCGTCTTGCGGCCGAAGAATGAATCGAGCGGCCGGTTATTCACCGTGATCGTGCCGCCACCGGGCGTCAGAAAAACTCGAGCGGTCGATGTCTTACGACGCCCGGTTCCGTAATATTGCGTGTCACTCATTATGCGTTCACTTCCAATGGGATCGGCTGCTGTGCAGCGTGATCGTGTTCCGGGCCCTTGAATACTCTCAACTTGGAGTACATCTGGCGACCCAACGGTCCGCGCGGCAGCATGCCTTTGACGGCCTTTTGCAAAACACGCTCGGGCGAATCAATGAGCATCTTTTCGAGCGGCTTGGACTTGAGATTACCGATGTAGCCTGTGTGATGATGGTACATCTTGTCCTTGAGCTTGTTGCCGGTTACACGGATTTTCTCCGCGTTGACAACAACGATGTAGTCGCCCGTGTCCACGTGCGGCGTGTACTCGGGTTTATGCTTGCCACGCAGGCGATGCGCGATCTCGGTCGACAGCCGACCCAGGGTCTTGCCTGTAGCATCGACCACGAACCAGTCGCGTCGAACCTCTGCTGGCTTTGCAGAAAACGTCTTCATTATCTTAGTTCCGTCGGGAATTCATGTCGTTCGGCGAAATTATTGCTGGACTGCCGAAAGGCGCGGAATTCTACTGTAGCCCACCGCCCAATGCAAACTCTGCAGGAACTTTCGGCAAAAAAAACACGCCGCAAATCGGCGTGTTTTTCTCATTACTTTTCAATAAGTTAAAGACGCGTTTGGCAGCAAATCGGGCTAGAAAGCGTATTCGAGCGACAAGGCCGTAAACGTATCCGTTTTTTCCGTGCCCGGCAGCACGTCGCTGTTGTTCTTCACCGTGTACGAGGCGACGAGCGCAAGACCGCCAATCAGGCGTGCTTTCAGCTGGGTCACAGATTCGACATACGTATTGCTGCTTCCGGATTCGACCGCAATCGTCTGGCCGAAAGTAGACGTTTCGCTCATCAGCCAGTTGTAGGTCAGCCTGCCACTGACAATCGATTCGCTCTCGTCCGTCCCGTCAATAAAATCCGATTGCCGCGCGCCAAGGCCGATTTCGGCGTTCAGCTTGTGCGCCTCGGAATCGATCAGGCGCCGCCCATAGCCGACCGCCTGTGAGAATTGCTGGTCATAGCTGCTGAATCGGTCTTTACGCCAATTCAGCCTGCCGAACAGGAAGTCGTGCTCGGTCAGATTGCGCGCGCTCTTCCAGCCGAAATCGTAAGCCTCAGCGGTCGTCGCATTACTCTCTGTCGAGTGAATTGCGGCAGCGGTGGCCTCATGCTGCCACAGCTCCAGTGAGTAGGTGATCTGAAAGCCGGAATTGAGGCTCGAGCTGTCCGTATTGCCCGAGGTCGCCAGATAGCCCAGTTTTACGCTCCCCGACCAGGGACTTGCTTCTTCCGCTTCTTCCTCGGCTGCTAATGACGGTGCCGCAAACACCAACAGGCCGACGATATAGACGCTGCGCAATTTCATTTTCTCGAACTCCAGGTTTGGTTGGCCGCGGAGTATACCTTCGGCGGGCGCGGCATTGCTATAATGCCGGCCATGCAAAACCGGGACCTGACGCGACTCGATCGGCTGCTCGCGGGCGCCAACAATGCGCTGCGCACGATTGCGGCGCCGGCCGGCCGGCCAGCACGGAAAAATCCCGCGGCCGGTATTGCCGACAGTGACCTCAGCCCTGAGCAAAGATCGCATGCAGCCGGATTGATGCGCGTCAATCACGCTGGTGAAATTGCCGCACAAGGCCTGTATCAGGGCCATGCCGCGGTTGCGCGGGATCGCGAAACCGAACAACAAATGCAGCGTGCGGCGGATGAGGAATTCGATCACCTTGCCTGGTGCGAACAGCGACTCGCTGAACTCGAGGCCAGCCCGAGTCGCCTCAGTCCGGTCTGGTACGCTGGCGCGTTTGCGATCGGCGCTGTCAGCGGCGTGCTGGGGGATCGCTGGAGTCTCGGATTTATCGCAGAGACCGAAAAACAGGTTTGCGCCCATCTCGATAGTCATCTCGACAGACTGCCCGACCAGGACGCCAGAAGTCGCGCAATCGTCGAAAAGATGCGCGATGAAGAACAGCAACACGGGGAAAACGCGATAGACGCTGGTGCGGCAGAGCTGCCAGTCGCGGTACAGCGCCTAATGCAACTCACGGCCAAAGTGATGACAGAAACGGCCTATCGGGTATGAAATCAATAAAAACACGGACTTAGCTTGCCCTTCTGAGCCAACTGTATTAAAAGAAGGGCGCAACTGCGTTGAGGAACAACCTATGCAAACCACAGCGAAGACCCTGAGCGATGTACCAGCGATAAATCGATTTCTGAGCTATTGCCGCGTGCGGACTGTCCCCTCCAAGACGGTAATGATTCACGCCGGCGATCTGCCCGACGTGCTGTATTACATCGTCGATGGATCTGTCGAGGTCATGATCGAAGACGAAGACGGCAACGAGA
>JAOTVR010000047.1 GCA_029863305.1 Gammaproteobacteria bacterium | reverse complement strand
CTGGCCCAGCGCAGTAACATCGAGAGTCTCGATCGAGACGTCTGTATCAAAACTGTCGGCTCGCAATTCGACGGCGGTCAAACACACACCATTAACCGCGATGCTCTCGCCGGTTTCATAGTCCGAAAATGGCATCTCGTCGGAACTGACAGTGAGCCGCACGTCACCGCCGCGGCGTTCTATCGCGGAAACGGTGCCTTTAGCTTTGATAATGCCAGTGAACATTGGTGTCAGCCTGCGGGTCTTGCTGTGATGCGAGTGTCACTCCCGACACGGCGCATGTCGATGATATCGAGCGATTTGCGATTTGCCAGCCGTGTCCATGTCGGAGTTCGGAACATGCCCATGGTTTCGCTACCCATGATATGCGGCGACTGATAAATCACAAGTTCGTCGATCTTGTCGCCGGCGATCAGGCTGCCGGCCAGCGTCGGCCCTGCCTCGACAAGCACTTCATTAACGCCACGTCCCGCAAGGTCGCGCAGAACGGCGGTGGTATCAAGCTGGCCGTTGTCCCGACCGATAGTGATGACGTCCGCACCCGCGTCCAGCAACCCGGATTTTCTGCCATCCTGCGTGCAATAAATCAGTGTTTTGCCCGGCAGCGCCAGCATTTCCGCCGATAACGGCATACGCAAATCGTTGTCCAATACGACGCGCAGCGGCTGCCGGCCGGCCGTGCGCAGTGACGCATCGCGCACGGTTAGCGACGGATCGTCAGCAAGCACCGTCCCGATACCCGTCAGGATCGCTCCGGATCGCGCGCGCAGACGCTGCACGTCAGCTCGCGCCTCAGCACCAGTGATCCATTGGCTTTCGCCACTCGACATCGCGATGCAGCCGTCGAGACTGGACGCCATCTTGAGGCGCACGAATGGCATCTGGCGCGTTACCCGATTCAGAAACCCGCAAACGAGCTTCTCGACCTCGTGCTGCATCAGACCGACGCGTGTGGCAATACCGGCCGCAGCAAGCGCTTCGATCCCTGCGCCATTGATCTCGGGGTTCGGATCCCTCAGACCGATGACGACCTCGCCGACTCCGGCGCGGATCAGCGCATCGCAACACGGTGGAGTCCTGCCGTGATGCGAACAGGGCTCGAGGGTCACATAGACGGTTGCGCCGCCTGCCTTATCACCAGCCGCATTCAACGCATTGATTTCGGCGTGCGCCTCGCCAGCGACTTTGTGCCAACCTTCTCCGACGACCTCGTCATCGCGCACGATGACGCAGCCGACCATCGGATTTGGATGTGCCGAGTACAGACCGCGCTCAGCAAGACGCAGGGCATGCGCCATATGCGCGCAGTCAGTTGCAGTGAACTCCGGCATTTGATCTACTTTTTCTTCTTGCCGAGCAACTCGGGTAACAACGACATCTGTTCGCGCGAAGCGGCCGTCTCTGAAATACGCTGCAAGCGTTTGATCTCTTCCTCAAACTCCGTGATGTCCTGAAAACGTCTGTACACCGACGCAAAACGCACGTAGGCGACCTCGTCGAGTTCGTGCAATTCCTGCATGACGAGTTCGCCGACCAGCCGCGACGGCACTTCGCGCTCGCCCATGGTTCTGAGCCGGTGAATCAGTCGGCCGATCGCCTGTTCGAGTTCATCGCTCGGTACGGGGCGTTTTTCGAGGGCGCGAATCATACTGTTGCGCAGCTTGGACTCATCGAATGGCTGCCGGCTGTTGTCATTCTTGACGAGCCGCGGCATGACCAGCTCGGCGGACTCGAATGTGGTGAAGCGCTCGTTACAGTCCAGGCACTGGCGGCGGCGACGTATCTGTCTTCCCTCGCCCGCCAGGCGAGAGTCAATGACCTTGGTCTCCTCGTGGCTACAGAACGGGCAATGCATGGGCGCTCAAGACTCTGTTGTCGCGATCTCAGGCGTACACGGGAAATCGCTGGCAAAGCTCGAGGACCTGGCCACGTACGCGCTCGATCGTCTCTTCGTTACGGATGTCGTCCAGTATATCTGCAATCCAGGTGCTTAGCTCCCGGGTCTCGTTGGCTCCAAAGCCGCGCGTTGTGATGGCAGGCGTACCCAGACGCAGGCCGCTTGTGACAAACGGCGACTGCGGATCGTTGGGCACCGCGTTCTTGTTGACGGTGATATTGGCCCGACCGAGTGCCGCATCGGCATCCTTCCCCGTGATCCCCTTTTCAATCAGGCTCACGAGCATCAGGTGATTGTCCGTACCTCCGGATACGATCGGGTAACCACGCTCGGCCAGCACGCCGGCCATGATCTTCGCGTTGTCGCAGACATGGCCCTGATAGTCCTTGAATGACGGCTCCATGGCTTCTTTGAACGCGACGGCCTTGGCAGCAATGACGTGTTCGAGAGGTCCGCCCTGCGTGCCCGGAAAGACGAGAGAGTTGAACTTCTTCGTTAACTCATCGTTCTTGCGGGCCAGAATCACGCCGCCACGCGGACCGCGCAGGGTCTTGTGCGTTGTGGAGGTTACAACATCTGCGAGCGGCACCGGGTTGGGGTAGTGACCGGTCGCAACCAGACCGGCAACATGCGCCATGTCGACCATCAGGTACGCGCCGACACTGTCGCAGATATCGCGGAAACGCTGCCAGTCGACGACCCGCGAGTAGGCCGAGAAACCGGCGATGATCATTTTCGGCATTTGTTCTTCCGCCAGTGCCTGCACCTGATCGTAATCGATCAGGCCGGTCTCGTGAACGAGACCATACTGCACAGCCCGATAGAGCTTGCCCGAAAAATTCACTTTCGAGCCATGCGTCAGGTGACCACCTTCGGCGAGGCTCATGCCCAGCACTGTGTCACCGGCGTCACAAAGCGCCATGTAGACCGCCGCATTCGCTTGCGAACCAGAGTGTGGTTGTACGTTGGCGTAGTCGGCACCAAACAGCGCCTTCGCCCGTTCGATAGCCAGAGTCTCGGCGTCGTCAACGAATTCGCAGCCGCCGTAATAGCGCTTGCCGGGATACCCCTCGGCGTACTTGTTGGTGAGCACGCTGCCCTGCGCGGCCATCACCCGTGGGCTGGCGTAGTTCTCGGAAGCTATGAGCTCAATGTGCTCTTCCTGGCGGCGACTTTCCTGGGCGATGGCTTCTGCGATCTCGGGATCATATGATGCAAGCGTAGTTGATGTATCGAACATCGGGCAGGTTCTCCGGCAGGAATGACTGTTATTCGGGGTCGAACCGCCATTTCAGGTTGCGATTCGGCCCCAGGTAGAGATGGCCAAAGGTGGCGATGTTACTGCCTAGGGGGCTTCAACGAAAGACTGAACAACGCGCGTCCAGGCGCGTGCCAGATTATGTCGGTTGTAGCCGCCGCCACCGGTCCCGAGCAGTTTGCCACCGCAGTGCTTCTCTGCGAGGCGGCACAAGGCCGTTGCTGCATCAGCATGCGCCCGCTCCGTGTAGCAGAGGTGGGTGATCGGGTCACCTTCGAGGCTGTCGGCACCGCACTGGAACAGGATGAATTCAGGCTCGGCGTCATCGATATAAGCCTCGACGCGCGCCCAGGCGCGCTGGAAGTCCCCGTCACTCGCACCCGGCGCCATCGGAATATTGAGCTTGGTGCCGCGAGCACTCCCGACACCCGTCTCCTCCGCCGCACCCGTACCGGGATACAGGTACCGGCCATCCTCATGCACGTCCGCGAAAATCAGGTCCTTGTCTTCTTCGAACGCGTAAAACATGCCGTCGCCGTGATGCGCGTCGATATCGACGTAGGCGATGCGCCGCAGTCCGTACTTCTTGCGCAGGTGTTCGGCGGCGACTCCACAGTCGTTGAATACGCAGAATCCGGCCGCGTGGTCCCGGCCGGCATGATGCAGGCCCGCTATCGGCACAAAAGCGCGCTTTGTCTGACCCTGCATGATCGCGTCCACGGCTGCGAGCGTTGCACCGACCACGCTCGAGGCAGCATCAAATATGCCGGGTATCGCCGGAGTATCGCCTTCATCGAGGTAGCCCTTCCCTTCGGCCGACATGCGCGACACCTTGTCGATGTAGCCGGCGGTATGAAATAGCAGCAGATCGTCAATGCTGGCTCTCCCGGGTGCCGCGTATGCAATCGCGTCGCCCAGCCCGGCCTCGGCCAACTCATCGTGGAACACGCCGTGCCGGTCGAGGCCAAACGGATGCGGGTCGCCGAAGCCGTATCGGGCGATCTCATCCCCCTTGTAAACAAGCACGGTTGCGGTCATTACGATCGATGTTTTCCACTATATGCCGTGCGCGCAGCATACCCGAGAATTCGCGGTGAATGGCCTATAAAGCAGAAATCCGAACTTGCCCGGATCACATCCGGGTGGACGTTTCAGGTCATCGCAAACCGGGCAAGGCGGTACGGAATGCCTACGAAATCGGAAAACAGATCATTGCAGAGAGCCGCAAGACCGACATCGATAAGGTCCTGCTGGTCTCACGACTGACCGGGCGACTGCCCGCATTGGACGCCTACAAGATGGTTGCCGGATTGGAGGACGTCGGATGGAGCCGCTCAACCAGGCTGGCGTTTGTCGACCTGAATGCCGAATCCCGGGCGGACAGTCTTTTCACCGAAACGGTCGCCGTCAATCGTGCCTATCTCATGAAGGTGTTCGATAATGAAAACGATGCCAGGAGATGGCTGCTCGAACCCTGACGCATTGATGTATGCTTTGGTCACTGAGAACCTGCGAATCGCACCCTGATGGCGTACGAGATTAAACGGCAAGCGCACGAAGACCACATCGAATTCAGAGTCTTCGGTGACCGGCTCTCGGGTCATGCGGTGGCCGATGCGGACGCGGTCGGGAAGCAGATTCTCGAACAGTGCCGCGATCAGGGAATCAGCAATATACTGCTGATCCTGGAGCTGACCGGATCGATATCTGCCGTCGACGTCTACCAGATTGTCACCAATTCGGCGCAGTATGGCTGGAGCCATGATCTCAAAATGGCGGTAGTTGACCTGAATCCCGAGTCACGCCTCGACAGTCAATTCACAGAGACAGTCGCCGTTAATCGAGCCTATCGGGTCCGCTCATTCGACAATGAACGCGACGCCAAGGAGTGGCTGCTCGGCGACTAGCGGTTTATGCTGCAGGTTCGACGTGAGAGCGGATTTGCGGGGAGACTTCCAGATGCTGCAATTATTGTTGGGAATTGTGCTGTTCTTTGGTATCCATTCCGCGTCCATCGTGGCACTGCCTTGGCGTGACACGCTTGCTGCCAAAAGTGAACAAGCATGGAAGGCGGTCTATGCCATTATTTCAATAGTCGGCATCGTGCTGATTGTCAGGGGTTACGCCGATGTCAGGCAAGCACCGACGATCTTGTATGTGACGCCTGCATGGCTGCGGCACGTGGCAGCGCTCCTGATGTTGCCGGTATTCGCGTTCTTCATTGCGCCGTATTTTCCGGGGCGGATCAA
Organism: Gammaproteobacteria bacterium; assembly: GCA_029863305.1. Classification (GTDB taxonomy): domain Bacteria; phylum Pseudomonadota; class Gammaproteobacteria; order Steroidobacterales; family Woeseiaceae; genus UBA1847. Next base: position 23,618 of record JAOTVR010000047.1, on the reverse strand, counting down.
GACAGCGCTCAAGCATCCGCAGCTCATTGCGGTAAAAGCCTGGGCGGTGGCGCACTTGCTCGTCAATGGCGCCCTGGCGGACGTGCTGCTGTTCGGCTCGTTTCTGCTATGGGCTGTTGCGGATCGGATCTCGCTTAAAAATCGAGTCGCGCGGCCGTTGGCCGGCGCACCGGAGTCGAAGTTCAATGACGCGATAGTCGTCGTCCTCGGACTCGCACTGTACGTGGCATTCGCCTTTTGGTTACACGAAAGTCTCTTCGGGATTGCGCCGTTCGCCTGACATGCCCGTGCCCCAGGCCCATACCAATTTCAGATGGCCTGTCACAGTCGAGCAGACAATCGACGCTCCGGCGCAGGCCGTCTGGGAGGCGATATCGATGCCCGGCAATCTCGAACTTTGCCACCCGTTTTGCGCCAGAAACATCGTCCACACCTGGCCTGGGCGCAATGCGCGCGACGAGATTCAGTATCTGAGCGGCATCATCTATCAGCGTCATTTTTCGGCGTGGTTCGATGGCGTCGGCTACGATCTCGAGATTCGGCAACGGGACGACGACATCGCATCGGTCTCCTGGCGAATATCGGCTACCGACGATCGAAGCTGCGCACTGCAAATAACCGTATATCCCCAACTGTTACAGGACGTTCCGCTGGTCTTTCGGTGGTTCCCGCACGCGCTTCGACTGCGCCCGATGCTCCGCGCCTATCTGGAATCCGTCACAAAAGGATTTGAGTGGTACGTGACGCGCGGTGAGCCTGTTCCCCAAGAGCATTTCGGCAAGCACCGCTGGTTTTCTGCGCGACAATAAATAACTTGACCTTCACCACCGCTGTTGCCGGATAATGCGCGCTTCCCCAGCCGAGTGGTCCTGCAATGGCGCAGTACATCTACACCATGAATCGCGTGGCCAAAGTGGTGCCGCCGAAGCGGTTCATTATCAAAGACATCTCGCTATCGTTCTTTCCGGGCGCCAAGATCGGTGTTCTCGGCCTGAACGGTTCGGGCAAGTCGACGGTTCTGCGCATCATGGCCGGTCTCGATACCGAGTTCGACGGCGAGGCACGTCCGCAAGCCGGCATCAAGGTTGGCTTCCTGCCACAGGAGCCGGAGCTGAATCCGGACAAGGACGTGCGCGGCAATGTCGAGGAAGGCGTGGCCGAAACCATTGAACTCGTCGATCGATTCAACGAAATCAGCATGAAATTCGCTGAGCCGATGGGCGATGACGAGATGAACGCGCTCCTGGAGGAACAGGGCAAGCTGCAGGACGCGATCGACTCGGCGGGCGCCTGGGAGATCGACCGTAAGCTGGAGATCGCCGCCGACGCACTGCGCCTGCCACCATGGGACGCAGACGTGACCCAATTGTCAGGTGGTGAAAAGCGCCGGGTCGCGCTGTGCCGTTTGTTGTTGTCGCAGCCGGATATGCTATTGCTGGATGAACCAACCAACCATCTCGACGCCGAGTCGGTCGCCTGGCTCGAACGCTTTCTGGCGGACTATCCGAGCACTGTCATCGCGGTAACGCACGATCGCTACTTCCTCGACAATGTTGCTGGCTGGATACTCGAACTCGATCGTGGCCACGGCATCCCCTGGGAGGGCAACTACTCGTCCTGGCTCGAACAAAAGGAAAAACGCCTGGCAAACGAAGAAGCTTCGGAAAAGGCCAGACAGAAGGCAATACACGCCGAACTCGAATGGGTGCGTTCAAATCCGAAGGGACGGCAGGCCAAATCGAAGGCCCGACTGCGCCAATTCGACGAGATCTCGTCGCCGAAATATCAGCAGCGCAATGAGACCAACGAGATCTATATACCGCCCGGGCCCAGGCTCGGTGAACTTGTCATCGAGGTCAACGACCTGAAAAAGGGGTTTGGCGACAAGCTCTTGATCGACGGGCTGAGCTTTCAGTTGCCCCAGGGCGGTATTGTCGGTGTGATCGGCCCGAACGGCGCGGGAAAGACCACGTTCTTCCGCATGATAACCGGCAGTGAGGCGCCGGACTCCGGCACGATACGTCTTGGCGATACGGTGCAAATAGCGAGCGTCGACCAGTCACGTGACAGCCTCGATGACAACAAGACGGTCTGGGAGGAGATTTCGGACGGGCAAGACCTGATCAAGGTCGGCAATTATGAAACGCCGTCGCGCAAGTATGTCGGCCGCTTCAATTTCCGTGGTTCCGAGCAACAAAAAAAGATAGGAATCCTGTCCGGCGGCGAGCGAAATCGTGTGCATCTCGCAAAAATGCTCAAGTCGGGCGGCAACCTGTTGCTGCTCGATGAGCCGACCAATGACCTCGATGTCGAGACATTGCGCGCGTTGGAGGAGGCGTTGCTGGAATTTCCGGGCTCGGCCGTGGTGATCTCGCATGATCGCTGGTTTCTGGACCGCATCGCGACGCACATACTGGCGTTCGAAGGCAACAGCGAAGTCACGTGGTTTGCCGGTAACTATGCGGACTACGAAGAAGATCGCAGGCGCCGGCTCGGGTCCGATGCGGACAATCCACATCGTATAAAATACAAGCGACTCGACGCATAGGAAAATCCGGATGAATGGGCTTATTGCTGCCAGCGCAATTCTCACGCTCGTCGGATTGTTGTTCATTGCTTCGACGTTGCGGCACATGCGCCGAGGCCGGGTTCTCAGGGCCGGCGGATCGGCTACGGCGGGGGTCGCGTCAACAGGAATAGGGACAGCCGGCATTCTCGTTTTCATGAGCTATCTCGGCTACGAACGACTAACAGATGAACAGCTGGTCGGCGTTATCGAATTCAAGCAGTCTGCGCCGGAGGCCTACACGGCACGTTTGATGATCGACGGACAGGTCGACCGCACGTTCACCTTACGGGGTGACGAGTGGCAACTCGACGCGCGCGTCGTAAGCTGGAAACCGCCGGCGACGGTTCTGGGGCTCGAACCGGTGTATCAGCTGGAAAGACTGAGTGGCCGCTATACGTCCGTCGAGCGTGAACGCAGCGAACAACGCACGGTACACGGATTGGCCGTTGAACGCCCGCTCGACATCTGGAGCCTTGCGAGAAAATACCCGAAATTTGCGCCGGGGATCGATGCCTTTTATGGCACGGCGACCTACGTGCCGATGGCAGATGGCGCGCGATATCGCGTAACACTGAGCCGTGATGCCCTGATTGCACGGCCACTCAACGAACAGGCACAAAATGCCGTTGGTGGATGGGGGCCGGCGGACGATTGATTCATAGATTATGTTAACGGCTGTTAGCAGCACCGGAGCATTGGTGCATACTGATCTAGCCGATTGATTTGGCATAGAATAATAACGAGCGAAGATGGCGATAGTACTTGACAGGGATCAGGGGCTCCTGCTCGATGATGATGAGCAGATCGGGCTCGAGTGCCCGTACTGCGGCGTCTATTCCCACATGAGCCCGGAGTCGGTGCCACACGCCGACGATCTTCTGCAGCATAGGCCGAAACACGTCGGCCTCGTGTACCGCTGCGACGCCTGTCAGGCGCCTGTTTTTCTGCGCTTCGCTGTTAAGGAATTCTCCGCAAACCAGGTCGAGCTGTATCGCAACTTCATCGAACTGGAACGGCCGAAGGAACGCTTCGCATTTTCCTACCTGCCGAAGCACACGGAAGTACTTTTTCGCGAAGCACTGTCCTGTTACTCGGGTAACAACTTCAACGCTTTCGCATCGATGTGCCGTCGCTCCGCGACCAGCGCTTTTCAGGCACTGGGCGAAGGCGGCAGGCTCAGGGCCTTCGAGGAAATCCTGATAGCGCAGGACATCGCCGGCATCGACGACGAGACTTTTGCTCCTATAAAGACGGTGCTGTTCGACGCAAGCGAAGAAGAAGAGCTCCCGCTGCTGAATCGCTCCCAGGCCGGCATCCTTCTCGAGGTTCTCAAAGACATGTTCTATCAGTGTTTCGTGCGCCGCGGCAAACTCACGCGCGCGATCAAGGTGCGGCGTTTCTTTGTTCAGGAAGGCAACAAGGACCTGGCCTCATCGGCCTGATCCGGCCAAAAGTCGCTGATTTCTTTAATTGATTGCGACGCGCGCGTTTCTGAACATACGCATCCAGGGACCATCCTCACCCCACTCCTCAGGATGCCAGGAGTTTTGCACCGTTCTGACGACGCGTTCGGGATGCGGCATCATGATCGTTACTCGTCCGTCCTCGTTCGATAGCCCGCATATCCCGTCGAGCGAGCCATTCGGGTTTGCCGGGTATTTGTCAGCGACGTTGCCGAAGTTGTCAACGTAACGCACAGCAATCATATGCGATGCCATATAGCGGTCGGATTCGTGCACAAAATTGACACGGCCCTCACCGTGTGAAGTTGCGATAGGCATGCGCGACCCGGCCATGCCTTCCAGGAATATAGAGGGACTCTGCAGCACTTCGACAAGGCTCAGGCGCGCCTCAAATTGCTCTGATTTGTTGCGCAAGAAGCGCGGCCAGTGGGCGGCACCTGGTATCAGCTCACGTAAATGCGACATCATCTGGCAGCCATTACAAACCCCAAGAGCGAATGTGTCTGCACGCGCGAAAAAGTCCGCGAATTGGTCCCGCACGGCAGCATGATAGAGGACGGACTTGGCCCAGCCCCCACCTGCGCCAAGTACATCACCAAACGAAAATCCGCCGCAGGCAACCAGCCCCTGATAATTGCCCAGATTGTCACGGCCGCTCAGCAGGTCGCTCATGTGCACGTCGACGGCGACAAAGCCGGCACGTACGAAGGCTGCCGCCATCTCATACTGGCTGTTGACGCCCTGTTCCCGCAAGACCGCAACGCGTGGTCCGGCGATGCCCCGATACGGCCGCGCGATGTCATCGTTCGCATCAAATGAAAGCGCGGCATTCAGCCCTGGATCGTCATCGTTCAGGATTTGATCGAATTCCTCGAGGGCCGTCGCCGGATTGTCGCGCAGTGCCTGTATGCGGTAACTCATTTCCGACCATTCACGCTGCAGCTGTTTGCGCCCAAACTTCAGGACGATGTTCTGGTCGTTACGCACGGTGAATTGCGGTCTCTTTTCCACCCTGCCGATGGCAGTTGCCGTCGCCCCCGTCCGATCCAGCACCATTTGAACCTGCGTCAGCTTATTCTTGGCGACCTGAATTACCGCACCCGGCTCTTCAGAAAATAACTGCGCAAGCAGCTCCTGGCGCGTACCGCTCAGCTGTAATGACACGCCCAGCCGACTGGCAAACATCATCTCGGCAATCGTCGCGACCAGCCCGCCATCGCTACGATCGTGATAAGCCAACACCATGTCTCGTTCGTTGAGCTCCTGGATTGCTGCGAAGAAGTTCGTCAGCAGCTCCGGACTGTCGAGGTCGGCCGTCGCTCCACCCGCTCGATTGTAGGCCTGGGCGAGGCAAGACCCGCCCAGGCGATTCCTGCCCTGGCCGAGATCGAATAACAGCAGGTAGCTCGCTTCATCGAGAGACTGAAGTTGCGGCGTCAGATGCCGTCTGACATCTGTCACCGGCGCGAAGGCGGACACGATCAGCGACACAGGCGCAACGACCTGATAATCCTCGCTGCCTTCGCGCCAGCTCGCACGCAGCGACATGGAGTCTTTGCCGACCGGAATCGCGACGCCAAGGGCGCGACACAGCTCGTCGCCCACGGCCTTGACCGTATCGAACAGCCGCGCGTCTTCGCCCGGGTGCCCCGCAGCCGCCATCCAATTGGCTGAGAGGCGGATTTTCCTTATGTTCTCAATCGGAGCGGCCGCGATATTTGTAATCGCCTCCGCAACGGCCATGCGCCCCGACGCCGGCGCATCCAGTACCGCCAGTGGCGTGCGTTCGCCCATCGACATCGCCTCGCCCCTCGAACTCTCGTAACCGCTCATCGTAATCGCGACATCACTAACCGGTACCTGCCACGGACCCACGAGCTGGTCGCGGGCGCTGAGGCCACCTACGGTTCGATCACCAATGTGAATCAGAAACGACTTGTTCGCCACAGCCGGAAACCTGAGTACTCGCAGCACGGCTTCGTCGAGTTCGATGTCGGACAGGTCGAGGCGCAGATCGGGCGGGTCCGAGCGTTGCACATCGCGGATCATTTTAGGCGGATTGCCAAGCAACATATCCATCGGCATGTCGACCGCGCGATTGCCAAACTCACGATCGTCGACCACCAACTGACCATCGTCGGTCAGCGTGCCGACGACGTAGACGGGACATCGCTCACGCTCGCACAGGGCCGTAAACTCGTCAATGCGGTCCGTACCGATAATCAGCACATAGCGCTCCTGTGCCTCGTTGCACCAGATGCCCATCGGCGACATGCCGCGTTCTGCATTGTCGATATCTCGCAGTTCGATCCGTGCTCCGTGCTTGCTGTGGTCGACCGCCTCGGGTATTGCATTCGACAAGCCGCCAGCGCCGACGTCGTGGATCAACAGAATGGGGTTGTCGTCACCCATCTGCCAACAGCGGTCGATGACCTCCTGCGCACGACGCTGCATCTCCGGATTGCCGCGTTGCACAGACGCAAAATCGAGATCTTCACTACTCGTCCCGCTGGCCAGACTGGATGCGGCCCCGCCACCCAGCCCGATCAACATGGCGGGACCGCCGATAACAACCACTCTTGCACCAACAGGCACATCGATCTTGCTGGCGTGCCCGGCACGCACATTGCCGACACCACCGGCGATCATGATGGGTTTGTGATAACCGCGAATCTCGTTGTCAGGCAGGCCTGGCAACACGGCTTCGTAAGTGCGGAAATAACCGAGCAAATTCGGTCGTCCAAATTCATTGTTGAATGCCGCGCCACCGATTGGCCCTTCGATCATGATCTCGAGCGGTGTGGCCATCCGCTCCGGATGCGGAAAATCGATTTCCCAGGGCTGTGCAAAATCAGGGATGCGCAAATGTGACACGGTAAAACCGGTCAGACCCGCTTTTGGTTTTGCGCCGAGTCCGGTCGCGCCCTCGTCACGAATCTCGCCCCCTGAGCCGGTCGCCGCGCCAGGGAACGGTGAGATCGCGGTCGGATGATTGTGCGTTTCCACCTTCATCAGGATATGCACAGTCTCGTCGCTGAATCGATACTCGCGACTGCCGGGAGACGCGATGAGCCTTGACCCCGGCCAGCCTTCGATGACAGCTGCGTTATCCGAGTAAGCGGAAATGACACCGTCCGGAGACGCCGCCGTGGTCGATTTGATCATGCCGAACAGCCGCTGCTGTTTAGGCTCGCCGTCAATGACCCAATCCGCGTTGAAAATCTTGTGCCGGCAATGCTCCGAGTTTGCCTGGGCGAACATCATCAGCTCGACGTCGGTCGGATCCCGCCCGATCCCGGCATAACTGGCAACGAGGTAGTCGATTTCCTGGTCGGACAGGGCCAGCCCGAGATCAACATTGGCCTGCGCGAGTGCCTCGCGCCCGCTTTCGCTCACGGACACCGTTGTCAAAGGCGCCGGCTCATGTGCCTCGAACAAGGCCAGCGCTTCATCGCCCCTGCTGAACAATGCCTCAGTCATTCGATCGAAGAGCAGTGCACCGAGCTGGCGTACATCGGCATCGCTCACCTTGCCTTTGAATTGCAATCCGTAGCAGATACCGCGCTCAATGCGTTCGACCGGCACATCGCACGCCAACGCGATATCGGTCGCCTTGCTCGACCAGGGAGAAATCGTCCCCGGACGCGGCAGGACATAGATCTTCCTCGCACCCGTGCCCAGCGCTGCAGCGCGCTCGCCCGACAACAACAGGGCTTTCAGGCGGCTCTTGTGCTCGGCAGACAGCGGCCCTGTCAAGGCAACAAAGTATACAAAGCGGGCGACGACCGATTTCACCCGTTCATCCTGGCGCTGCAACGAACGCAGCAGCTTGGCGAGCCGGAAATCCGAGAGTGCGGACTGCGCTGGAATCTCCAGCATGTCGATGCGAGTCTGCGTGTCCAGATCAGTTGCTGGTGTCGGCAAGCCGGTGCGACCTTATCCGTGAGATTAGCGGGGGGTGAGACGCGATCATACCGGAGTGACTACGTGCTGCCTACGTGCCCTCGGGGCAAAGCGGGATAGAGTCCCGCTGCTGAGGTCTTTCCCGCGCACTCCGGCGGTTTACTTGCTGTTGTCCCCCGGTGTGTAGAACGGCATGGGAAATTGCGTCACGTTGCCCTCGAGTTTCGATATTTTGCTCGTGCCGTGCTTTTCGACTTCGTCGATTCGGATGACTGAGTGCATCGGCAGGTAGGTCCGGATTACATGTTCGAATTCGGCTTTGATCTTCTCCTCGGACGGATCGACGACAACCGTCGTGCGCTCGCCAAAGACCAGTTGTTCGACCTCGACAAAACCCAACATGGCGCCATGACCCACCTCGCGGGCATAGATCTCGTAGACCTGGCCCTGGCTCATGAAAACTACCCGATACAGATTTTTCTTGCTCATGCTCATTCAACGACGTTACGGGGGCGCGTAGTGTACCCAAATCCTTGCTTCTTGGCATATGGCAGATATGGTTTTTGGTGCGCATATGTGCGGTCAAAGCCGTTCGTACCGAATCTGATTTATGTGAACTGCTCGGCAGCGTATGCCGTTGATTCTTTGCACTATTCGTCTGTCATGACCTGCCAACTCGAAATCATCTCGGAGCACAAGGAAATTGTCGGCGACGACGCCGTGCGAGTATTCGGCGAGAAAGGCGGCACTATCGGCCGCTCCCTGCAAAACGACTGGATCCTGCCGGACCCGGACCGCTTCATTTCCGGGCGCCATGCGACCATCGACTACAAGGGTGGTATCTACTACCTCGTCGATACGAGCACCAATGGCGTGTATATCAACGGTGACTGCGAACCGATCGGCAAGGGCAATCCGCGGCGTCTTTTCAACGGCGACACACTGCGATTCGGCGATTTCGAAATTACGGTCTCGATCGATGCCGGCGAGAGCATTGTCATGCCTTTGGAGGTAACGGGCTCCCGGGTGACCGATTACGACGCATCGCTGGTACCCGAGGAGTCGCTGCGGACCGGCGTGCAACTGCTGGACGAGGAAGAACTCACTGGCAACGACGAATTCCAGTCGGCGCTGTTTGGTGAACCCGCCGACAGCGGGGTTGTCGAGCGCGCGAGCCAGAGAGTCGCAGAGGTGGTCAGGCCGAAGGCTGCTACGACGAGTGCCCTGGCAGAAGCCGACCTGGTTGCAACGGACCTGCTTGACTCGTTTCTTGACGGACTCGGCATCAACAGGGCCGAGTTGCACCCGTCGGTCGATCTGGGGTCGATCATGCAGAATGCCGGTGAGGTAATGCGCGCGTATGTCGAAGGCACCGCGCAACTACTTGCGAGCCGTGCGAACCTCAAGAATGCGTTTCGACTGGATCAGACGACCGTGTTGCCGCGACACAATAATCCGTTGAAGCTCTCCGCAAATACGAAGGATTCAATCAAGCAACTGTTGGTTGGTGAAGAAGGCGAATACCTTGGCCCACGCGATGCAGTGCGTGAAGTTTGCCGCGACTTGCTGTTCCATCAGGACGCTTTTCTCGACGCCATGAACAGCGCGTTCATCGAGTTTGCTGATCGATTCGACCCGGACGAGCTCGCTGACGGATTTGAACGCTCACTCGGCAGCAATCCGCTGACGCGCTGGATGAACAAATCCAAGTACTGGCAGCTGTATTGCGACCTGTACCCTATATTGACCGAGAAGGGGAGCAGCCGCTTCCCGCAAATGTACGCGGAGGAGTTCGTCCGCGCATACGAACGTCAGATCGCAGAATACAAACGACTCAGCGGCGCCGACGATTATCTGAAGGCAACCGTTGTTCTGAATGAAGCGGATCTGCAGACGGAGAGCCTCGAATCCAACGAGCATGATACGATTTTCGAAAAACCGGTCTTCGAGGATGATTTGCTCGACGAAATCTCACTCGACGACCTGCCGGACGAAGACGAGTCTGTCGATCAGGCCGAAGCCTGATCCATCACTGCACTAGCCGGCGCGGTTTTGCCGATTGCCGATAAGATCATCCACAACAGACGGGTCAGCCAGCGTTGATGTGTCGCCCAGCTCCGCGAAATCGTCGGCCGCAACCTTGCGCAAAATGCGTCGCATGATCTTGCCGGACCGCGTTTTCGGCAGACCCGGGGCCCACTGAATCAGGTCAGGTTTCGCGATCGGACCGATTTCCTTGCGCACCCAGTTCTGTAATTCAGCACGCAGTTCGTCGCTCGATTCGACACCCTCCATCAAGGTGACATAGGCATAGATCCCCTGCCCCTTGATGTCATGCGGATAGCCCACAACGGCCGCTTCGGCGACGGCACTGTGTGACACCAGCGCACTCTCGACTTCGGCGGTGCCCATGCGATGGCCCGAGACATTCAGCACGTCGTCCACGCGGCCCGTGATCCAGTAGTAACCATCCTCGTCCCGACGCGCGCCATCCCCGGTTGTGTACGCATTGTTGAAAGTCGAGAAATAAGTTTGCACGAAGCGTTCATGATCACCATACACCGTGCGCATCTGACCGGGCCAGCTGTCGGTGATGATCAGGTTGCCCGACGCCGCTCCCTCGAGCACATTACCATCGCCATCGACAATCGCCGGCATGACGCCGAAGAACGGTGTCGTCGCCGACCCGGGTTTCAAGGCTGTCACCCCGGGCAGTGGCGTGATCAATATGCCGCCCGTTTCGGTTTGCCACCAGGTGTCGACGATCGGGCAGCGCCCGTCGCCGACGACATGGTAGTACCACTCCCATGCTTCCGGGTTGATTGGCTCGCCGACGGAACCGAGCAGGCGCAGGCTCTTGCGCGACGTGCGCTTCACCGGCGCGTCGCCCTCGCGCATCAGCGCCCGAATCGCCGTCGGCGCCGTATAGCAGATATTGACCTTGTGCTTGTCGCAGACCTCCCAGAATCGAGATGAGGTCGGATAGTTCGGCACGCCCTCGAACATCAATGAGACGGCGCCATTCGCCAGCGGCCCGTAGACGATGTAGCTGTGCCCTGTTACCCAGCCAACGTCGGCGGTGCACCAGTAGATGTCGCCCGGATGATAATCGAAAACATACTCGTGGGTCAGCGCGGCATAAACCAGGTAACCACCAGTGGTGTGCAAAACACCCTTCGGTTTACCGGTCGAGCCGGACGTATAGAGAATGAACAGCGGGTCCTCGGCGCCCATTTCTTCGCACGGACAATCGGCGTCGACCTCAGCCTCGAGGTCGTGCAACCATGCATCGCGTCCTTCGACCCAATTGATGTCGTTTCCGGTATTCCTGACAACGAGAACCCTCTCGAGCGTTGTGACGTTCGGATTGGCCGCCGCGGCGTCGACGTTTGCCTTGAGTGGAATGATCTTGCCACCGCGCAGACCTTCGTCGGCGGTCACGACGATGGTTGACTCGCAGTCATGGATCCGCCCCGCCAATGCATCCGGCGAGAAGCCGCCGAACACAACGGAATGCACTGCGCCGATGCGGGCGCACGCCAACATGGCCACAGCGGCCTCCGGTATCATCGGCATATACAGTGTGATGCGGTCCCCTTTCCCGGCGCCCATGGCTTTCAGCGCGTTGGCGAACCGGCACACTCGGGCGTGTAAATCCGCATAGGTGATCGTGAGGTCGCGTGCCGGATCGTCACCTTCCCAGATGATTGCCACGTCGTCGGCTTTCGACTCCAGGTGCCTGTCGACGCAGTTATAACAGGCGTTCAGGGTGCCATCGTAAAACCAGCGGATATGCAGATCGTCGCTGTCAAACGAGACGTCTTTGGTCCTGGTGAACGGTTTGATCCAGTCAATGCGACTCGCCTGATCTGCCCAAAATCCTTCATTGTCGTTAACCGACCGCGTATACATTTCGGCATAATCATCCGCATCGAGCAATGCACGTTCCTTCGTCTCATCAGCCACCGGGTAAATATCACTCATTATTCACAGCCTTTTTCCTGTACAGCAGCAAGCCGTTTGGCGAGCTGCAAGATCCGTTGGGCCTGGACATGGTGCGGCCGGTCCAGCATTTCACCGTCCATCCCGAGTGCTCCTGCTTCCGGGTTCTCCGCGAATAGCGCGACAATTCGCTCGGCACGTTCGATTTCGGCGGCACTCGGCATAAATGCACGATTGATCACATCGACCTGCGCCGGATGAATGGCGAGCATGCCGCAGAACCCATCGCGCCGGGCATTCGCTGCATACCTTGCCAGACCGTCCATATCGCGAAAATCCGTATAGACCGTATCGACGGCAGGTACTTCCGCGGCGCCGGCGGCGAACAGGCACAGTGATCGCGCCAGTTCATACGGCGGTAACCAGTTGCCATCGTCGCCACGATTGGCGCTTGCGCCAACTGCCGCGCTCAGGTCCTCGGCGCCCCAGGACATCGCAGCAAGACGGGGTGTCGCATCTGCGTAGCCTCCCAGCCCGAATAGCGCCTCCGGACGTTCCGTACAAATGGGCAGGATCTCGGTCCTGCCGGCGTCGAGACCGTGTTCGCGCTCCAGTTCATCAAGCATCGCAGCAAGCCGCTGAACGTCGGCAACGCCGCATGGCTTCGGCAGGACAATACCGGTCGGGGCGAACGGCATGATGCTGTTCAGGTCGGCAACAGCATCATCGGTGCCTACCGGATTGATGCGAACCCAGATGTCGTCCCTGCCAGCGAGGTAGCCCCCCACCCGTTCCCGCGCTGCTACCCGTGCGCCGGCAGCAACAGAATCTTCCAGATCGAGGATGATAGCGTCAGCACCTGCATCGCCGGCCTTCTTCATTTTGCGCTCGCTGTCTGCGGGCACGAAGAGATAACTTCGATTCATGCCGGCTTCTTGAGCATCAAAGCTGTGCGCTTACAGACACCCACCAGCTCGTTGTGCTGGTTGTACGCGCGGTGGGCGAAAGTGACGATGCCGTTTTCCGGCCGCGACCTGCTTTCGCGCAATTCGAGCACCTCGGATTCAACGCGGATCGTGTCGCCGTGAAACAGCGGCTTTGGAAACCTGACTTCGTCCCAACCGAGATTTGCAACGGTGGTTCCGTGCGTAGTGTCGTTGACGGAGATGCCGACCATCAAGGACAGGGTCAGACAACTATTGACGAGCGGTTTGCCGAACTCAGTATTCTTCATGTACTCCGCATCGAGGTGCAGAGACGCCGGATTGTGTGTCAGCGTTGTAATCAGGACATTGTCCGTCTCGGTGATCGTCCGACGGATCGGATGATCAAACGTTTGTCCAAGCGAGAATTCTTCGAAGTAAAGGCCTGACATGTGGAGTCTCGAGTTGAATAACAGGATTCGATGATACGTTATACAGGCGGCTGCCTGGCCCGATCGATGGCCTCCAGAATGAACCGTTTTGCATCGTCGGCGCCGAGCCAATCACCGATCTTGACCCATTTTCCGGGTTCGAGGTCCTTGTAATGTTCAAAGAAATGCTCAATTTGTTGCAGCGTGATTTCTGGCAGATCCGTCGCGTTTAATACGTCGTCGTAACGCTTGGTGAGCGCATGCGATGGCACAGCGATAATCTTTTCATCCTGGCCGGCATTGTCCTCCATGATCAATACACCAATCGGGCGCACATTGATCACGCAACCGGGCACCAGTTGCCGTGTATTGCACACCAGAACATCGATCGGATCGCCATCTTCCGAAAGTGTATGTGGCACAAAACCGTAATTGCCCGGGTATGACATTGGCGTATACAGAAATCGATCGACAACGAGCGTACCGGCCTCCTTGTCGAGCTCGTACTTGATCGGATTGCCACCGACAGGAACTTCGATGATGACATTGACGTCCTCAGGCGGCGTGTTACCGATAGTAATTGCATCGATGCGCATACGCTTGGCATCCTGTTTCAGGCCGACGGAAATTCGATTCTTAATCTTCCGCAGGACTTCGCTTCTTTTGCAGCCACTCTATCGCATCCTTGCGCTCAACAAATACCTTCGCATTCCAGCCCCGGTTGACACTGACATTCTCAAAAAACTCGGCGATATTCCTGGACGCAGAATCCGGACTAGTGATAACAGCGATCCGCGACTTACGTTGCATATTCTCTTCTGAATATATTCTTGCGGGAACATCATAAATGGAAAAGGTCGTGCCAGTCAGGTCCATCTCGACCGCGTCGATAATGAAATGCGTCACTCCGTGTTCCTTTCCCATGGCAATACGGGCGTACGCTGCAGCTTTTATGTCCTCGTCGGTGAATTCGCCTGAGATAGTGAGTTCGACAACTTCCAGCTCATCAATGTAGTTGACCGTCCAAGCCATGCCGAACTTCCTGCTGCCTACCAACGTTGCGCGAAGCATATGGTTAAGCGGCCAATGCGCGCGGAATCAGAAGCCCGCAATGAATTAGAAAGCGCACGATAACAAAAATGCTGCTTCCGCCCAAGACACCGTCGCCACGGCCGCTACCTGATGTCAATTCCCTCAGTGCGGCGTAAACATAAATACCTGATCCAGGATTGGTGGCACGCCTGAAAACGCCGGCACGAATGGAATGTTTCGTGTGCAGCGCACCCTTGCATCGGCGTGTTGCCGCAGCATTCGCGCGCAACGTCGCTTTTTGCCCAATCAGTTTTTCATGCTTGTTGTTTTTTTAAGACAAGCTTAATTTACTGTAATATGTTGTTTTTATTACAATAGTCTTGTCCTATTTTCGGCGAGTCCGGGCGCAGGCTGCAAAAGAACTACAAACAATTGATCTTGTTGGCGATGCCGGAGAGTATGGGCGGGCGCAACGGTCGAGCGATATTGCCAGTTTCACGGTTGTTGCGAACTCCGTGTGTTTAGCCGGGCTTCGGACCATTGCCGGAATCTGCTCAAGGGACTCGAACAAAAAACGGATGTCGAGAGAAAAAAGCCCAGGTTTGCAATTCGGTTACTTTGATTTTCAGGAGACACAATGATGTACAAGAAAATGCACCAATGGCGCTTTCTGCCAGCGTGGACCCTCTTGACAGCGGGCACACTCTCCATGGGAGCTGCACAGGCGCAGGAAGCCGCTGACGATGAGGCGCTGGAGGAGGTTGTCGTAACCGGCTCACGCATCGCCCGCGATGAGTACTCGTCCGCCGCTCCCTTGCAGACATTTGATATCCAGTCAGCGAAGCAGCTCGGTGTCGCGTCGATATCCGAACTTTTGCAACGTTCAACTATCGCCAACGGTCAGCAGCTTAACGGTGAAATCAACACCAACGCCGGCAATTCCAACGCCAGTGAGGCGCCAGCGATCGGCGGTGTTGGGTCGGCAAACATTTCGCTGCGCGGTCTTGGTCCGGAACGAACACTCGTACTGGTCAATGGCCGACGGCTTGGATCATCGGGAGTACGCGGCGCGCCCGCACAGCCGGACATCAATCTCCTGCCACTGAACCTTGTGGAAAGAATCGAGATTATCACGGAGGGTGCTTCCTCCGTGTATGGCGCCGACGCCGTCGCAGGGGTCGTAAACGTTATTCTCCGTGATGAATTTGATGGTCTCGAGGTTTCACTGAACGGAGAAGTCCCCAGTGAAGAGGGGGGTGAGATTTCGCAAGTCTCGTTCATTGCCGGAACGTCATCTGATCGTGCCAATTTCGTAGTTTCGGGAGAGTACTTCAATCGGGAACGCGTCACAGCAGGAAGCCGGTACGATTGCCCGCGAAATACCGAGGTGGATGAGAGCGGAAACGTTACCAGCCAATGCTTTAACGGCTTTTTTGATAACGCGGTCTTTGATACCGGCGGATCAGGATTCAATGGCAGCCCATGGCTTTGGTTTACGCCCGGATCAACGGATGTCGGTATTCCGAACTTCAGCAGTTCGCTTGCCGCGGCGCCGGACCCTGTTCCGCCGAATGCCTCAGAGCGTGCCGATGAACGTAACAGGGTATTTTTCCTCCCTGAATACAGCGACTGGGATGAGCGGCTCGCTTCCGATCTCGTCCAGCCAATCGAGCGCTTCTCGGTCTTTACACTTGGTTCTTATGAATTTGGTGGGGGTAGCGAATTCTACTTTGAAAATTCTTATATGAATCGTCGATTGGTCAACAACGCTACTCACGAGCAAATCTTCCCGACAATTCCTGGCCAGATTCCCCAGGAAGACGCCAGCGGCAACATCATAGTCGATGGAACTGGTGCTCCTGTCCTGGTCGACAATCCGCTGAGCCCGTTCGATGCTGATGCGATCCCAATCATAACTTTGGACGATATTCCGCAGCGACGAAATGTGGAATTGCAACATTTTCGCTTCGTCGGCGGACTACGTGGCGATATTACTGCCAATGATTGGTTCACCGACCACGGGATCGGTTACGACGTGTCCGTATCCTATGATCGTGGAACAGGGTTTGAATCCCGCACGATCCTGAATGAATCGAATCTGTCTTTGTCGATTGACACCCTTCGTTTGAACTCGGACAACGAACCGATATGCGGAGTGACCACCTCGGATGCGTTTGGCTTTGTAACGCCAGCCACATGCGTGCCGGTCAACATGTTCGATCCCCTGCTCTATGCAACCGGAGCTGACGGTGAGGGTAGATTCTCAACGGATGCGGAGCGAGATTTCCTGTTGGGTACGCGCACAAATCGCACTGTTGTAGAGCAGACGCTTTTCTCCGCGTACCTCACAGGTAGTCTGGCTGAGTTGTCTGCCGGTCCGCTCGGATTTGCGTTCGGTATTGAATTTCGTGACGATGAAATCGATTCTGCCGCGGATTTCCTGGGTGCGAAAGGCGGTGTCGCTGCGGAAAACCCGCTCACGGAAGGCGAATCCAGAGGATCACGGGATCTGTTCGACGCCTATGCTGAGGTCAATGTTCCAATAACCGAGACGTTTGGAGTCGAAGCCGCACTGCGGTTCACCGACGAGTCGAATTTTGGCAGCGAGTCGACGTACCGATTCCGCGCGTCATTCCGACCGAACGAAACGATCGCTGCCAGCGCATCATTCGGCACCTCGTTCCGCGCGCCGAATCTGCGTGAACAGTTCCTGGCCGATCAGTTCGGCGGCGTCGGCGGTGATTCGGATCCTTGTGCGATTCCGGATGCAGCAAATGTCGGCGGCGTTTATGACCCGGCACTGGATACGCGCAGCCAGACCGTGCTCAACAATTGCATACTGGATGGGGCTGACCCCACTGTCTTGGGGCTAACCGCCTCGACAACCATTCCAGTTACAATTGGTGGTAATGCGACAGATCTGGTTGCGGAAACATCTGAATCGCTGACCGCAACGTTGCAGTTCAGCCCTCAGATCAGTGATAACTTCGATCTCGATATTGCGGTGAGCTACTTCGATATCGAAATTGAAGATACGGTCCGATCGGTCAATGCGACAACAATCATGACACGCTGTTTTGAAGATGCACCGGACCTTGCCAGTCCGTTCTGTTCTCGTCTTGACCGCAGTGGTGTTGCCACAGATCCGGAGTTCAACTTCATCACCACAGTCGATGCCTCGTTCGTAAATATTGGACTCGAAACATCGAAGGGTTTTGACATCAATAGTCGTTTGGCATTTGGTGTCGGCAGCTGGGATGTGAATTGGACAAATGCGCTGACGTTGCAGACCGAAAGAGACGAACAGATCTTTGCAGACGATGCTATCGAAGATCTTGTTGACGACTTTGGCGTTCCCGATACGCGGTGGACTTCGGTCGTGTCAGTGGCGCGAGACAAATGGGAATTTGTCTGGTCATATCGGTACCTTGCGGGCACGCATGCCAGCGCCGTTGCTTCAATTGACGCGGAATGCGATTCCTTCGATGACTCGACAGAGATCGCCGGCACCACTCCAACAGCGAGCGTCTGCACCGCCGGCAGCGGATCGTACAACGATCTCGCGGCGACTTACTCCGCTGATAAGTGGTCGGTATCTGTCGGTATCAACAACATGTTCGATGCGAAGCCTCCACTCGTCGACATGTCCGCGGGCTCTAATCGCCTGGGCCGATTAACATCGTCGGGCTATGACCAGTTTGGTCGGACAATGTTCGCGACGGCGACTTTTGGCTTCTGAGCGCAGTTCGAAAGTGATTATGCGCCTGGATAACGGGTGACATTTGTGGAAGTTGATAGCGGCCAGTTCGGCAGCAATGCCGTTCTGGCCGCTTTTATTTATGCAATTCCTCTCGGCTTGCCAACTATCGAGCCAGTCACTTTTCTCTGCTGACCCTGACTGACACGCCGCCCACCACGGGCTTCAAAAAGAAGCTTCCCATCGAAGCAGGGCGAATCTCGGCCTCAAACGGTATGTCCCTGTACCGTACTTTGCGTTGGTCCGTTTGCAGCCATACCTGGCCGTTCTCGGTTTCGAAAACAAACTTGTTGTTAAGGTTCTTTCTCACGGATGCAACGGTCACTTGAACAGGATTCTCTTCCCTGGGCGGCCGCTTGGCTTTCAGACCGAAAGTCTCATTGGCCACAGGGGTATCATCAGCTGGTAACGACGTAGTTTCGGCGACAGGTATCGGGTCGACCTCGTGGCATGACTGTCGCAGTGCATTTTCAAGACAGAGTATTCTGTCGCCCACAGCAGCGACCCGCGCGCACCGGGCAATGGCGTCTTCATTGTCCGCATGTGCCGGCAAAGCACAGAGGAAAACCAGCAATGCGCCGCAGGTAGCGCTCTTGTCTTGCGATACAGGCATGAATTGGCTCCGTTTCGAATCCGGTACAGCTATTATGCGGCCACAGCGCCAGATGAAGAAACAGGTGAATGGTGTCATTCGGAAACTTTGCAACCGTGATACCACTGTAGCCGCTGCAGAGAGTCGGCGAGCCCGTGCACAGCGTGCGGTGCTGTGAGCAGCGAGCGGGCACAGTCATTCACTGCCAATCTGACGCGCGGCTTCTATGTTTGCTCGACGCTTCTCAACGCAACCACTCGACGACGGCGACGCCAATGAAGCTGCCTGCTGCATAGCCAAAGGAGCCGGCGAGCACACCCGGAGTCAACAGGTCGCGCCAGCCTTTTGCGGATGCCAGCGCGGCCGCACTCGCCGGACCGCCAATGCACACGGCCGATGCCATCGCAAGCTCAGCGAGGTCGAGCCTCAGTACCTTGCCAACACCGAATAGGACGATCATGTGTACGATGATGATGACAGAAGCGAATATGAACAGTACAGGCCCGATCGCGATGAGTTCCCAGACGTCCGCTGTCGCGCCAACACTTGCAAGAAAAATATACATCATGACACTGCCCGCTTCACTGTGACCTGAGAGCTTTCGCACCTGCCGTGGCAGCAAGGTTGCGAATATCAGGGTAAGCGCCGTGGTCACGAGAATCGCAAACTGTGGTTTTCCCAGGAGTTCCGCCAACGTCTGGCCGATTGCCGCCAGCATGAAAGCCAGCGCGAGCGCAGCGAGAAGACCGGCAATGTTCAGATCGGCAATTCGGTGCAACCTGGCCCGGGACTTCGCAGTAAATTGCTCCGCGGTATCCATATGGTGGGTCGGGTACCGTGCTGCGAGCCAGGCGATGCCGGGTATGAAAATGATCACGAGGAAATGCAGGTTCGTTACTACATTGTCGGCCGCAACCGCGGCTGCCAGCATGCTGCCGTCCTGCATGCCGCTTGCTTCTGCGACCGCCGCAAAATTCAGGCTGCCGCCGATATAGGTGCCTGTGAAAATGCCGGCCAATTCGGCCTCATCAGACCCGAGATCCAGCAACGACGCGCCGATAATCGCGCCCGCGACGACCGCGACACCGCCGATGACAAATGCGATAAGCGTTGGACCTGACTCACGGATGATGCGTTTGAGATCCGCCTCGAATAGCAGCAATGGAATCGCTATCGGAACGAGGTAACTCCATACCGCATCATAGGTGGGTGCTGACGTCGGAATAATCCGGAGATTCGACAGAACAATCGCAGCGGCGATCAGTAGCATGACACCCGAATACTTTCTGCCCCATGGATAGCGTTCGCACCAGAAACCGAAACCCGCCAGGGCGATGAGAATCGACCACAACGCAAAATCCTGTTCAGGCGCGATTACGGGAAACGTCATAGTCAATGCTCCGGTCAGAATCCGATCGCCCTTACGCTTGCAGGTTTTGCGACAGCAGGGCCTTCAGGTGCCTGCGCTCGTCCGGTCCAAGCGAACCCAGTACATCGCGCAGGTCATCTGGCAAATGCGCCGCCGGGTCGTTTTCCAGTTGGAATACAAAATAATCGAAGAATTCTCGCCAAAGAACTCGCTGCTCTGCAGGAAGTGACGAAATCGAGAGCATGCTGTGCAACAAGCTGTCGAATGGCGAGTCGGAACTTGTCGGTGAGTCATTCCACCAGTAATTCACGAGCACATTGAAGTTCTCGAGAGACTCGACGGAATGCCACCATAAAATCGGCACATAGATGGCGTCGCCCGGCTCGAGGGTCGCGACCCGGGATACCTCGAGCGCCTGCTTGAACCGCGGATAACGGGACAGGTCGGGCTGATGCAGATCCACCATACTGATAGGAGAGCCTCCGGGCGTTGTCAGCAGCGGTCCAATATAAAGATTGGCGACCTGATCCGGGGGAAAAAGCGTGAACCGTCTGCGGCCGGCAACGACGCAGGCGACGTTACTGTACAGGTCGTAATGTGTGGCAATCGTGGATTTGTTACCTAACCACATCCTCGGGGCCACTGTCTTGTCGACCAAAGGCAAGACGTTTTCAGTTTCAAAACTCGGCAATACTTCGCTTACGGGTACCGCCTGCAGCGCAATCGCCGGGGGGTCAGGCTTGTCGATCAGAGCAACCAGATTGTCCAGTGCCGTGCTGACGCTCACCAATTTGCGTTCGAAATTGAAACCGCGGAGATCATCTCGATAGAAGAATCGGCCCTCGATGGAAGGAGCCCCAACGGTGGCATTAACCGGCTGCCCGGTGTCGAACTGCTTAATATAGCCGCAGATCTTCGCTGCGGAATCTCGCGCCTCCCGAATCGCCGGCCAGTTGCTGACGAGAGATTTTAGAACGGCCGGTTGCCTCTGCGGGATTATTTCATTCTGAAATATTTCGAGATTAACGTCACGCCATTCTCTGATGCTGCAGTCAGACTCCGCCATGCGTGTTTTTTCCCAAACTGTCAAATCTCGTTTCCAGGCCGGGCTCGACCGGAGGAAGAATCAATCTGACACCTTGCGGCGCTGATCACAAGCGCGACCAGAAACCGCCGTGCCAGGCAAGGTACATCCATGCTCCAGGTGCAATTCCCGTCGAGACGGTGTTCCAGCCAATGCCTGCCGTCAAATCGTCTGCCGCGCCCTGACAGGCACCCTCCCGACAGAGCTTCGCATTGGCTTCGGCCATGACGTAGTTGGCGTCGGGGCCGCCACTCGCGGCCCACTGACCGGCGCCGTGCTCCACCGTTGGCGTCCAGGGCCCGGCAATATCGCCCAGCCCTTTCACGCCGGCGTCGCTAAAACCGCGGGTAGGAAAAATGTGTCTGCTATAGGCCAACCCCAGCAAAGCATCGGCGGATCGGCCTTGCCGCTTCAGCCACTCCACACCCCAATTGCCCGTGACGTCGAGACAGCTGCGCGCGTCTCCGCGGATAACGGCGCCGCTGCCGCCGAGCGTACAGCTGCTGCTGTCGTATCCGCTGCCGAAGTCCACCTGCACGCCACAGAAAAAGCGGCGCTGCTGCGGGTCGAACAGATGGTCTGCGATAAAGGCAGACAGCGCATCCGGAACAGCCGCGCTGGTCAGCCCCCGCTCCGCCGCAGCCGCCAGAAACAGGTGGCTACTGATATTACCTTCAGTGCCCTCGGTAACTGAGCCGGCCGGCAGACCGGCCGTTGCCCGGCAACTTTGCTCGCCGCTGTAGAACTGCGTGGCAGCGACAATCGCGCTGTCGTAACGGTTGCCGTCGGGAAGCCCGTCCCGCGCGGTGATCAATGCAATGCCGGCCCAGGCGGTAGAGCCCACCCATACTTGTCGCGAACCAACGGGATGCAACTCCAGGTCGCCATTCACCTGCCGAAAACTGTCGTCCCAGGCGCCGTTACGAGCGCTGAGTTGCTGCAGTTCAACCAGTTGGTCCGCCAACAGGTAGGCGGCATCCAGGTAAGCACCGACGCCAGGATCACTGCTGTCGGTCAGGCGTTCGTACTCGAGGGTAAATACGATCAATGCCATGGCATTAGCAAAGAGATGCCAGTCGGGCGCTATTTCGAACCAGGCGGGAATGAATCCATGCGGCTGTTGCCGGGCCAGCAAGTCGGCGGCAATCGCCGCCATGGCGCCATCGTTACGGGCAACGCGCTCAAATCCGGGGACTTCGGGTCTTTCAGCCGTCAGGTTCCAGGCCGAGGGACTCGCCACCTCCAGGGTGCCATTTCGCGGGCCACCACCCGCCAATGGCCAGGATAAAGCAAACTCCAACGCCGTAATGGCAGTGAAGTCCAGCGTGCCGATTTGCGGCACGAACTCGCGCTTGTCCACTGCCCAGCTACGCCAGACCGGTACTCCGGCACCGCCGTCGATGCGTGCCACAGACAGGGCACCGGCGTTGTCCCTGAGCTTGATTTCAAAAGCAAGCGGAACGCCGGCCGTGCCGCGAAACGGAATCCACAAATGGCTGTAAGTGCTGAGATCCACCGGTGAGGCAAAACTGTCATTACTGGCGGCCACCACCCATTCGCCATCGCGCAGATCGTAGGTAAGACGAGCGCCCGTGCCGGCGCCCTCGCAGCCAGACGCAGCTTCGACCGCGATGCTGCCATTGACGTCAGTAAAGGTCGACCAGCTGCCGGCGCCGTTCAGCGGCAACGTGAGATCACCGCTTCGGCAAACAGCCGGCCAGCCCGGATCGGCAGTCCTGAAAGTGGTGTTCGAGGTGGCGGTACCCGCCGATATTTCCACGCGCCAGGGTGCGGCGGACCAGAGCGCTGGCAGGATTTCCGAATGATTGACTGCGCTGTCGGATGTGACGACGAAGAGCGGTTCTGCGGTTGCCTCATCGGTGCCAAGCCAGACCCTGATGTTGGCATCGGCTGCAGGTGTGGTCGAAAAAGACAAGGTGGCGGAACTGGAACTGACCGCATCGACCGTCAGCGCCGCAATGACGGTGTCTGTGTTCGAGGTGCCCGTGTCGCCCGATTTGCCGGAACTCCCGCCACAAGCGACGAGCATCGCGCACAGCGAAATCGGGCTGATGATTCTGAATATTCGGGTCATCTGTGTTGTCATCCGGATCCTTGGGCCACGGCCCCAGTATAGGGCGCCGGCGCCGACATTGACCGGTTTCCTGCAGGTCAGCGAGATTCACATTGTGCAGTATTTGACAGCGCTGTCAATTTGATGGACGATCGTGAGCTTACTGACGCAGCTCTGAATTCGGGGCGGGAAATCATCAGCATGAGCCACGCCAGGTATTGCTTGCCTAACAAACCGTCTTTGTCATCCCTGCGACCGCACATTGTGGCGGTTGGCGCGCTGCTGGTAAGCGCTTGCGGAGGCAGCTCAGGTTCTGGCTCATCCTCACCCGCCCCGTTGCCGCCGCCGCCACAAACAGAGACAAACGATCTGGTGATTGAGAGCTTTGCACCAGTCCCCCAGAATTCCGTTGGTATTACCTACAATTGCGATGCTGTCGAAACGGATGCGCTGGCAGTTTTCACCGACATCAGCGGCAA
>JAOTVR010000046.1 GCA_029863305.1 Gammaproteobacteria bacterium | reverse complement strand
GGCGATAACGTGCAGATGGTGGTTGACCTGATTGCGCCGATCGCGATGGAAGACGGATTGCGCTTTGCGATTCGTGAGGGTGGCCGCACCGTGGGTGCCGGCGTCGTCGCGAAAGTTATCGAGTAAGCACGACACAATGGGGTCAGAGCCCTGTTCATGAAAAGGGCTCTGACCCCGAATAGGATTAGATATGGCAACGAACCAAAACATACGTATCAGGCTGAAGGCATTCGATCATCGATTGATCGACAATTCGGCGCGCGAGATCGTGGAAACGGCCAAGCGTACCGGTGCCGCAGTCAAGGGCCCGATACCTTTGCCGATGAAAAAGGAGCGGTTTACGGTCCTTATTTCGCCGCATGTCAACAAGGATGCTCGCGATCAGTACGAAATTCGTACCCACAAGCGTCTCATGGACATTGTGAATCCCACGGACAAGACGGTCGACGCCCTGATGAAGCTCGAACTGCCCGCCGGCGTAGACGTTCAAATCAAGCTCAACTAGGGCGGCAAAAAAAACCAGCAAAGAGTCTCGAAACCGCTTGATTATGCGGTCTTCGGCGGTATAATTGCTGGCTCGCTGGGTTTGGCCGGGCCGGGAGTCGGCCAGATTCGGAAAAGGTGTCACAAAGCCGAGCTTCGTGGCGCCTGGTCTTAACTTTCGCCGGGAAATCGAAGGCGAAACGGCAAATCCCGGAACCGCCGGACCGAATGGATGTTCGGGCCGGAATGCAGGGTCAGCCCCAGAGCACAGAGAACAAGAGGTTCTCGGCGATGGCTGGCCCTTTCGCGTGTCTGAAAGAAGCGTGATCGACAATTCCAGCCAATCGAAGCTGGGATGGTGACAGAGATTTTAGGTTTATAAGAACCACATAGCGGCGCTGACCAATCGAAGTCGGTGCGAGGTTTTGAAGATGACGATGGGTCTTGTTGGCCGCAAGTGCGGCATGACACGTGTCTTTACGGAGGACGGGGAATCGATCCCGGTGACCGTGATTGAGGCACAACCAAACCGTATCACTCAGGTGAAGACCGTTGAGACAGACGGCTATCGTGCGCTGCAGGTAACTGCTGGCAGCAAGAAGCCTTCTCGCGTGTCGAAGCCTCAAGCCGGCCACTTTGCCAGCGCGAAGGTCGAAGCCGGCGACCTAATCACGGAACTTCGCCTCAGTGACGCCGATGAGGACGAGTATCAGGTTGGTTCGGACCTGCGGGTTGACCGCTTCGAGGAAGGCCAGAAGGTCGATGTCATCGGCACGTCCATCGGCAAGGGGTTTGCGGGCACTGTTAAACGCCACAACTTCTCGATGCAGGACGCTACGCACGGCAATTCGTTGGCGCACAGGGCCCCGGGCTCTATTGGCCAGAACCAGACACCCGGTCGTGTTTTCAAAGGCAAGAAGATGTCAGGGCACATGGGTAACGTTCGTCGCACCGTGCAAAACCTCGAGGTCGTGCGCGTCGATGCGGAACGCAATCTTCTATTGATCAAGGGCGCAGTCCCGGGTCACAGTGGTGGGCGGGTCATCGTTCGTCCGGCCATCAAGGCCACGAACCAGGGATCGCTGTCATGAAACTGAAAATGCAGGGCAGTGATTCAGTCGACGTTCTCGACAAAACCTTCGGCGCCGAGTTTAACGAGGCGCTCGTGCATCAGGTCGTCACCGCGTACCTCGCCGGTGGTCGTGCCGGCACGAAAGCGCAAAAGAACCGCGCGGCGGTTCGTGGTGGCGGTGCCAAGCCCTGGCGACAGAAAGGTACTGGCCGTGCCCGGGCCGGCACCATTCGCAGCCCGATCTGGGTTGGTGGCGGTCGCACGTTCGCTGCCCAGCCTCGCAGCTACAAGCAAAAGGTCAACAAGAAGATGTACCGTGCCGCGCTGCGCTCGGTGTTGTCCGAGCTCGTGCGGCAGGATCGCCTCGTGATCGTGAAGGAACTCGGGCTGGACGCGCCGAAGACCAGGCTGCTTGCGACAAAACTCAAAGAGCTGGATCTGGACAACGTATTGATCCTGAATGAGGCTTTTGATGAGAAGGTTTTTCTGGCGGCCAGAAACTTGCCGAACGTCGGCGTCTGCGACGCGGCGTCAATCGATCCGGTAGTTCTGATTCGCTTTGACAAGGTGCTGATCACGCTGCCAGCGCTGAAACTGATCGAGGAGCGCTTGTCATGAGTGCCGCAGCTCACCAGGAAAGATTGATGACAGTCTTGCAGGGGCCGGTGCTGTCCGAGAAGAGCACATTGGCTGCCGAGAAAAACAATCAGATTGTCTTCAAAGTTCGTACCGATGCGACCAAAGCTGAGATTCGCGCCGCCGTAGAGCTGTTGTTCGAGGTGAAGGTCGAGGGCGTACAGGTTCTCAATAATCGCGGCAAGACCAAGCGTTTCGGTCAGACACGCGGTCGCCGGGACGATTGGAAAAAGGCCTACGTAAGGCTGGCTGAAGGTAGTCAGATCGACTTCCTCGGTACGGAATAAGGTTTTTAGTCATGTCACTTCATAAAGCCAAACCGACATCTGCAGGACGCCGATTCGTTGTTGCAGTCAAGACGCCTGGTTTGCATAAAGGCAAACCGCACAGTGCGCTTCTCGACAAGAAAACATCGAAGGGTGGCCGCAATAACCACGGCCGCATTACTGTTCGCCACAGAGGCGGTGGTCACAAGCAACGATATCGTATTATCGATTTCAAGCGCGACAAGGATGGTATAGCAGGTGTAGTCGAGCGACTCGAGTACGATCCGAATCGCAGCGCGCACATCGCGTTGGTGAAGTATATGGACGGTGAGCGACGTTATATTCTCGCGCCGAAGGGGGTGCGTGAGGGCGCGCCGATCGTCAGTGGCGAGGATGCGCCTATCAAGTCCGGTAACGCGTTGCCATTGCGGGCGATTCCGGTTGGTACGGTTATTCACAACATTGAAATGAAGCCTGGCAAGGGCGGTCAACTGGTGCGGTCTGCCGGCGGATATGCGCAGTTGGCGGCGCGTGAGGGCGCCTACGCAACGGTGCGCCTGCGATCCGGTGAGACCCGCAAGATCCATGTCGATTGCCGCGCAACGATTGGTGAGGTTGGTCACAGTGAGCACAATCTGCGCAAGCTGGGCAAGGCCGGCGCAACGCGTTGGAGAGGTGTGCGGCCGACAGTTCGTGGTGTTGCAATGAACCCGGTTGATCATCCGCACGGCGGCGGTGAAGGCCGTACGTCTGGCGGTCGTCATCCCGTCAGCCCTTGGGGCAAACCGACGAAGGGCGCCAAGACGCGCTCGAACAAGCGCACCGACAACATGATTGTCCGTCGCCGCAAACGCAAGTAATGGGTAAACAAATTATTCGGCATCGCACCGTCCGCTTCGCGCCGGTAAATGCCAAGAGAAAAGAAAAGGATCAGACGTAATGCCACGCAGTGTGAGAAAAGGTCCGTTCGTTGATGGACATCTGGCGAAGAAAGTTGCCGCAGCCGCAGCTAAGAACGATCGCCGTCCGATCAAGACCTGGTCGCGTCGTTCAATGGTGCTGCCAGATATGGTCGGCCTGACGATTGCGGTGCACAACGGTCGTCAACACGTGCCTGTATTGATTTCAGAGAACATGGTTGGCCACAAACTCGGCGAGTTTGCGGTTACCCGGACGTTCCGCGGTCACTCCGGTGATCGCAAGACGAAGTAAAGGGGCCGGTTCATGCAAGTTGCAGCAACACTTCGATACGCGCGGATTTCGCCGCAGAAGTGCCGTTTGGTGGCCGACACCATCCGCGGCAAGACTGTTGACGATGCTCTGCGTACTTTGACGTTCACGCCAAAGAAGAGCGCTCGCATCGTGAAAAAAGTGCTGGAGTCGGCTATCGCCAACGCAGAGCACAATCACGGTGCGGACATCGATGAACTGAAAGTTTCGACTATTGAGGTGAACGAGGCGCCGACGTTCCGTCGTTATCGTGCTCGGGCCAAAGGCCGCGGAGCACGAATAATTAAGCGCAATAGTCATATTACTGTGCGGGTAGCAGACGAATGATGGACATGAAAATTAGATTTGTCGCGGCCGATTGGCCTGGGGACGAGTAAAGAATATGGGTCAAAAAGTACATCCAACAGGCATTCGCCTCGGTATCGTCAAGGACTGGACGTCCAAGTGGTATGCCGATTCGAAGATGTTTCCCGAGTACATTCGGAGCGACCATCAGCTTCGCGTCTACATCAAGAAGAAGCTCAAAGATGCCTCGGTCAGCAAAATCTCCATCGAGCGTCCGGCCAAGAAAGCCAATATCACGATTCATACCGCACGTCCGGGCATCGTAATCGGCAAAAAGGGCGAGGACATCGAAAAACTGCGTGCCGAGCTGGCGCACATGATCGGCATGAATATCAGCGACGTGCGGATCAATATCAGTGAGGTTCGCAAGCCTGAGCTGGATGCACAGCTGGTTGCCGAAGGTATCGCTCAGCAGCTGGAACGACGCGTCATGTTTCGACGTGCAATGAAGCGCGCGGTAACGAACACGATGCGGGTCGGTGCCGAGGGCATCAAGGTCAAGGTTGGTGGTCGCTTGAACGGTGCTGAAATCGCACGTTCGGAGTGGTACCGCGAAGGCCGTGTGCCGTTGCACACATTGCGTGCGGACATCGACTACGGGTTCGCCGAAGCATTTACGACGTATGGAGTAATCGGCGTCAAGGTTTGGATTTTCAAGGGTGAAGTTTTTGACAAGCCCGAAGCGGTAGCGGCAGAGCCCGCTGAAGCTGCAGCAGGCGCGCGTTCCTGAGAGCTCGCGTTTACTGGGGATAAGAGATGTTACAGCCAAAACGGACAAAATTTCGTAAACAGCACAAGGGGCGCAACCGCGGACTCGCGCTGCGTGGCAGTACGGTAGCCTTTGGCACCTACGGTCTGAAGGCGACCGGGCGAGGGCGCATGACCGCACGCCAGATCGAAGCGGCTCGTCGTGCAATGACGCGTCACATCAAGCGTGGCGGCAAGATCTGGATTCGCGTGTTTCCGGACAAGCCGATAACGAAGAAGCCACTTGAGGTTCGACAAGGTAAGGGTAAGGGCAATGTTGAGTACTGGGTATGCCAGATTCAGCCAGGCCGTGTGCTCTATGAGATGGAAGGTGTGACAGAAGAGATTGCACGCGAAGCGTTTCGACTGGCCGCGGCCAAGATTCCCTTCGCGACAACTTTCGTTACACGGAAGGTGATGTGATGGAAGCCAATGTACTCCGTGGAAAATCAGTCGACGAGCTTAACGAGGAGCTTCTCGCTCTGCGGCGTGAGCAGTTCAACCTGCGCATGCAAAAAGCGACAGGCGAGCTGACACACAATCATGAGCATCGTCGCGTCAAAAAGGACATCGCACGAGTCAAGACAGTTCTTGGTGAACTCAGTCGTGCAGCGGGTGAAAGCAAATGAGTGAAGAGATCAAGAAAGGGCAGCACACGATCGTTGGCCGTGTTGTGAGTGACAAGATGGACAAGACCGTATCGGTCGCCGTCGAACGACTGATCAAGCATCCGGTGTATGGAAAGTACATTCGGCGTACGACAAAAGTGCTTGCGCATGATGCAAGTAACGAGTGCAAGTCTGGTGATCGCGTTGCGATCTCCGAGTGCAAACCAGTTTCGAAGAACAAATCGTGGGCTGTCGTCAACGTTGTTGAGCGGGCGCCGGACCGGTAAAGATCTAGGAATTAGACCATGATTCAGATGCAGACAGTTCTTGACGCGGCTGACAATTCAGGTGCCCGCCGTGTGCAGTGCATCAAAGTGCTCGGCGGATCCAAGCGCCGCTATGCGGGCGTCGGTGACGTGATAAAAGTCAGCGTGAAGGATGCAATTCCACGCGGCAAGGTAAAAAAAGGCGAGATCTATAACGCCGTGGTCGTTCGCACACGCAAGGGTGTTCGCCGCAGCGATGGATCGTTGATTCGTTTTGACGGCAATGCTGCAGTGCTGCTGAACGCGCGGCTGGAGCCGATAGGCACGCGTATTTTCGGCCCCGTGACGCGTGAACTGCGCACCAATCGATTTATGAAGATTATTTCGCTGGCACCAGAGGTTCTTTGAGAACCAGGTCCCTACGGTAAACATTATGAACAAGATCAGAAAAGGCGACGAAGTCATCGTACGAACCGGCAAGGACAAAGGCCGTCGTGGCACTGTTTTGCAGATTTTCGACGACGGCAGAGTTCTCGTTGAAGGCGTCAACCTCGCCAAAAAGCACACCAAGCCGAATCCTAACGAGGGTGAGCCGGGCGGAATTCTGGACAAGGCAATGCCGCTCGACGTGTCGAATGTGCTGGTGTTCAACCCGAAATCGAAAAAGGGCGAGCGGATAGGCTTTCGTGTCGAAGACGACGGCAGCAAGGTACGGGTGTTTAGAGGCACCGGTGACGTGGTGGATATTTAAGATGTCGAGATTACAGGAACAGTTCAAGACTGAGCTTGCTGGTCAACTCCAGGAGAAGCTCGGCCTGACAAATTCGCAGCAGGTGCCGCGCATCACCAAGATTACGCTCAACATGGGTGTAGGCGATGCTGTGGCCGACAAGAAAGTTCTTGAAAAGGCGCGTGATGACATGGAAAAGATTTCCGGTCAGCGCCCTGTTATTTGTCTGGCGCGCAAATCGGTCGCGGCTTTCAAGATACGCGATGGCATGCCGATCGGTTGCAAGGTGACCTTGCGACGTGAGCGCATGTATGAGTTTCTCGATCGTCTTGTGAATATCGCGATACCACGAATTCGGGATTTTCGTGGCCTGAACCCGAAGTCGTTCGATCGACAAGGCAATTACAGCATGGGCGTTTCCGAGCAGATCATTTTTCCGGAAATCAACTACGACGAGATCGACGCAATTCGTGGGATGGATATCACGATCACCACGACCGCGCGCAGTGCTGCAGAAGGCAAGGCGCTTCTTGAAGCGTTCAATTTCCCGTTTAAGAAATAGATGGTACCTGGTTGTCGCGTAAGTTCAGACAGCCGGTTTTTTATCAAAGAGACAACGAGTACTACTAAAGATGGCCAAGAAATCAATGATTCAACGCGAACTGAAGCGCACCAAGCTGGTAGCAAGGCAAGCGGAGAAGCGAGCGGCGCTGAAGGCGATTGTTCGCAGCATCCACAGTTCGGACGAGGAACGTCAACAGGCGCAGGAAAAACTGAATTGCCTGCCGCGTGACGGCAGCCCGACACGCCAGCGAAGTCGTTGCGCGATTACGGGCCGCCCGCATGGCGTCTATCGGAAGTTTGGCCTTGGACGAAACAAGCTCAGGGAGGCCGCGATGAACGGCGAAGTTCCTGGGCTCACGAAGGCCAGTTGGTAGGCGGAGACAGATTATGAGTATGACCGACCCGATCGCAGACATGCTGACCCGCATTCGTAACGGACAGAAGGCGCGCAAGCTGAGCGTTTCAATGCCGGCGTCGACGGTGAAGGAAGCCGTCGCGAGTGTACTGAAGGACGAAGGCTACATCACTGCTTACGCAACCAGTGGTGAGGGCGCCAACAAGTCGCTCAACGTCGAGCTCAAGTACTTTGAAGGTGTGCCGGTAATTGAGCGCATCGAACGCGCCAGCCGGCCAGGCTTGCGTATTTATCGTGGCAAAGAAGACTTGCCGAAGGTCCTGGGGGGTCTCGGCATAGCAATCGTATCGACCTCGGCGGGCGTGATGTCGGATCGCCAGGCAAGAGAAAAAGGTATCGGAGGCGAGGTTCTCTGCGTCGTTAGCTGACGCGTAAGACCGAGCTCTGTGAGACAAGACTATGTCCAGAATCGCAAAAGAACCCGTTGAGCTGCCGCAAGGCATTGAGTTCAGGCAGGAGGGAAATGTTGTCACGATCAAGGGCAGCAAAGGCTCTTTGTCGCTTGAACTGAACGCCGAAGTGGTGCTGTCGCAGGATGAGGGCGCACTCAAGGTCGGACCGCGCTCGGGATCACGTTTTTCGACCGCGATAGCGGGTACGACTCGCGCGCTGCTGGCCAATATGGTGCAGGGCGTAACGGATGGCTTCGAACGCAAGCTTGAACTCGTCGGCGTTGGTTATCGGGCGCAGGCGCAAGGTAACAAACTGAATCTGACGCTTGGATTTTCGCACCCGGTAGTCTACGACGTGCCCGAAGGTATCTCGGTAGAGACGCCGAGTCAGACCGAAGTGGTCATCAAAGGAACAGACAAACAGAAGGTCGGCCAGGTTGCGGCCGAGATTCGCCGTTTCCGTCCGCCCGAGCCGTACAAGGGCAAAGGTGTTCGCTACGCTGATGAGCGCGTGGTGATCAAGGAAGCGAAGAAGAAATAGTGTAGCGAGAAGATTATGAAGCTCGACAAGAAACAAAATCGTTTGCGTCGCGCCCGCAAGGCGCGTGCAAAGATCTCGGAACTCGAAGTGAATCGCCTGACTGTTCACCGTACGCCGCGGCATATCTATGCGCAGGTCATTGGACCCGATGGCGGCACGGTTCTGGTATCGGCATCAACACTGGAGTCGGAAGTTCGCAAGGGCGTCAAGGTTGGCGGCAATGTCGAAGCGGCCGCAATAGTTGGTGCGCGTATCGCCGAAAAGGCGAAGGCTGCCGGAATCGATACGGTCGCATTCGATCGTTCGGGTTTTCGCTATCACGGTCGCGTCAAGGCTTTGGCCGACGCTGCTCGTGAAGCTGGACTGAAGTTTTAAGAAGAAATCGGAATTCGGATATGGCAAGAAACGAACAGAATCAAGCTGGCGATGACCTCATTGAAAAACTGGTGACGGTGAATCGTGTGGCGAAGGTCGTTAAGGGTGGTCGTCAATTCGGCTTCACTGCATTGACAGTTGTTGGTGACGGCCAAGGCCAGGTCGGCTTTGGATACGGCAAGGCGCGCGAAGTGCCTATCGCGATTCAGAAAGCGATGCAAAGCGCACGCAAGAATATGATCACTGTCAACCTGAATAATGACACGCTGCAGTATGCGAAGAAGGGCCGTCACGGCGCGACGAACGTTTACATGCAGCCGGCATCGGAAGGTACTGGTGTAATTGCGGGAGGCGCGATGCGCGCAGTATTCGAGTGTGCGGGCGTCCGAAATGTACTGGCGAAGAGCTACGGTTCACGCAATCCGATCAATGTGGTTCGCGCAACGATTCGCGCGCTTTCGGAGATTCATTCTCCGCAGGCGATCGCTGCCAAGCGCGGCAAGAAAGTTAAAGAGATCGTGGCTTAAGGCCCGGTCGTAACCTGGATATTTCAGAGACTTAAGATCATGGCGAAGGCAAAAGAGCTGAAGGTCACGCTGGTAAAGAGCAGGCACGGGCGACTCAAGAGTCACAAAGCCTGTGTGGCGGGCCTTGGTCTGCGCAAGATGCATCAAACCGTGACGGTGATCGACACGCCCGAGAATCGCGGCATGATCAATCGCGTTTCGTACCTGGTTTCTGTAGAGGAAGTCTGACATGCGTCTGAATGAACTGTCACCCGGCAAGGGTGCGAAAAAAGTCGGCAAGCGCTTCGGGCGAGGCCACTCGGCGGGCCAGGGCAAGACCAGTGGTCGTGGCCAGAAGGGTCAGCATGCTCGCTCTGGTGGTTATCACAAGGTCGGCTTTGAGGGCGGCCAGATGCCGCTGCAGCGGCGCCTGCCGAAGGTGGGATTCAATTCGCGTATGGCGCGTCTGACTGCGGAATTGCGTCTGCACGAATTGACCATTCCGACGGCCGACGAGATCACGATTGACGTTTTGAAGGCAGCGAATCTCGTGCCGGCTGTCGTGACCAAGGTCAAGGTTATTAAATCCGGCGAAATCGATAAAGCCGTCAAGCTCAAGGGCATCGCCGTAACTAAAGGTGCGCGCGAGGCTATCGAGAAAGCTGGCGGCAGCATCCAGGACTAGAAACGTGGCAAAGAAGCCCCACCAAAATCCGGCAGACATCGCGAAAGCGGCGAGTAAATTGGGCGAACTCAAGGTTCGTTTCCTGTTTCTCATCGGCGCGTTGATTGTGTTCCGTGCAGGCACCTATATTCCGGTGCCGGGCGTGGATCCGGTAGCACTGGCCGCATTTTTCGAGCAGCAGGCAGGCGGTCTGCTGGGCATGGTCAACCTGTTTTCGGGTGGCGCCTTGTCTCGATTCGGCATTTTCGCGATGGGCATCATGCCGTACATTTCGTCGTCGATCATCATGCAGATGGCGAGCCATATTCTGCCGAGCCTGCAGCAGCTTCGAAAAGAGGGTGAGCAGGGCCGCCGGCAGATCGTCAAGTACACACGCTATGGCACGGTGGCACTCGCAAGTTTTCAGTCGATAGCCGCAGCTTCCTGGCTGCAAGGTCAGGCGGGCCTGGTCGTGAACCCGGGTCCGGCCTTCCTGATAACGGCATGCATCACGCTGGTCACGGGAACGGTCTTCCTGATGTGGCTGGGTGAGCAGATTACGGAACGGGGAATCGGTAACGGTATCTCGATGATCATTCTGGCTGGCATCGTTGCAGGTCTGCCTGCGGCGATTGCGGGAACGGCGTCGCTGGTACGGAACGGCGAAATGTCGCCGGCCACGGCTATCCTGATGTTGATCGGTGGGGTCGCGGCGATCGTATTTGTCGTCTACATGGAGCGTGCGCAGCGCCGCATCACCGTGAACTATGCGAGGCGACAGCAAGGGCGCAAGATGTATCAGGCACAAAGTACGCACTTGCCGTTCAAGATCAATATGTCGGGCGTTATCCCACCGATCTTTGCATCGAGCATATTGATGTTTCCGGCAACCATCGCGCAGTTCTTTGGTCAGGCTGTTGAGCCAAACGCGGTGCAGCGTGCGTTGCAGACGATAGGCGCCAACCTTGGACCGGGTCAGCCGATCTATGTGTTGTTGTATGCCGCGATGATCATCTTCTTCTGCTTCTTCTATACCGCTTTGATGTTCAATTCGAAAGACACTGCGGACAATTTGAAGCGTTCGGGCGCGTTCGTACCGGGTATTCGGCCTGGTGCACACACGGCTGAATACATTGACAAGGTACTGACACGGCTGACTTTCTGGGGCGCTATTTATATCGCCGGCGTTTGTTTGTTGCCGGAACTGGTAAGAATGTTCTACCCCAGCATGCCGTTCAGCTTCGGTGGTACCTCATTACTCATTCTCGTCGTTGTAACGATGGACTTCATGTCGCAAATGCAGGCCCATGCGATGAGCCATCAGTACGAGGGAATGATGCAGAAAGCCAATCTGCGAAATTACGGCAGAGGCGGACAAGTACGCTGATCGAGTCAGCGGCCAGGAGTGATCTCATGAAAGTAAGAGCATCAGTTAAGAAAATCTGCAGGAATTGCAAAATCATACGTCGCAACGGTGTTGTACGGGTGATATGCACCGACGCGCGGCACAAGCAACGCCAGGGTTAATCGATTAGGGCGTGAATAGCGCGGCAAGGTCAAAAACGAGGAAATAGAGTGGCACGTATAGCAGGCATAAACATTCCGCTTAACAAGCACATCGTGATCGCACTGACGTCGATCTACGGTATCGGCAATTCGCGCGCACGACAGATTTGTGCTGCGGCCGGCATCGATCCAACGACAGAAGTGAAAGATCTCGCTGAGCCAGAAGTTGCGAAGCTTCGAACGGCGGTCGCGAATTTTGAGGTCGAGGGCGATTTACGTCGCGCGATCTCAATGAACATCAAGCGTCTGATGGACCTCGGTTGCTACCGTGGTATCCGCCACCGGCGTGGTCTGCCGCTGCGCGGGCAACGAACGCGGACCAATGCGCGAACACGTAAGGGGCCGCGCAGGCCGATTAAGAGATAAGGACAGTATAGCCCTGCAGAAGCCCTGCTTGGCTTTCCTACTTGTACGAGTAGTTAACCGATTACAAAACGAGCAAGAATTAACATGGCAGAACCCAAAAAGAAGAAGGTCAAAAAGCATGTGGTCGACGCAATCGCCCACATTCATGCGTCCTTCAACAACACAATCATCACGATTACCGATCGCCAGGGTAATGCCCTGTCGTGGGCGACCGCCGGGGGCTGTGGATTCCGCGGTTCGCGTAAGTCGACACCGTTTGCTGCACAGGTCGCCTCCGAGAAGGCTGGCCGGACGGCACTCGATTTCGGAGTGAAGAACCTCGATGTCCGTGTCCGTGGGCCGGGCCCTGGCCGCGAGTCGGCAGTTCGCGCTCTGAACGCTCTTGGCTTTCGTATTCAAAACATAGAGGACGTCACACCGATTCCTCACAACGGCTGTCGCCCGCCCAAGAAGCGGCGGGTATAGAGGCTTAAACATGGCAAGATATTTAGGACCAAAGTGCAAACTGTCCCGCCGCGAAGGCACGGATCTGTTTCTTAAGAGCGGCGTGAGGCCACTGGAGTCGAAGTGCAAGCTCGATGTGCCGCCGGGCGGTGCTCCGCAACGTCGTCCGCGTCTGTCGGATTATGGTTTGCAGCTTCGTGAGAAACAGAAACTTCGTCGCATGTATGGTGTTCTGGAGCGTCAGTTCCGCAACTATTACAAGCGTGCTGCGCAGTTGAAAGGCTCGACCGGCGAAAACCTGTTGCGGCTCCTCGAAGGTCGCCTGGACAACGTCGTTTATCGTATGGGTTTCGCCGCCACTCGAGCGGAAGCGCGCCAACTCGTCAGCCACAAGAGCATCGAGGTTAACGGCAAACTCATAAACATCCCGTCTGCGCAGATCAGCGCAGGCGATTTAATAGGCATTCGCGAAAAAGCACGCAAGCAACTTCGTATTCAAAGTGCGATGGAAATTGCGGGTCAGGTCGGCTTGCCCGATTGGGTTGAGGTTGACGCGAAGAAGATGGCAGGTGTTCTCAAGTCGTTGCCGGATCGGGAAGATATTCTCCCGGACATCAACGAAAACCTCGTCGTCGAGTTGTACTCCAAGTAGTCAGGAGGGATTATTCCCATGCAGGAATCTGTACATGATTTTCTGAAACCGCGCGTTGTAAAAGTTACGCCGGTTAACGATCTGTTGGCCAAAGTGGTCATAGAACCTTTTGAACGTGGCTTTGGCCACACCCTGGGCAATGCATTGCGCCGTATTTTGCTCTCGTCAATGCCTGGTGCCGCAATCACCGAGGCGGAGATCGAGGGTGTGCTGCACGAATACACAAGCATCGAGGGCGTGCAGGAAGACGTCGTCGAAATTCTGCTGAACCTCAAGGAGGTTTCAGTGCGCATGCATACGCGCGACACGGCCGAGCTTCGGATTTCGAAGAAGGGCCCGGGCCCGGTTACAGGTGCTGACATCCAGTTGGATCACGATGTCGAAGTGATGAACCCGGAGCTGGTCATTGCTAATCTTACGAAGGCCGGTGAGTTGAATATGGTGCTCAAGGTCGAGCGCGGTCGTGGCTACCGCCCTGCCACGCAGCGGCCGGTTTTTGAGGAGCAGTCCGGCCCGATCGGTCGGCTGCAACTGGATGCCTCGTTCAGCCCGGTACACCGAGTGACGTATAACGTCGAGGCGGCCCGCGTTGAACAGCGTACCGATCTCGACAAGCTGATTATCGAGATCGAGACCAACGGCACGATTGACCCTGAAGAGGCCATTCGTCGTGCGGGCAGCATCCTGAAAGATCAGTTGTCTGTATTCGTCGATCTGCAGGGTCAGGAAGACGGACTCCAGGCTCAGGCTGAGAGCCAGGTCGATCCGATTCTGCTGCGCCCTGTCGACGAGCTCGAACTCACGGTTCGTTCTGCCAATTGCCTCAAGGCTGAGAACATCATGTACATTGGTGATCTCGTGCAGCGAACAGAAGTTGAGCTTTTGAGGACACCAAATCTCGGCAAGAAGTCACTAACCGAGATCAAGGAAGTCCTCGAAGGACACGGACTCGGCCTGGGCATGCGGCTCGAGAATTGGCCACCGGCAAGTTTGCGTCCCGAGCACGAGCTCGGCATGCACGCATAAGAACATAGCAGGAAGGACAAATGCGTCATAAGAAATCCGGTCGTAAGCTGGGCCGTAACAGCTCGCATCGCAAAGCCATGTTTCGCAACATGGCGGCATCGATGCTAAAGCATGAAACGATCAGAACGACTTTGCCAAAAGCCAAGGAGTTGCGCCGAGTGGTTGAACCACTAATCACATTGGCTAAGGAGGACAGCGTTGCAAACCGACGTTTAGCCTTCGATCGACTGCGTGACAAGGAGGTTGTCGGCAAACTGTTCTCTGATCTGGGACCACGTTTCAAAGATCGGCCGGGTGGTTACCTGCGCATCCTGAAGACCGGACCGCGCCCCGGGGATGCGGCGCCGATGGCGATCTTGATGCTGACCGACCAGGCGGCGGAAACAGAGGTCGCCGCCGAGTAAGTCGTAGCGTCAAGAATAGATTAGCCGGGCATTGCCCGGCTTTTTTATGCTTCCTGTGCTGCCGGTGACGCCTTCAGTTTGTCGATGAGTCGTGACACGTATTCGGGCGAATGCGTGTTTCTTGCGATGAGGCTGTAAACGGTTGGTATGACGACGAGTGTCAGCAATACCGAGAACGTGACGCCGAAGAACACGACAGCGCCAATTGATTGTCGGGACAGCGCTCCCGCACCGCTCGCCAGCAACAATGGTACAGAGCCGAACGAGGTACACATACTGGTCATCAGCACAGGCCGCAAGCGCGTTTTGGCGGACTGTATGACTGCCTCACGGAACTCAGTACCGCGATCGCGCAGTTGATTGGCGAATTCGACGATCAGAATGCCGTTTTTCGCCGCAAGGCCGATAAGCATGATGGCACCAATCTGGCTGTAGACATTCAGCGTCGAGCCGAATATGACAAGGCCGCATAATGCCCCTGTGATGGCGAGTGGTACCGTCGTCATGATGATGAGCGGATGCTTGAAGCTCTCAAATTGTGCCGACAGGACAAGGTATGCGATCACGAGCGCGAGTATGAATGTCGTGTAGATCGAACTCCCCGTATTCTTGAAGTCGCGCGACTCACCGTTGTAGTTCAGTTGAACTGCAGGGGGCAGGTTTTCGTCGACGATGGTTTCAAAATAGTTGATTGCTTCGCCGAGCGAGTATCCCGGGGCCAGGCTGGCACTGATACTGATCGATCGCATGCGGTCGAATCTGCGCAAGTCGGCCGGCCCGGCAATTTCCCTCAGGCTGACAAGATTTGACAGCGGGATAAGCTGCCCGGAGCGTTCAGATCTTACATAGATACTTTCGAGGTCACTTGGAGTCTGGCGTCTTTCGTCACTTCCCTGCAGGATGACACGGTACTCTTCACCCTGGTCGATAAATGTCGTAACAACTCGTGAGCCCAATATTGTCTCCAGCGTTCGGCCAACGTTGGCGAGCGAGACACCGAGATCGGCGGCCCGGTCGCGGTCTATCGCGACGTCAATTTTGGGTTTTCTCTCGCGGTAATCCGATTGGATGTTGGATAAGCCCGGGTTCTCTTCGGCCTTGCGAATAACGATGTCGCGCCACTGGGCCAGCTCTTCGTAGTTGGTACCGCCTAACACGATATTGAGCGGCCGACTGCTCTGACCGAGACTCCAGGCGCCGGGCGCGAATGCAAAGGACTCCACGCCGGGCAACTCTCCGAGCTGCCGGTTCCAGCCCTGGACAATCTGTGCGGCCGACCTGTCTCGCTCGGACCAGACGGCGAGCGGCCCGAAGACCATGCCGGTGTTGACGTCCGCGCCGCCGCCCCAGCTTCCGGAGCGTGACAGCACCCGGAGGACATCACCTTTTTCCTTGTCCTGCAAAAGGATCTGTTCGACCTGTTTTATGTAGCCGAGCGTGTAGTCGAGACTCGCGCCATCCGGCGCGGTCAATCTGACCATGCCGAAGCCACGATCTTCGCGCGGCATGTACTCAACCGGCAGGATATTGAGCAAAGTCAGGCTGCTCATGAAGACGACGAGCACCGAGCCGATGACCAGGACCGGTCGCCTTATCGCGCGCCGCAGCATTCGCTCATACGCACTGGAAAGCCGTTTGAACAGATGGTCGAGCGCCCGCGCCAGCCTGCCGCGGTGCAGGCGATTATCGCCAAAAAGCTTCGACGTCAGCATGGGCACGAGCGTCAGTGCGATCAGGCTGGAGAATGCCACGGCCGCCGCAAGTGAAATTCCGAACTCGCCGAAAATCAGACCGATGTTGCCCGGCATGAACGACACGGGAAGAATAACGGCGATAAGTACGAGCGTCGTCGCGATCACTGCAAAACCTATTTCCCGGCTGCCATTCACTGCGGCGAGCAGGGTCGGTTCTCCTTCCTCTACGCGGCGGACAATGTTTTCGAGAACGACGATCGCATCGTCCACAACGAGGCCGATCGCGAGCCCGAAACCAAGCAAGCTCAACGTGTTGATGGAAAAGCCGAGCGCGGCCATGACGATGAACGCCGAGATGATCGATATCGGAATGGTTACGGCCGGAATAATCGTCGCCCGCACGGTGCCGATAAACGCATAAATGACGATCAGTACAAGCAACATTGCCAGACCAAGTGCTTTGGCGACTTCGATCAATGAGGCGCGAATGAACATCGAGTTGTCCATATTGATGGCGAGCTCGATATCGTCCGGCATCGTCGACTGCAGATCGTCAATACGCTCGGCAACGGCTTGATTGACCTTGAGCATATTCGCTTGCGCCTGCGGGATAATGCCGAGACCGATCCCGGTGGCACCATCGGTTGCCGAATAACTTCGAGTGTTTTCCGGCGCGAGCTCGACATCGGCAACTTCACCCAGTCGGATCAGGTATCCGTCATCACTCTGGCGTAGTACGAGGCGCTTGAAGTCGTCGGCTGAACGGAAGCCCGTATCGGTTCGCAACGTAAATTCACGTGCGCTGGACTCGAGCCGCCCCGTCGGAATCTGCACGTTCTCGCTCCGCAGCGCGTCCTCGATGTCGGATACCGTTAATCCCCGGGCCGCCAAACGCTGCGGATCTACCCAGATTCGCATGGCAGGACGGCGACGACCGGAGCCGCGGATCTGTGCGACGCCATCGACCGTCGACAACGCATCGACGATATAGCGTTCGGCAAAATCCGATACTTCCATCAGCGAACGCGTCGAACTCGCGACATTGACCCACATTGTTGTTTCAGCGGAGGAGTCCTGCTTCGAAACCTGTGGGGGATCGGCCTCGTCGGGCAACATTCTGAGAACGCTCGAGACCCGATCTCGTACATCATTGGCCGCGTCGTCCACGTCGCGGTCGGAGGAAAATTCGAGATCGATGGACGAGCGCTCGTCATAGCTCGTCGATGACATCTTGGTGATGCCGGAAATTCCTGCCAACTGATCCTCGAGAACCTGGGTAACCCGACGCTCGACGATGTCAGATGCGGCACCGCGGTAGCTCGTCGATACGGATACGATCGGTCGCTCGATCGCCGGGTACTCACGTATCGTCATGCTACGGACGGACATAGCGCCCACGATGATGAGTATCAGCGAAATGACGGCGGCGAAAACCGGACGGCGGACTGAAACGTCAGAAATGAGCATGCAGCTACGCTACGTTCGGCCCGGGCCGCTGCGACTGTCGGCTGATGCCTGTCCCGGCACCTGGACCTTCGAGCCGTCCCGCACCTTATGCGTGCCTTCGGTAATCACGGCTTCACCGGGCAGGAGCCCACTGTCAATCACGACAAAACCGGGAATCCGGCGACCCAACTGCACGGAGCGCTTTTCGGCGACACCGTCTGCGACGACAAAAACATATTGGTTGCTGCCTTCCGGCACTATCGCCTGTTCCGGGGCAAGCAATTGCTCGCCGCGATCGCGTTGCAGGTCGACGGAGAGAAACATGCCGGGCTTCAACGCGCCGTCCCCGTTCGGGATGAGGGCACGCACCTGCACGGCCCGTGAAACCGGGTCCACGCGCGTGTCAATACTGGCAACGGTCCCCGTGAAGACCCGGTCGGGGTAGACCAGGCTGTGAGCGGCGATCTTCATGCCGTCGGACAACACGGCAAAAAATGTTTCGGGTACCGAGAAATCGAGTTTAATCGTATTCACGTCGTCGAGTGTCGTGATGACTGTTGAGTTGCTGACAAAGCTACCAGGGCTGACACGGCGCAGCCCGACACGGCCCGGGAAAGGCGCACGAATAACGGTATTGTCGAGACGCGCCCTGGCGGCCTCGACCTGCGCCTCATCGACATGTACCTGGGCAAGCAACTGCTCGAGATTTGCTGCCGATATCGCCTGCGTGTCGGCCAGCAATTTGCTGCGATTGTAGAGGCTCTGACTTTCAGAAAGCGACGCCTTCGCTAACGCAAGGCCAGCCACGATTTCGCTGTTTTCCAGTTCGACCAGCAAGTCACCTTTGTTGACGAGCTGACCTTCATCGAAGAACACACGCTCGATCAGGCTCGAGACCCGCGGCCGAATTTCGATGGATTCATTCGCGCGGGCTGTGCCGAGAGCCTGAATCTCATCGACCATGGGCTGCAACTGAACTCGCTGAGTGACGACATTGGCGGCGCCGCCCCAGGCACCGGGGGCAGCCGCGGCAGGCTCTTTTTCACAACCGGCGGTCAGAGCCAGCAGGGTAACCATGAGTGCGAGGATTCGGTCAGGCGGCATGTTATTCCCGGATCGGCTTCAGTGTACGAGCGCTAGCCCATCAGTTTAGCCTGAACACGATCCAAATGGCGATGTTTTTACAGAATATCAATTGTAAGCATTTGTTTCTAAATGAGAAAATTTGAATGTCGGGTCTTGTGAGTCGCCTCACAGCTTGTTGCGCCTGTCCAGACTAGTCTATGAGCACTCGACACCAGGACCAGAGCCATTAGCAACGACAAAGCCTTTAAAGGTGACGATTGCGTCATTCTGTCGAAGGACGCCTTCGATCCCGACGCCGTGTACCTTGACGACATCGTGGACGATGAGGTGCTGCCGTATCTGAGTCTTGCGGTCGACGGGCTCAATGAGGCAAAAGAGATCAAGGCCGGGAAGCTCGAATTGCGTCCTGAAGATGTTGCGGCCAATGAAGCCATGAGGGCCGACACGACGATGCCCGTAGCCACATTGGATCCCGATGTTCTCGAGGTCTATGGATGGGAAACGTCGTTGTGGAAAAAGATCAAAGGCTACCTCGGCTTCTAGTACACTCCCACGATGATTTTCAATGACAAGACCGTCATCATAACTGGCGGCTCCGAAGGTGTCGGCGCGGCGGCGGCCCGCAGGTTTGCCGAGGCAGGCGCCAACCTCATGCTCGTTGCACGCAATAAACGAAATCTCGAGGCCATCGCCGAAGAGCTGCGTGACAAGACGCGCGTCGAGATTTTCGCGATGGATGTGGCCGATGCAGAAGCCTGTGTCAATGTCTTCAAGAAAACCGAGTTCGAATTCGGTCGCATCGATGTTCTGGTGAATAACGCGGGGCTGCATAATCGCGGCCCCGCTGAATCTGTCAGCGCCGACGATCTTGGCAGAATGATCGACGTCAATCTGCGGGCGCCGGTCATGCTCAGTCGTATTGCGTTGCCGTATATGCGTGACGTCGGCGGAGGAGCGATCATCAACGTAGGTTCCTTGGCAGGACGCACTCCGGTCCCCCACAGTGCCGCTTACGCAGCGAGCAAGGCCGGCCTGCGTTCATTTACGTACTCGATGTACGA
Source organism: Gammaproteobacteria bacterium (assembly GCA_029863305.1). GTDB lineage: Bacteria > Pseudomonadota > Gammaproteobacteria > Steroidobacterales > Woeseiaceae > UBA1847. Next base: position 9,508 of record JAOTVR010000046.1, on the reverse strand, counting down.
AGAACTCCTCGGCAGCGGCATCAAGATTGCTATTGTCTCTCCGGGCCCGATCGACACCGGTTTTATCATGTCGGATGTCGATGACGTTTCGGACCTGACACTTTCGCAACCGATCAGCACGGCCGATGAGGTTGCGCAAGCGATTCTGGATCTGTGCGGTAATAATCGGCGCGAGCAGTCAATGCCGGCCAGCAGCGGCGTGTTAACGACCCTGACCTACCTGTTTCCCTGGCTCGCCCGGGCATCGCGGCCGTGGCTGGAACGCAAGGGCGCCCGTGTGAAGCGCGAACTCAAGGCCAAGGCCAAGGCCCAGTCAAAGGGCGGCGCCTAGGAAAGGGCGGCCTGCAGCAGCTCGGGCAACGGCGATCACCGAGTCCCGCCGCAGCGAGGTCGCCTACAGAGCGGCGAATGCGTCCCGTGTCAGATTTTCGCATCCAGTAGCCGAAACCCGGACGTCATCCTCGATGCGAACCCCGCCGAATGGTCGCAGCCAGTTGACGCTATTCCAGACAACGTGACGTTCGGCGTCTGTGCCACGCAGGTTTTCGAGCAGCATATCGATCACGTAAATGCCGGGTTCGATCGTAAGCACCATGTTTTCTTCCAGCTTGCGTGTCAGGCGCAGAAACGGATGTCCGCTGGGTGGATCGATCGTCGCGCCGGATTCATTTTCCATGAAGCCGCCGACATCATGTACCTGAATACCGAGCAAGTGACCGAGCCCGTGAGGGAAAAACGCAGTCGTCACACCCGTAGTAAGTAGCGTATCGGGATCGCCTGTTGCAAGGCCGGCATCGACGAGCACGGCCGCCAGCATTCTGTGCGTTTCGACATGCAGCTCACTGTAGTCAACGCCGGGTTTGATTTTGGCGACTATTTCGAGCTGTGCCGTATTCATGCGCTCGACAAGTTCGGCAAAGCGAACATCGTTGAAGGAATAAGTGCGCGTAATGTCCGATGCGTAGCCATGCACCTGGGCGCCGGCATCGAGCAGAAATGAGTGGATATGCTGCGGCTTTTGCCGTTCGAGCTCGGTGTAGTGCAGCACAGCGCCATGAGCATTGAGTGCAACGATGTTGCCGTATGGCAACTCATTGTCGGTGTGACTCACGGCCTTGCAGAAGGCGCGATGAATCTCGAATTCGGGGGCACCATCGCGAAACGCGGCTTCTGCCGCAACATGGCCTAGTGCCCCGCGCTGTGATGCGAGCCGCATGCAGGCGATTTCGTACTCCGTTTTGATGCCTCTTGCGAAGTGCAGGATGTTGATAGCCGATGTCGGATTGACGCGCTCGATGCCGAAGGCGTGAGCATCGTCATCGATCTCGCCGATGATTATGCACTTGTCACGATCGTTGGGCAGATGTTTGGCAACATCTTCAGGCGAATGCACTACGCGTATATCGAACTGATCCGGCCAATAGCCAGCCGGTTGATCTGGTACCGAATGCCAGTAGTCACGTGGGAGGTAATAGATGAGTCGGGGCGCCTCACCAGCAGTATAGACAATATAGGAGAGTGGCAGCGCAGTGAGCGGGACCCAACTCAGAAAATGCGCGTTTGCCTTGAATGGATAGGGATTGTCATCGAGAAAGACAGTCTTCGGGCAGCCAGAAAATATGACCACGTGAGATGCACCGGCGTTGTCCAGAGCATGGTCGTGCCGTGCCCGCAGTTCATCGACATGTGCCGGGTACAGCGCCCCAAGCGCGGTGTTCTTGTCACTATAGTCTGTAACCATAGATGGCATGATACCGTGTTTCAATCGCGTAGCAATCTAGGCATTATGGTCGCCCTTGCTCCGAGAGCTGATACTCATGAACAAAGGACGAGCACGGTGGGTGGGCATTACCTTTTGGCTGATCGGAGGCATCGCAGTGGCGGAATCCGGACCAGGATATGACCGTGTCACCGGCCGGTCGTTTGCATCGCGATCCGAGATAATTGCTCCGCACGCGATGGCTGCGACCAGCCAGCCGCTGGCCACGCAAATTGCCCTCGACATACTCAAGGCGGGCGGCAATGCGGTTGACGCCGCAATCGCGGCAAACGCAGCGCTTGGCCTGATGGAACCGACCGGCAATGGCATTGGCGGTGACTTGTTCGCAATCGTCTGGGATGCGAAAGAAGAGCAACTTGTTGGACTCAATGGCTCTGGTCGCGCGCCGGCCCTGATGACACTCGACTATTTCAAAGAGCGGGATATTGACACGATTCCGGCCTATGGCCCGCTGCCGGTGAGCGTGCCGGGTACGGTCGACGCCTGGTTCGAATTGCATGGGCGCTACGGGCAGCTGCCGATGGAGGAAGTCCTGGCGCCCGCAATTGCCTATGCGCGAGAGGGCTTTCCGGTATCGGAGTACATAGCCCACCTGTTCGCAATAAACGCGAAGCGGCTCGGTCACTACGCGGGCTTCGCTGAGACCTTCATGCCGGACGGTCATGCGCCGGTCAAAGGCGAGGTCTTCCGCAACCCACGCCTTGCCGATACGCTGGCGGCGATTGCCGCGGGCGGCCGTGACGCATTTTACAAAGGCGACATTGCGCGGCGCATCGACGCCTACATGGTCGAACAGGAAGGTCTGTTGCGCTATGAAGATCTCGCCGCGCATACGTCGGAGTGGGTCACGCCGGTCTCGATCAACTACCGTGGCTGGGACGTGTATGAGCTGCCTCCGAATGGCCAGGGTATCGCCGCATTGCAGATACTCAACATCCTCGAAGGCTTTGACATCGCGTCGATGGGTTTCGGCAGCGCCGAGTACATACATACGCTCGTTGAAGCCAAGAAACTCGCCTACGAAGATAGGGCCAGGTATTACGCGGACATGCAGTTTGTGGATGTTCCGGTCGACTGGCTCATCTCCGGGGAATACGCAGCGCAGCGCCGTCAACTGATAGCCGCAGACAAAGCCTCGATTTCGTTGCCGGCAGGCGCCGCACCGCCGGACCAGGGCGATACGATATACCTGACCGTCGCCGACAGTAGCGGCAATATGGTGTCTCTGATTCAAAGCAACTACCGGGGTATGGGTTCAGGAATGACGCCTGGTGATCTGGGTTTCGTCTTGCAGGATCGTGCCGAGTTATTTGCCCTTGATGAGCATCACGCCAATGTCGTCGCGCCCGGCAAGCGGCCGTTCCACACGATCATCCCGGCGTTTGTCATGAAGGACGGCAAACCGCTGATCAGTTTTGGACTCATGGGCGGTGCCATGCAGCCGCAGGGCCACGCGCAGATAATCGTCAATCTGGTGGATTTTGGCATGAATCTGCAAGAAGCTGGCGATGCGGCACGCGTCAATCATAAGGGCTCGTCACAGCCGACCGGGTCCGTGATGAGCAATGGAGGTGTGCTGCACCTCGAATCGACATTCAGCCAGGCGACGCGAGATGCGCTACAAGCACTGGGCCACACGCTGGGCGAGAGTGATGGCTCTTTTGGCGGCTACCAGGCGATCATGTGGGATGCGGATGAAGGTGTGTATTATGGCGCCTCCGAAGTACGTAAAGACGGACAAGCGGCGGGTTATTGAACAGCATGAGTCAGGAAGTCTACCTCACCGGGATAACAACGACGGGCACACCGCACATCGGCAACTATGTCGGCGCCATCAGGCCCGGCATTGCGGCGAGTAAGGACCTCCAAACACAGCACTTCTATTTTCTCGCCGATTATCATTCGCTGGCGAAAAATGAGGACCCCGACAAGATCGTGTGCTCGACACTTGAGATTGCGGCCGCATGGCTGGCGCTCGGTCTCGATGCTGAGCATGCCTATTTTTATCGACAGTCCGATATCCCGGAAATACTGGAGCTGACCTGGATCTTGACGGGCATGACGGCCAAGGGCCTCATGAACCGGGCGCACTCTTACAAGGCATCGGTGGCGGCAAATGAAGAGAGCGGCAACAAGGACCCGGACCAGGGCATCACGATGGCGCTGTACAGCTATCCGATATTGATGGCAGCCGACATTCTGATGTTCAAGTCCACCAAAGTGCCCGTCGGGCAGGATCAGAAACAGCATGTCGAAATGGCGCGCGATATAGCGCAGCGTTTCAATCATCATTACGGCGAGACGTTTGTCCTGCCGGAGGCTGTGATCGGTGAAAATACGGCCGTGTTGAAAGGGCTCGATGGACGAAAGATGTCCAAGAGCTACAACAATACGATCCCTTTGTTTGCCGATGAGAAACGGCTCAGAAAACTGATCATGAAGATCAAGACGAACAGCCTCGAGCCGGGTGAGCCGAAAGACACCGGGGACAGCACGTTGTTCGATATTTACAAGGCGTTTGCTTCGCCGGACGAAACCGCCGAGATCGCGAACCGCTACGCCGAGGGCATCGCATGGGGCGAGATGAAACAACTGCTGTTCGAATACATCAACGATCGCATCAAGCCGGCTCGCGAAGAGTACGAGCGCCTGATCGCGGATCCGGCCATTGTGGAAGAACAACTCAGGAAGGGCGCCGTGCGCGCGCGGGAAATCGCGGTACCGTATCTGCAGCAGATTCGCGATGCGATCGGCATTCGGCCCCTGGGTTAGGCAACACAGGCCCGGACAAATGATTTCAGCCGCCGAAGCACTCGCTAGATTGCGCGACGGAAATCGTCGTTTCGCGTCGCGATCGCACGACGATGGCAACCGTCTTGCGACGCGTCCGGCTGAAGTTGCCGATGGCCAGGAGCCATTTGCAATAATCCTGGGCTGCTCCGATTCCAGGGTTCCTGCCGAGATCGTCTTTGATCAGGGTCTTGGCGATCTGTTCGTGATTCGCGTGGCCGGGAATATAGTCGCACCATCGCAAATCGGCAGCGTGGAATTTGCGGCGACCAAATTTGGCACGCGACTTGTTGTTGTGCTCGGGCACTCAAAATGTGGGGCGGTGGAAGAAACGCTGCGGCAATTGCATGCGCCGACAGAAGAACGCTCACGCAACCTGCGTTCGATTGTCGATTTCGTTCGGCCGTCGGTGGAGGCGCTGCTGGCCAAGGGCCTTGGTGACGACCCGGAAGCGCTGATCGGACAGGCGGTGCGCGCAAATATTCAGGCATCAGCGGAACACATGCGCCATGGCTCGGAAATTCTCGAGGTACTGGAGCGGGACGAGGGCTTGCTCATCGTTGGTGCCGAGTACTCGCTCGAAACAGGCCTGGTCGATTTCTTTGACGGCGTTCCGTAGCACGAACGCTGCAGGGAGAGTCAGGTGATGCAAACGGACTACCCTGGACTTCGGCATTGATGCTCGAAACCGAGCGTTTGCAGCTGCGCTGGCTGACCCTCGCCGATGCCGACCTGATGCTGGCAGTCTGGAACGATCCGGCGTTTATCCGCTACGTCGGCGATCGCGGTATCCGCACGCTCGAAGCTGCCCGTACCGCGATGGAGCAGGGTGCGTTTCATCTTTATGAAACATACGGTTATGGGCCATTTCGGGTGGCGCTCCAGGGCAGCGACACGGCGATAGGAGTTTGCGGACTGTTTCGGCGCGAAAATCTTGATGAACCGGATATCGGCTATGCGGTGCTACCCCGGCATTGTGGCCGCGGCTACGGCTACGAGGCGTGCCGTGCCGTAATCGAACATGCGCGCTCAGATCTGGGACTGACGAGCCTTATCGCAATCATAGCGCCTGACAATGACGCCTCGATCGGACTTGTCAGGAAATTGGGACTGAGGTTTGAGAGAATGCACCGCATGCCCGATGATGCAGACGAGGTTTGCATCTACGGCATGCGATTGATCGGCTAGCGAGAGGTACGAATGGGGATCTTCAGTAACGACGGTGCTCGGACAGGTCTGTTCTTCGGGGCAACGTCAGGCGTCATCACGACGATCGGACTGATCACCGGTCTCAACGCCGGCACGCACTCGGTTGCCGCTGTCCTGGGCGGCATCTTCGTTATCGCGGTGGCCGACGCCATGTCCGACGCGCTCGGGATTCATCTCGCTGAAGAAGCCGATCCAAATGCAACGGCGCATCATATCTGGTCGGCAACGATTTCGACGTTTCTGAACAAATTCATTTTCGCGCTGAGTTTCTCGGTACCTTTGCTGCTGTTGCCGCTTGACCAGGCCGTGGTCGCGTCAATTGTGTGGGGAATGTTCGTCATTATTGTGCTCAGCTACTTTCTGGCGCGCGCGCAGAAAGCTTCGCCTGCCGCCATCATCGGCGAACACCTTGGCATCGCGGTACTCGTCGTGGTGCTGTCACATCTTATCGGCGTCTGGGTCAGCAGGACATTTGCCTGAGGCAAAAGGGTCACCAATGGCGGCGAAGCGATTCAATTCAAAAATTGACCCCTGGGCAAAAATTGTCCTGGTCATTGTCATCGTCGGCGAGGCTTTGGCCTTCGGCATCGCCGCATTCGAAGCCGGCGACCCGCTGGTCACGACCGGTATCCTGCTACTCGGCCTGTTGGTTACCGCGCTCATCATGTGGCTGATCCTTGGTACCTACTACATTGTCGATCGGGGCACGCTCCGGATAGTCACGGGTCCATTTCGCTGGCAAGTGCCAATCGGGCAGATCAGCTCGGTCGAGGCGACGAGAAGCCCGCTGTCATCGCCCGCACTTTCGCTCGATCGTTTGCTTATTCGTTACCGCAAGAACCGACGCATCATGATTTCTCCGGCCGACAAAGCCGGATTTCTGAAGGCTATCGGCCATGAACTTGTTGATTAGCGGATGAAAGTCGCGTGACGGACACGACCGGTTCAACCGATTGGCGCGCGCTGCGTGAATTCGCAGGAGTCGATCTGAGCCGCTCCTTCGTGCTCTCCTGGGAGTTGGTGTCGGAGACGCTGATGATTGATGTCGATTTGTTCCTGACCGATGGGCATCCGTTCTATGAGAAACCCAGGCCTGCTGAAAAGGTGTGTATAAGACCAGCGGTCATCGAGTTTCCGTTTTGTCAGCGAGTTGAATCGGACATGATCGGAGCAGATGCGACGCCATCTGGCACCGGAGTCGACCTCGGCCATGGTGCGATCAGCGGATTGCGCAGGCTTGCAAATGGCCGTTACGAAATCAGCGGCGACTTTGGCGTCGTGCTTATTGATGCCGAGCGTCCGATATTGAAGCTCAAGAGTCCGTAAGGAAGTTTACTCATGAATGAAGAAGGTCGAATCGATTACATCGAAATACCTGTTACAGATCTTGAGAAAGCCCGGGAATTTTTCAGCGAACTGTTCGGCTGGTCGTTTCAGGAATGGGGCCCGGATTATTTCAGTTTCAACGACGGACGCCTGGAGTGCGGTATGCGGCGAGCCGGGCAAGCGGCGCCCGCGACGGGCGTGCTGCTGGTTTTCTACAGCAAGAACCTCGAGCGAGATATGCGACGAGTCAGGGAACTCGGTGCGACGATCAGCCAGGAGATCTTTGAATTTCCCGGCGGTCGGCGTTTTCATTTTGTAGATCCGGTGGGTACCGAATTCGCAATGTGGTCGAGCTTGGAATAAGAAGAAACACACGGAGTACGGATAATGCACCAGCAAATTGATCACCCATGCGTGCAACATAAGCTCGCTATCATTCGCGACGCCGAAACCGGACATAAACGCTTTCGCGAGCTAGCTACAGAGATCACGGAGTTCTTGTGTTACGAGGCACTCAAGAACGTGAAGACGAAGAAAGTCGAAGTCAGGACGCCGCTCGCGACGGCGATATGCAACAAAATCGATACCGACCTGGTCGTCGTACCCATCTTGCGCGCCGGCGTCGGCATGCTCGACGGCATTCTGGAACTCGTGCCCACTGCACGTGTCGGCTTCGTTGGGTTATTTCGCGACGAAGGGACCAAGCAGCCGGTCAGCTATTACCAACGATTTCCACCGCAGACCAAGGGCGGCACGTGCATCATCATTGACCCGATGATTGCGACAGGCGGTTCGACCATTGCGGCGATTGACCTGCTCAAGCAAGCGGGCGCGGGACAGATAGTGGTTATTTGCATCGTCACCTGCCACGAGGGGCTGCGCCTCGTCGAAGCGGCACACCCCGACGTGGCTGTGTACACCGCGTCGATCGACGCCGAACTGGACGACAACAAGTACATCGTGCCGGGTCTGGGTGACGCCGGGGACCGCCTGTTTGGTACCTCACATTGAGGAAATCCGTTCCTGCACGGAGTATCATCAACGGGCGACGGATCGAAGGCGTCGGGGATGGCTGAGAACAAGACCAAAGCGACCAAAGCGAGCGTGTCGGCATTTCTGAATGCGATCAAAGACACGCGCCAGCGAGCTGATGCCAAGAAGGTTGCCGCGATGATGCGCAAAGCAACCGGCAAGCGTGCCAGGATGTGGGGCACCAGCATCGTCGGCTTCGGCTCCTACCATTACAAGTATGCAAGCGGCCACGAGGGTGACTGGGCGCTGGTCGGTTTTTCTCCGCGCAAACAGAATCTCGTTGTTTACATCATGCCCGGCGTGGCTGAGTTTCCCGAATTGATGTCGAAACTCGGCAAATACAAGATCGGCAAGTCGTGTCTGTACCTCAAGAAACTCGAGGACGTCGACGAAGCCGTCCTTCAGAAACTAATTGACCAGTCCGTAATTCTCATGCGCAAACGCTACAGCGTGAAGTGACACCCCGATGAACGAAGAGATCAAAAACAAACGTCTCGAAGGCACGAGCTTCATTGTCGAAACCGACAGTGGCGTCGAAGTTTATGACTCTCAGTTTCTTGTCGCCGCGCTGCTGATTTTTGTTGCTCAGGGGAGTGGTGCTATCGAGCCCGAAGAGTCAGCCAAGATGATCGACCTGATCGAGCAACATTTTCATTTACAGGGTGCCGAATCGCTCGAACTTCTGACTCGTGCGATGAGCGAATTAGCAGAAAAACCCGAGCTTACTCAGGAGCTTGCCAAGCTCGGTCGGACATTGAGCGATGCGGACAAGGAAGACATTGCGGTCATGGCACTTAAAGTCGTGGCTGCAGATGGCCGCCGCGAGGTTGCTGAAATGGAGAAATTCAATCAGGCGGTTGAGGCTATCGGCGTATCTCCCGAAACCGTTCATCGAGCGTTCGATCGCTACTTCGCTGAGACCATGCCCGCGTCTTAAGCAATACGATGAGTGCGGCATTAATCAGCAAGGATAATTGGACATTAAGAAAAGCAAGCTCGGCTGACATTGACGACATGATGCGCTGGTTCAGCGATGCCGAGGCAATCAACATTTGGGGAGGGCCAACGTTTCGTTACCCGTTCACACGGGAGACGTTCTTTGAGGATATTGGCTGGGACCGTCTGGCCTCATTCGCGCTCTACGATGCTGCCGACACATTTGCCGCGTTTGGTCAGGTGTACGAGCGAATCGGGCGGATCAATTTCGCGCGGCTGGTTGTGAATCCTGCAATGCGTGGCCGAGGCGTTGGTAAGCGCCTTGTCGAACTGCTGATGTCGGTCAGTGCTTCGATGTATGATTGTGACGAGTATTCGCTTTTCGTGTATCGCGGAAATATCGCGGCTTATGCGTGTTACAGGTCGATGGGGTTT
>JAOTVR010000045.1 GCA_029863305.1 Gammaproteobacteria bacterium | reverse complement strand
TCGATTGGCCGAAATCAGACACGCGCTGCGGCGCACATTCCGACCGTAGTTGAGTCTGAAGTCGGAAGGCACGCCGGCCAGCAAGACCAGGTCTGCCTCGCGCAGCGCCTTGCGGCGCTGATGCCGACGATGCAATGGGTGGCTCAAACCCATCAGGCCACGCGCCATGCCCGACAGGTATACCGGTATACCGATATGTTCGATGGCCGCTGCAAGCGCGCCGGCCTGCTCCGCATCGACAAGCGCCTGACTACCGACGACAAGTACCGGGCGTTCGGCTTTGCCGATTCGGGCAACCGCGCGGTTAATATCGCGAGTCGAGGGCTGTAACACGGGCACCTCGCTGATGGCCGCATCGATTGCCGCATCCGCGCCGGCAAACAGGCGCCGGACGCGATGCGCCAGGTAGGCACGCACGACGCGGTCGGCGGGCCGGTTACCTTGCGGACTGCTGGCCTCGTACCACCCACGAATTACGGATTCGTCGTACAACAGATCGACCGGGCATTCGACGAACACCGGCCCGGGCACGCCACTGCGTGCGATTTGAAATGCCCGCCGCAGGGTGGGCGCGAGATCGCGCACACGTGTAACGGCCTGTGCCCACTTCACGTGTGGCTTGAACAAGGCCATTTGATCGATATCCTGCAGCGCACCACGGCCTTTCAATGCGGTCGCCGCAGCACCACCCAGCAACACCAGCGGTGACTGTGCCAGTTGCGCATTCTTGACCGCCGTGATGGTGTTAGTGGCGCCCGGGCCCGCTGTTACTGCGGCGACACCGGGTATGCCACTGAGACGCGCGACCGCGTCCGCGGCAAATACGGCCGTGGCCTCGTGGCGCACGTCGACGACACGGATACCGACATCTTTGGCACCTTTGAGGATCGGCGAAATGTGCCCGCCACACAGCGTGAAAAGAAATTCCACGCCATGCGATCGCAACACCCTGGCAATGCATTCGCCGCCATTCATACGCTGTTCTCCGCCCAGTCGAGATGAAAATTCCTGCCGGTCACAACCGATACCGGCACCACCTGCGGTGCGGGGTCGGCTGGCACGATGATACGCGCCTGGCTGTTGGCAAGCAGGTCGCGTTCAATATCGATCCCCGGCATGACGGCGCGCAGCGTCAGCCCGGCAGCCGTAAGCTCGAGCACGGCGAGGTCGGTCACGTAGAAGATTTTCTTGCCGCGCGCAAGAGCAACGCCACCGTTGAACGTGACCTCATCGACCTGCTCGAGCAGCTTGGGTCGGCCCGGATGATCGAGACGCAAGCGGCCACCGTCGACACTTACCCTGGCAGCCTGCATCCACTTGCCGATGAACAGCACCGTTCCGGCTGCCTCGATAATGCTCGGCGCACCACCCGGTCCGACATAGTCCAGCATGCGTGGCCCCCGATTGGAGAGATTGATATTACCGGCCGAATCGAGTTGCAGAAAGCCGAGCATCGCCGCGTCGAGGTGCTCGCGATAATGGTGGAACATCCAGGCCGAGGATTCGAGTCGCACGGGGTTGATCGCTGCACCAAAGAAGATGCCCGAAGCCGGCAAGCCGCCGAAGGGCCCCGATTCGGTGGTGAAAGTAATGTTCTCATGCACCGGACTCTGGTACAGCACACGACAAACTTCTTCAGCAAGGCCAACACCGATATTTACCGTAGCTCCCGCGCGCACGTTCTCGACAAATGTCTTTGCGCCGAGTCTTGCCAGCGCGTGGTCGAGTATGCTGCGACGCGGCGTTATGCCCACCGCCTTGTTGACGAACCTGAGCCGCGCATCCGCCGCCTGCACGTCGACGTTCGCGCCCGCCGTAAACATGGGCCAGTAAGCGTCCTGCAAAACGGAACCGGTCTGCTCATTGCGTGGATTGATAACGACGACATCGACGTCGTCCGCCGGCAATCCCACGGCAGCCGGGTCGTGATCGATCAATCCGGAGACCGCCACCATTGCGAGCCCCCCGTTTCTGCGGGCAGCACGAGCCGCCTCGCAATTTTCCGAAATCGTTGCCGCATGCCGGAAATAAATGTTGCCCTGGCGATCTGCGTACGGTGCGCTGATCAGGGCAACATCGATCGGCGGCAGGGTATAGACGATATTATCGCCATCGCTGTGCGCAAACTGCATCGTCGCATCTGGCGTGACGGGCGAGCCGCGACCGACCCGGGGATCGAGAAACGTGCCGATACCGGCGCGACTTCGTACCTGAAACTCACCACGCCCTTGTGCCTCGATCGCGTGGACCATTTCACCCTGTGGCAAAGCATGCAACTCGAGCCGCTTTGCGTCGGCCAGGCGCAATAGAGACTTTGCTGTCTCCGTGTGTCCTGAAATGTAACGCGTAACGAGCCCATCGAGTCCGACTTCTTCCACCGTGCCGGGTACGCGACCACGACCGCCCTGCGCGCCCACCGAAATCCAGGTGAGTCCCTGCGGATTACGGCTCTGCTCAAAGCGTTCGCGAAGCGCCCAGAAGAAGATCGAACACCGCGCATTACCTGCGAAGCCGCAGGAGATGACGCATGCACCATCCGCGATCAGGTCCACCGCCGCACGCGCGGACCTGAACTTGTCAGGCAATGGTTCCGGTGACAAATACGCGGTATCGCGACGATCCCAACTCAATCGCCAGCGGAGTATGTGAACCAGCAGTTTCGTCTTGTCGAGTATGTTCACGATGTCCCGCGATGCCGCCAATCTCCGCTAGATTAACAACAAATACGCTCTGATCCTTATTCGCTGGCTGCACGCGCTCCATCTCGATCCAGCGACGCTTGCGGTGCGATCCGACTCCGATCCGAAGTCACCACGTGAGTGGCGTGCCCCGGCCTATGGCCGGAGTGCAAACGCCGACGTGAACCGGTGCAATGAGGATGCCGTCCCTCTCGTCAGCAATTCGGCCGGACTCGACGGCCCGAGAAAGAGATCGGCGACGCTGCCGTCGATGACGATTTCGGCATCGCGCGCCGTACCGACACCGATACTCATGCGCTGATCCTCGATCCGCGCCCAGCCCGCGAAGCCCGGCGCATCAAACTGCACAACGACCGACAAGTCCCCGGCCCGGTTCGGCTGATACAGCGCCTTGAGGGCCAGCAGGTCCCAGTCGTCACGATGATGGTCGCCGACACGATTCTCCGGGCCACGTGTCAGACCCCAGCGAATCAGGGCCAGGATGGCCGGCTCCAGTGCCCGACCGCGCTCCGTCAGCGCGTAGACCCGCACTCCGCCGCCACCGCTTTCACGTCGCTCGATGAGGTCGGCGGACTCCAGGTCTTGCAGCCGTGACGCCAGCAAATTCGTGCCGATGCCCTTGAGCGACTCCAGTAACTCATTGAATCTATGGGGAGAAACCAACAGGTCGCGCACCAGCAGCAGCGTCCAGCGCTCACCGATTACGTCAATGGTTCGGGCCAGTGCACAGTTCTGCTTGTAGCGTCGTTTGCTCATGCCTGAGCAATCTAGCATTACACTATATCTTTTTGAAGTACTATAGTTTTTTAAAGTGTTACCTGAGCCGGTACTACGCCGCCCTGGCCCTGCCCCAGTAGTTGTAGCTGAGCATTCTGATGCCGGGAATGTACATGCGCTCGTCGGCTGTGACTTTGAATCCGCCTTTGCCGAGCAGATCCGGAATGTCGCGGTTCATGTTGCAGCCGCCGGCGAAACGCCGCCAGGTCGGATTCAGTCGCTGCTGCCAACGACGCACGCCTTCGTCCGGCGCGATGCCGTGCTCGCAGAACAGCAGGCTGCCACCGGGCTTCAGTACGCGTCGCATGCCCTGCAGCGCAGCCACCGCATCGGTGATCGTACAAAGCGAGAAAGTCACGAGGACAGTGTCCACGCTGTTCGTGTCCAGCGGAATGCTCTCGCCCGGCAGATCAATGAACTCAACCTCGAGCTCAGACTTTTCGACCATGGGTCGGGCCTTGCGCCGCATCCCTTCGGATGGCTCGAGGCCCCAGATCTTTCGAACCTTCTGCGCATCGTAAAACGGCAGATTCAGACCGCTGCCGAAACCGATTTCGAGGACGTCGCCCTCGGCAAGCGGGACGATTTTTTCCCGTTGTTTTCGGTTCGGGCGGGTCGAGCACGCCCAATCGATCAAGTGTGGAAGAACCCGCTCCTCATAGAAATTCATGGCCTCACCCGCACGCTGTCAGGCAACTCAGTATAAACCGCAATTCGTCACAAGAGGCGGCTATCCGGCAGCCACAGCGCAACGAAATACGATATCATCCGACGCGTCACCACATACCTCTTCTCTCCTTCCTGAAGTGAATTCAATGACACGTTTTCTCGTTCGCCTTGCCGCCGTTATCGCAGGAATGGCGCCGCTCGTATGCCGGGCGGAATCGTCGGCTCTCACTCTGGATCTCACGGATCATTGGGTTGGAATCACCGCCCTCGTACTCTTTGTACTGGCCTACACGTTCGTCATCATCGAAGAGTTCACCCACCTCAGAAAATCCAAACCGGTGATGCTGGCGGCCGGAATAATCTGGGCAATCATCGCGTATCAATATGCGACGGAGTCCATACCGCATGCGTCTGAAGTCGCCGTGCGGCATTTCCTGACCGAGTTTGGCGAGCTGTTTCTGTTTTTGCTCACGGCGATGACCTACGTCAATTCCATGAGTGAGCGTCGGATCTTCGAAGCGCTGAGGAGTTGGCTGGTGCGCCGCCAGTTCAGCTACCAGAGACTGTTCTGGATCACCGGCATCCTCGCCTTTTTCCTCTCGCCAGTCATCGACAATCTCACGACTGCGCTCGTCATGTGTGCGGTACTGTTGGCGGTTGGCAAAGACAGCCCCAAATTCGTCAGCATTGGTTGCGTCAATATCGTTGTAGCTGCAAACGCAGGAGGCGCATTCAGCCCATTTGGTGATATCACGACGCTGATGGTCTGGCAGACGGGACTCGTGGATTTCCAGACCTTCTTCGCGCTGTTTGTCCCTGCGGCCGTCAATTACCTCGTGCCGGCCGTGGTCATGTCGCTGGCAATACCCAAGGAAAACCCGGCGGTTGATGGCGAAGTCATCACAATGAAACGCGGCGCCAGGCCGATCATGTTTCTGTTTGGCTGTACGATCACAACGGCGGTTGCCTTCCACAATTTTCTTCACCTGCCGCCTTTTCTGGGCATGATGACAGGCCTCGCCTACCTGCAGTTCTATGGTTACTATCTGCGGCGCACTCACGTTGTGACGCCTGACAATCAACAACATCATGGTCATGCGGGAGAGGTCACCGCGTTCGATGGGTTCAGAGAAATCGCGCGGGCCGAGTGGGATACCCTGCTCTTCTTCTTCGGCGTCATCATGTGCGTTGGCGGCCTCGGATTCATCGGCTACCTCGATCAGCTATCGCAATACGCCTACACCGAACTCGGAGCCACGATCGCCAATGTACTGGTCGGCATCGCGTCGGCGATCGTCGACAATATTCCGGTAATGGTCGCGGTCCTGCAGATGAATCCTGAAATGGATCTGGTGCAATGGTTGCTGGTTACGCTGACCGCGGGTGTCGGCGGCAGTCTGCTTTCCATAGGATCTGCAGCCGGCGTAGCGTTGATGGGTCAGGCACGCGGCCAATACACGTTCTTTTCTCACCTGAAATGGACGCCGGCCATTGCTGCGGGATTCGCACTGAGCATCTGGGTACACCTGATAATCAATGACAGCTACGTGGGCGTGCTGCCAGGATGATCTGCGCCCGGGAAGCCGTGACCTTATCGGCTTCCCGGGGATTGGCTGTGCTTTGCGGCCAGGGTGTAGACTCGTGCTTCTGCGTGGGGCCGTAGCTCAGCTGGGAGAGCGCCGCGTTCGCAATGCGGAGGTCGGGAGTTCGATCCTCCTCGGCTCCACCATACCGATCTAGCCAGCGGTGCCGGGCGCCAATCGTGCGGCCTCGCGATACGAGACCATTCGCTGTCGCTCTTCGTCCCACAGACAGCAACGGAAACAATCGTTAATATCGCGCAGTGACAATGACGTTGTGACGGGTGACTGAAGTTCCGGAATTGCCGCCATCACTTCCGGCAATCGATAGAACGGTATGCGGACATTCAGGTGGTGGATGTGGTGAAAACCGATGTTGCCGGTGAACCACTGCATGACTTTGTTGAGCCGCATGAAACTGGACGACTCCATCGCCGCTCTGTAGTACGTCCACGCCTCCTCGGACAAGATGTGCATCCGTTTGAAACTGTGCTGAGCAAAGAACAGATAACTGCCGAACGCAGAGGCTATGGTCATCGGCAGCAATAAGACAAAGAACGCGGCATTAAAGCCACCGAAATACCACAGGACCGCAATTATTGCGGCATGACCCAGCAGAGCGAGCAACGAATCCCAGTGTTTCGTCGGGTTTCTTAGCAGCGGCAACAAAGTGATGCTGACGACAAAAATCGTCAGATAGCCGGCCAGTATCGTGAGCGGATGTCTTTCGATGCGGTAACCGGTTCTTGCCGCCCGCGACGCGTCATGCCACATCCTGGTCGTCATGATCGGGAAAGCGCCGAAATTCGGTCCGGCGATCTGGCCGACGTGCCCGTGATGGTAGTTGTGGCTCTTCTTCCAGGAGCGCGGTGGCGTCAGTGCAATTGCCGCATAAACCCGGAACAGGAACCACGCAGGGCGTGATCGCGCCAGAATGGCACGATGCATGAAGTCGTGGTACATGATGAAGGCGCGTACCATCAACATCGCCGAGAGTATGGAAAACAGGAGCTGCAATGGCCACCAGGGTGCGAAGCCGGCGCCGGCAAGCGCTCCTGCCAGCATTGCAAAGGTCACTCCAACGTACCGCCAACTCACCGTCGCGGACTCTTCCGCGAACGGCACGGTCGCCCTGATCAGATCCTGGCCAATACGCAGTCCCGGACTCGACTCGGGAATATCTGCGCCGTGATTCAAAGTGCCCTCGTACATCCTTCTTTGTGGCAGGTAATACCGGTAACCCCGATTATATAACATCGGTATTCCTCCATACAGAGCGCCGGCGGGCCGGGTCCTGGCCAGGGCCGGCCTTCGGCACGTGCAAAAGAGGTATTGAAAGTCGTTTCCGAGTTTGATTAAAATCCGGTCGCTCGTGGTCACTCGACCGGCGAAACAGATAATTCCGATGTTAGAAACAAAAGGCCTGACAAAACGCTACGGCCGGCACAAGGTTGTTGACGACCTCAGCTTTCGTTGTGGCCCCGGGGAGGTGCTGGGCTTTCTCGGGCCAAACGGAGCCGGCAAATCCACCACCATGAAAATGGTCACAGGATTTGTTGCGCCCAGCAGCGGCAGCGCGTCGATCTGCGGCCACGACATCCAGACCGATACGCTCGCCGCGCAGCGTCGAATCGGGTACTTGCCCGAAGGCGCCCCGCTCTATGCCGAGATGACGCCGCAACAGTTTCTCGAATTCGTTGCGGACGTTCGTGGACTTTCCGGGGCCGGGCGCCGCAGTCGTCTGGACGAGGTTGTCGCTCTGCTGCACCTCGAACCCGTGCTCAATCAGTCTATCGACACACTGTCCAAGGGCTTCAAGCGCCGTGTGGGACTCGCGCAAGCAATCTTGCACGACCCCGATGTGCTCATTCTCGACGAACCCACCGACGGGCTGGATCCAAACCAAAAGCACGAAGTCCGGCAGCTCATCCGGTCAATGTCCGAGGAAAAACTCATCGTGATATCGACGCACATCCTCGAGGAAGTCGATGCCGTCTGCACGCGCGCAATCATCATTGCGGACGGACGAATACTCGTCGATGACACGCCCGACAATCTGGCCAAACAAGATGGCGGTGATCTTGATGCGGTATTTCGCCGAGTGACGCAGGGCAATGGCCATAAGGATCCGGAGGGCACATCATGAGCATGATCAACGCCCTGTTTCGGCGTGAATTGCAAAGTTACTTTGCGACTCCGGTCGCGTATGTCTTCATCGTAATCTTCCTGATGCTGATGGGAACGTTCACGTTCTACCTTGGCGGATTTTACGAGCGTGGCCAGGCTGATCTGCGCGCTTTTTTCAATTTCCATCCGTGGCTGTACCTGTTTCTCGTTCCCGCAATTGCGATGCGCCTGTGGGCAGAGGAGCGCAAGACCGGCACGGTCGAATTACTGATGACGCTGCCAGTAACGCCACTGCAGGCTGTACTCGGCAAGTACCTGGCTGCCTGGGCGTTTGCAGGCATTGCGCTGTTGCTGACGTTTCCGATCTGGATCACGGTCAATTATCTCGGCGATCCGGACAATGGCACGATTCTGGCTGCGTACATCGGCAGCTTCCTGATGGCTGGCGGCTTTCTGGCGATCGGGTCCTGTGTGTCCGCGTTTACGCGCAACCAGGTTATCGCGTTCGTAATCAGCGTCGTTGTGTGTTTCGGCTTTCTACTGTCAGGTTTCCCACTCGTGCTGGACATGTTCTCCGGATGGGCTCCGCAAGTCGTGGTGGATGGCATTGCATCCTTGAGCTTCCTGACCCATTTCGCCGACATTTCCCGAGGCGTCATCGACCTGCGCGACCTGACTTATTTCGCGCTCGTCATCGGCACGTTCCTGTATGCCAATACAATCGTGTTGCGCTGGAAACAGGCTGACTGAAGATGAGTACTCGATCTCAACAGCGTCTCGGCACATCGAGCTTGTTATTGCTCGCAGTTGCTTTCATTGCAGCCGTCATTATCTCGAATCAACTGTTCAAGGGTCTGCGCATCGACCTCACGGAAAACAATCTGTACACCTTGTCGGACGGCACGAGGCGCATACTTCGGGACATCAACGAGCCCATCAACCTCTATTACTACTATTCGGATCAGGCGACCGAGGGTGTCCCGTCGCTGCGTGACTACGCGAATCGGGTACGCGAGATGCTCGAGGAATTTGCCGACGCCAGTCGTGGCAAGCTTCGTTTGAGCGTTATCGATCCGCTGCCGTTCTCGGAGGAAGAAGACCGCGCCGCGCAATTCGGTTTGCAGGGCGTGCAACTCAGCGCGGTCCCCGACACCGTGTACATGGGTCTCGCAGGTACGAACAGTGTCGGCGATGAAGAGACCATTGCATTTTTCCAACCCGACAAGGAGTCGTTTCTCGAGTACGATCTTGCCAAGCTGGTAAGCACGCTGGCTAAGCCAGAGCGCAATATCATCGGCCTGGTGTCGGGCGTTTCGATGACAGGGCAGTTCGATCCACAGTCGCAACGCATGCAGCCCGCCTGGGTCGTCTATCAGCAGGCGGAGCAGCTGTTTGAAATCCGCGATCTCGGCACGTCATTCGACGAGGTGCCGGATGACATCGGCTTGCTGTGGATCGTGCAGCCGAGAAACCTCTCGAACGCGACGCAGTACGCCATTGATCAATTCATCATGCGCGGCGGCAAGGCATTGATCTTCGTGGATCCGGTTGCTGCAGTTGATCCGTCACCGACCGAGGGCATGCCCCAGGGCATGCCGCCAACGGGTCAGGCATCCGATCTCCCGCTGCTGTTTGACGGCTGGGGCATTGAGTTCGAACCGCAGGAGGTCGTCGCAGACGCACAGCTCGCGCTGCCGATCAACAGCGGCTTCAGTAATCGGCCGACCCGCCATTACGGCTACCTGGGCATCACCCCCGACTTGATGAGCCGTGAAGACATCATTACGGCGGAACTCGGCACAATTAACGCGGCCATGGCCGGACGATTGCGCCTGGTCGACGACAGTGCAGCGACCCTCGAGCCGCTGCTGACGTCGAGCCCCAAAGCGAACGTGATTCCGGCAACGCGATTTTCATTCTTGCCGGACCCGCGGTCTCTGCAGGATGGCTTCGTTGCCGGTGGCGAGCCGCTTGTCCTTGCTGCTCGTATCAGCGGTACCTTGCCGAGCGCATTCCCGAACGGCAAACCATCGACCGATATCGGTAATACAGACGATAGGAACGACGCTGAGACGGCCGGTCACCTGAGGGCGTCAGCGACGCCGGTCAACCTGATTGTCGTCGCCGACGTTGACGCCTTGAGCGACTCCATGTGGGTTCAGGTGCGGAGCTTCTTCGGTCAGCAAATCGCCAACTCATTTGCCAGTAACGGCGCCTTCGTCGTCAATGCGCTCGAAAATCTCGCCGGCAGCACGGACCTGATTGCCGTGCGCAGCCGTGGCAGCTTTTCGCGGCCGTTTAGCAAAGTCGAGGAACTGCGCGCCGGTGCCGAAGCACGCTTTCGTGAAACGGAGCAACGCTTACAACGGGAACTTGCCGAGACCGACCGCCGCCTGAGGGAGCTACAATCGTCTCGCGAAGATACCGGGAGCCTGTTACTCACCGCAGAACAACAGGCCGAAATCGATCGATTCGTCGATCAGCGCGCATCGATTCGCAAGGAATTGCGGGCCGTACAGCGTGGCCTTGACGAGGACATTGAAAACCTGGGAAGGTTTTTGAAGGCGATCAACATCGGACTCGTTCCCCTGCTGCTTACGCTGGCCACCTTGTTCGCAGTGTGGCGTCGACGCCGGGAGCAGCCATGAGCAGAAAGAACATTCAGATTCTGCTTGCGATCATTGTCGCGCTCGTTCTGACCATCTTCGTCGTCGAAACCACGGACGATACGAGCACTGTCGTGCAGGGCGAACGCCTGCTGCCCGAATTTGCGACACAGGCAAATGCGGCACAGCGCATTAGCATCATCCGGGCGGATGCCGATGCGCTGACGATAGACAAGCAATCGGGCCGCTGGGTGCTTGCCGCCCGCGACAACTACGCGGTGGATCTGGGTAAGTTGCGCGCGCTGATTATCGCATTGGCTGACGCAAGAATTGTCGAAGAAAAGACATCGAACCCGGAACTGTATGAAAAGCTGGGCGTTGACGATCCCGAGGACGGTGGCAGCGGTACCAAGGTACTGGTCGAGGGCGAGGACTATTCCTACGCAGTGATTCTCGGCAAGTCGGCGCAGGGAAAGCACCGCTACGCACGCTTGGCCGATCAGGAAACCAGCCACCTGATCGACACGAACCCGAACATCGCAACAGAAGCCGGTGATTGGCTCGTGGCGGATGTCATCGACCTCAAGTCGAGCCGCGTTCGAAAAGTCACGATTGCACACGAGGATGGCGAGCGCATAACGGTCGAAAAGACTTCGGAGGATTTGACCGATTTCGATGTGACCGATATTCCGGACGGACGCGAACTTAGTTACGCGACTGTCGGCAATGGCATCGCCGGCGCATTGAGCGCCCTCAAGTTCGATGATGTGCGTAAAGCGACCGACGGCACTCTCGCCGCAACAGTCGTCTTCGAAACCTGGGATGGCCTGCAGGTAACGGCCGAGGTCAGTACCGAGAATGACGAATCCTGGGTAGCATTCACTGCAACGGGCGAAGCCGGCGGTTCATCGGAATCAGACGAACCGGCGACCGGCATCAATGACCGCCTGTCCGGCTGGCAGTATCGGCTCCCTGACTACAAGAAGAACCTGTTAACCCGGCGCTGGGACGACATTCTGCAATCAGCGGACAGCGACTAGGCCTTAGCCGAAGATCTGCCAGGCTTTCACGTATCGAGACAGTGCTAAGATCCAGGCTGAACCCGACTCGGGCAGACTGAGGAACGCGCATGAAGATCGATCGCTTTCAGATGGAAAGAACGCAGTGCCTGTTCGAGAACGAGGTCCGCTTCAATCTTTCCGAAAGCGGCGTCTCTCCGTTGAGCCTCGGTGAGTTGGTGCCCGGGAAAAAGCAGCGCGACGAACTCGATAATTTACCGCTCGGCTACCCGCACTCGACTGGCCGCGAGAGCCTGCGCACAAACATCGCCCGCTTTTATGGCAACAGCGACTACAAAAGCGTACTGGTCGTAAACGGCGGATCCGAGGCCAACTACGTCACATTGTGGGGGCTCGTCGGCGCAGCGGACCGGGTCGCGTTCATGTTGCCAAACTACCTGCAGGGATGGGGACTGGCGCGCGCCTACGGGCGGCAGGCCGACGGCTACAAGCTGGTAATGAAACGCGATGCAGGCGGCCGCTGGAAATGGCAACTCGATGTCGCCAGCCTGCGCAAGGCAGTTACAAAAAAGACCAGGCTGATCGTCGTTACCAATCCGAATAATCCAACGGGCTATGTACTCTCCGAAGAAGAAATGCAGGTGATCATCGACGAGGCCCGCCGCGTCGGCGCGTGGATACTGTCCGACGAGATCTATCGCGGTGCTGAAGTTAACGGCCGGCTGTCACCGACATTCTTCGGCCGTTATGAAAAGGTCATCATCACCGGCGGACTGTCGAAAGCGTTTGCGCTGCCCGGGCTGCGCAGCGGCTGGATCGTCGCGCCGCCGAAGACGATCAGCCACCTCTGCCAGTACCATGACTACCTGACGCTGACGCCGTCTTACCTGTCCGATCACCTGGCTGATATCGTAATGCGGCCAAAGCGACGTGATGCGATCCTGCAACGGACCCGAACCATTATCCGCGGCAATCTGCCCGTTCTCGAAAAATGGCTGGCGAAACACGCCGATATTTTCGATTATGAGCGACCCACGGCCGGTGCGATCGCCACAATCAAATACCGGCTGCCCATTGCGTCGGAGACGTTGTTCAATCGATTGAGGCGCGAGCAGTCGGTGCTGATCACGCCCGGGGCGCATTTCGGCATAGGCCGCTACCTGCGCATAGGCTTCGGTTACGACATCGCGCACATTCAAAAAGGCCTGCGCAGAATTGATCCGTTGCTGACAGAACTGCGGGGCAGCTAGCTGAGCGCAGCCCGATACGCCAGGTTGGCGATCGCCGTGTCCTGCACGCCCGTTCCGGTAAGGTCACAGACGGTTATTTGCTGTTCCGACCGGCGACCGCTGCGCACCCCGGTCGTCAGCTCTCCCAGTTCAACGACATCGAGTCCGGCCGGCAGCTCATCGCCATCTGAGACGTGTTGTATCTCACCGTTCACGCGGCACTGTGCGAGCCGGTCGCAGACGAGCAAATCGGCATGGGTCAGGACGTCTGCCGCCAGTTCCTGCTTGCCGGGAAAATCGGCGCCCACTGCGGTTATATGCAAGCCTTCGTGCAGGGCTGCGGCGCTCACGAGCGGCCGATTGCTCGCTGTTGCTGTGATGACGACCTGGCTCTGCTGCACGACCTCGTCGGGCGAACCCGCCAGCGACACGTCCAACCCATGGTTGTTTGCCATCTCCGCCGCGTACGCACGCGCCTTGTCTTCCGAGCGGCCCCAGACAACGACTTTCCTGAACTTGCGCAGCAAGCCCAGGCACGCCACCTGGTAGCGGGCCTGTACACCCGTGCCGATGACGCCGACCGCGTCGACTCGAGTTGGCGCGAGGTACTTCGCGGCAACGGCGCCCGCAAGCCCGGTACGCAAGTCCGTCAGGTAACTGTTGTCGAATAGCACCGCCTCACAAAAACCGGTCTCGGCATCGAGCAGAACCATCATGGCGTTGCCTGAGGGAAGCCCGCGCGACGGGTTGTCGTAAAAGCCCGAGGCGATCTTGATGGCAATATAGGGCATGCCTTTCACGTAGGCGCTTTTGACATCGATATCGCCATTCCTGTCATCCGCCGAGATGTGCATGATCGGCGGCATGTTGACCTCGCCTCTCTGCAGGCAGCTGAACGCATTTTCCACCGCCGCCAGTGCCGCGTCATTGATGCCGACGACCTTTCGCAATTCGGTTTCGCTCAGTATTCTGGTACTCATACTTACCTCGGCACTACAAGATCCAGCGTCGACTTTAACCTCACGGAGCGCTTTACTCTATTCAGAGCACGATGACGGGCAGGAATCTACGTACAGACCACAATTTGAAGAGCCTGAGATACGGCGTAAACTAGGTCATCGGGGATTGTAAATTACGTTCGGTACGCTTGTTGGCAAGGGGAGAATCATGATGAGGCGAGCCATCATTGAATCTTTGACCTACCCAAGGATGATGATGATTTCGCAGATGGACAGCGAAGACTGCCCCTTGCGGATGTATTTTGACCCGACCCACCCCGAGTGTCGCTGCTGCGAACAGTCCCAGGAATGTCGCTGGTTGAATAGCCACGACGAGTTCTCTGTGTTGGCCGAACAACCGATTCGACATCTGCATCAGGCCGTTCTGTTTTGTATAGACTATGTGGAATCTCAGTCGTCCCTGAGAAAGCACAACTTCCGCCGCTGCCCGTGCGAGTCCTGTGTCTGGCTTCGCGACGCCCGCTATCTGTCGCGGCAGATCGAGCAAGAAGCAGCACTCAGCGCAACCTGACAGAACGGTTGCGGGCTGTTCGCGGTGACTACGTGAACTCCCCTATTTAAAAATCTCCTTGCCACTCCAATGCAAGTTGCGTGCGCCAGTGCTTCCCGGCACGAGGCACTTCGACGAGGAGACAGTTATGCGGAACGTTTCGGAGTTGATTGGGCAAATTCGCAGCGACCGGCGAGCTCTGGAAGTCGATGTCGCAAAGACGATTGCGGACTGGCTGGTGGAGTACAAGTTCAGCTCACTCCGGCAGCTGGCCCTGCAGATGATCGACTGCATGCTGGATCTTCGGGAGTGGGCCTGGGACCACGGCAATATGTATGTCTACGAGGAAGCCGAATTCCTCAAAGACGAGACGTCTTATGCGATGTGGCCAATTTGCGCCACCCGGGCCGGTTGGAAAGGACTCGCAGACGTAAGAACCTGCCTGCAAAGGGGATTCATCGGCAAACAGGACTTTTTGATTGTCTGCGCCGACGTCGTACGGCTATTCGGCGAATTTTCCGAGCAACCGCAGATTCGGGGATGCCTCAACATGATCGATCCGCATTGGCACCACATGGCCACGAAGAGCCGTTTCCGGCCGCAGCCGGTGTTCGCAGTTCCCAGCAAGCCGGAGAATATCAATATCGGTTGGGGACATCGTGACCGATGGGACGTACCCAAAAAACTTCAGATCGATCCCAGGGACGTACCGCAGGTCAATGCGCCGTTCATCGATATCCCGAGAGTCAGCGTGCCACTGCGCGGCGTAGAGAAATTCAGGTTCGAGGACCACAGCGTGATCCGCGACATCGACTGGACGTTCGGCCTGCAGATCGAAGGCGGCGACGTCTCGGGCACGACCAGCGACACGATTGCCGCGCTGCAGTGGTCCGGCGCCACGACCGGGCACGGCAATGATCCGTTTCTCCACCTGCTCGCCATTGCGACGATGGTGCCGCAGGGGCATCACACCATCGTCGAAACCGCATGGCCGCTGACGCGATCCAACAAGATAACTAACATGAATTACAGGATCGGATTCTATGACACCCTGGCGCCTGGTGAAGGAGCGCTGAAAAATGCACTGGCGCACTGGAATGCTGACAACCGCAACAAACATGTTCTCGTGTGCAATGCGCTTCGCAAGAGCGGACCGAACGAGACGATCGCGCTGCACTTCGATCAGCCCGATGAAGTCAGCGTCTACCGTGATCTCGCGGAGATCCGCAGCGCCTACAGTTTCTGCGTGGGCGGCCAGCCGCGACTCGATACTCTGGCGAACTACGTCAAGGCCAAGACCCGGGCCCGGTCCTTTGCCGGGACGCAGATCGTCGACAGGATGTTCAGCCGGTTTCACACAGCGGCGTAGTCTCGAATCGACCCTGCGGACAGGCGCCTCCTGGCCGTAGTGGTAACTCCGAATTGTGAGCACCAGCCTGGATTCCTATACTTCCGGGCTGCCGTTGATGACGGACAGACACACACCAACAAACAAAAACATCGGAGCAGAGCAATGCGACCACAAGGCGTGCGCAAATCAGGGACTTTAATTGACGTTCACCACATGCTCGGGATACTGCTCATTGGACTTTCCGTGACAGTGTCGGCGGCACATACGCCGCCGCCATCGAGCGTCACGGTCGCCGGCAGCCTGCAGGAAGAGCTTGGCTGCCCGGGCGACTGGCAACCGGAATGCGCCGCAACCCATCTGGGCTTCGACAGCAGCGACAACGTCTGGCAGGGAATCTTCAATGTCCCGGCGGGCGACTGGGAATACAAAGCTCCCCTCAATGACACCTGGGACGAGAACTATGGCCAGAATGCACAGGCGAACGGGGCAAATATTCCCCTGAGTCTGGGTACGGCGACAGACGTCAAGTTCTACTACGATCACGGGACCCACTGGATCACCGACAACGTCAATTCCGTTATCGCGACCGCTCCGGGCGATTTCCAGAGTGAGCTGGGCTGTCCCGGCGACTGGCAGCCGGACTGCCTGCGCTCCTGGCTGCAGGATACCGACGGCGACGGCGTCTTCACCTTCACGGCCGTCCTGCCCGCAGGCGATTATGAAGCCAAGGTCGCCATCAACGAGAGTTGGACCGAGAACTACGGGCAGGGTGGCGCGCCGGGCGGAGCCAACATTCCGTTCAACGTGCCCGCACCGTTTGCCGAGATGCTGTTCTCGTTCGATTACGCGAGCCGGATCCTGACGATCAGCCCGGCGCCGCCGCCGGCGCAGCCTGCGGCAGTCACAATAGCCGGTAGTCTGCAGAGCGAACTCGGCTGCCCGGGTGACTGGCAGCCGGATTGTGCGGTCACACACCTGGCGTTCGACCCGGAAGACACGGTCTGGCAGGGTGTGTTCCCTGTCCCGGCCGGCAACTGGGAATACAAGGCCCCGCTCAACGACACGTGGGACGAGAATTACGGGCAAAACGCGACGCGGGACGGGCCGAATATCCCGTTGAGCCTCCCCGCGCCTGCCGACGTCAAGTTCTACTACGATCACGGGACCCACTGGATCACCGACAACGTCAATTCCGTCATCGTGACGGCGCCCGGTAGTTTCCAGGACGAACTCGGCTGTCCCGGCGACTGGCAACCGGACTGCCTGCGCTCCTGGCTGCAGGACACCGATGGCGATGGCATCTATGTATTTTCCGCCGATCTGCCGGCCGGCGACTATGAGGCAAAAGCGGCGCTTAACGAGAGCTGGGACATCAACTACGGCGAAGGTGGCGTGCAGAATGGGCCCAACATCCCGTTCAGCGTCACGGAAGCGGTCGACGAAGTGTTCTTTACCTTCGATTCCGTCACCAACATCCTGACGATCGGCACCGGTCCAGGCGGGCCGAAAGGCAATCTCGGCCAGGCAAAAGCGCATTGGCTTGCCGCGGACATCATCGCGTGGGACGCCGGATCCGAGGCTGACACGTTCCGCCTCTACCACGCGGCCAACGGCGGTTTGGGGCTGGACCAGGACGGAGTGAGCGGCGCGGACGGTGCTCTCGAGCTCAGCTACGATCCGTCAGGCCTGCCCGCGAACATCCTCGACAGGTTCCCGCACCTGGCCGGCTTGCAGGCACTGAGACTCGCCCCTGCGGACCTGGCCGCTGTGCCGGCGATACTGAAAGGACAGGTCGCGTTGTCAGTTGTCGATGCCGATGGCAACCCGGTGGATGCGACGAGCCTGCAGATCCCCGGTGTGCTGGACGATTTGTACACCTATGACGGCGACCTCGGACCCGAGTTCTACGGCGGTGAGCCGACGCTCGCGCTGTGGGCGCCGACGGCCAGGAGCGTCAGCCTGCTGCTGTTTGAGGATGCGAATCAGGCAACGAGTCCCGCTCCCTACGCGATGACGCTGGACCCGGCCACGGGCGTGTGGCACATCGCCGGAACGGCCGACTGGACCGGCAAGTTCTATCTCTACGACGTCGAGGTCTACGTGCCTTCGACGGGACAGGTCGAGCACAACCTCGTGACCGACCCTTACTCACTGGGCCTCTCCACGAACAGCGCCCGCAGTCACCTCGTGAACCTTGATGCGGCAGGTCTCAAACCTGCCGGATGGGAAGGGCTGGCGAAACCTCCGCTTGCGGCGCCCGAAGACATTGTCATTTACGAGCTGCACGTCAGGGACTTCTCGATATTTGATGAATCGGTGCCCGAGTCCTATCGGGGCACCTACAAGGCCTTTGCAAGCGAGGGTGCGAACGGCAGCAATCATCTGGCGACGCTCGCTGCTGCCGGCCTGACGCACGTGCATCTGCTGCCGGTGTTCGATATCGCGAGCATCGACGAGGACACGGCAGCCCGGCAGGAACCGGACCCGGATGTGCTGGCAATGTACCCGCCCGATTCCGATCAGCAGCAGGCCGCAGTCAGCGCAACGGCCAACCTCGATGGGTTTAACTGGGGCTACGATCCCTGGCATTACACGACACCCGAGGGCAGCTACTCGACCGACCCGGACGGCGCAGCGCGCATCGTCGAATTCCGCGAGATGGTGCAGGCACTCAACCAGGACGGCTTGCGGGTGGTCATGGACGTCGTCTACAACCACACCAACGCGTCGGGCCAGAACGCGAAGTCGGTGCTCGACCGGATCGTTCCCGGGTACTACCACCGCCTGAGCGCCACCGGCGCGATCGAGCGCAGCACGTGCTGCGAGAACACGGCGAGCGAACACGCCATGATGGAAAAACTCATGGTCGACTCGCTCGTCACCTGGGCGCGTGACTACAAGATCGATGGCTTCCGCTTCGACCTCATGGGCCACCATTCGAAGGCGAACATGCTCAAGGTCCGGGCTGCGCTCGATGCACTGACGCCAGAGGACGATGGCGTCGACGGCGCGTCGATTTACCTGTACGGCGAAGGCTGGAACTTCGGCGAAGTCGCGAATAACGCACGCTTCGAACAGGCCACACAGCGCAACATGGCGGGAACAGGCATCGGCTCGTTCAGCGACCGACTGCGCGATGGCGTGCGTGGTGGCAACCCGTTCAGCGATGTTCGCGAACAGGGCTTCATCAATGGGCTGCACTACGACTGGAACGGTTACCCGCAGGGCGATCAGTTCGGCGAGCTGTTACATATCTCGGACTGGATTCGCGTCGGGCTGGCGGGTGGCCTGTCGGACTACGAGTTCGTGGACGCCAACGGCAACCTGGTGCGTGCAGACCAGGTCGACTACTTCGGCCAGCAGGCCGGCTACACCATGGACCCGCAGGAGCACATCACTTACGCCGCGGCACACGACAATGAGACGCTGTTCGATGCGACGCAGCTCAAAGCTCCGCAGGCCACGACGATGGCGGACCGGCTACGCATCCAGAACCTCGGTAACAGCATCGTGATGCTGGGCCACGGCATTCCGTTCTTCCACGCCGGCCAGGACATCCTGCGTTCGAAATCGATGGACCGTGACAGCTTCAACTCCGGAGACTGGTTCAACGCTATCGACTGGAGCTTCATGAGCACCAACTGGGGCAAAGGTCTGCCGGTGGCGGACAAGAACCAGGACAACTGGCCCATCATGCAGCCGTTGCTGGCAGACCCCGCGCTCGCACCGGCCGCGTCTGACGTGGCTCACTCTGCCGACCTGTTCGCGGAGCTGCTGCGGCTGCGCAAGAGCTCGAAACTGTTCCGGCTCGAGTACGCGGATCAGATCAGGGATCGCGTGGCATTCCACAACACCGGGCCAATGCAGATCCCGGGACTGATCGTCATGAGTATCTCGGACGACGCCGGCGACATCGATCTCACGAACGAACTGATCGTGGTGCTGTTCAATGCCCGCAACGACGCGGTGAGCTTCGGCTTCCCCGCGAGCGGACGCGAATTCCTGTTGCATCCGCTGCTGGCAGAGTCCGTCGATGCGGTCGTGCGGACCGCGAGCTACGACATCGGCACTCAGGCCTTCGCCGTGCCGGCGCGCACGACCGCGGTGTTCATGGTCCGGCGCCCGATCGGCGAGCAGCTCGATGTGTTGATCGACGAGGTTGATCAGCTGTTTGCCGATGGGGTGCTCAACGGTGGTCAAGCCAATTCGCTGAAGGCCAAGCTTCACGCCGCGCAAAAGAGTGCGGCGAACGGGCGCTTCACGCCCGCGGCGAATCAGATCAATGCCTTTATCAACGAAGTCGAGGCAATGATGGCCGCCGGGCTGCTCTCGGCAGAAGAAGGCGCGTTGCTCATCGCGATCGCCGAGGAAATCCTGTTGTCGGTCGGCTGACGGCGCTGCAGCGCGGGCAACCCGCGCAGGACTGGAAGGGCTCCCCAGAGGAGCCCTTTCATTTTTTGCGCCTCGATACTCAACCCGTGCGCGGTCGGTTTAGTTTCGGCATTCCGCTATTCAACCGGATTCGGCTTAGGCGTAATTTGGTGGCAGCGCTTCGCTGCCACTTTGGAATCATCATGAGCCAGGTTACCTTGAGAATAAATGGTCAGGCCCACACGGTCGACGTGCCGTCGGACATGCCGCTGCTGTGGGCGCTGAGAGACCTGTTGAATATGACGGGTACGAAATACAGTTGCGGCATCGGCACCTGCGGCACTTGCACGGTATTGGTCGATGGCGTTCCCATGCGTTCCTGCGTCATGCCCGCGATCAGCATGGCCGGTGTTGAGATCACCACGATTGAGGGCCTCGATCCGCAGGGCAATCATCCGGTTCAAAAAGCCTGGAATGACGAGGACGTACCGCAATGCGGCTACTGCCAGGGAGGACAGATCCTCACCGCCAGCGCCCTGCTCGAGCGAAACCCGAATCCTGATGATCAGGATATCGACGCAGCCATGTCCGGTGTCCTGTGTCGTTGCGGAACCTATTCCAGGATCCGCAAAGCCATCAGGCGCGCCGCGAAATATGCGGCTGAGCAAGGAGGCGCGGCATGAAACAGCACGCAGAACAAATGCGCATGGATCGACGGGATTTTCTGAAGGTCTCGATCCTGGCCTCCGGTGCACTGCTGATTGGCGTTGGACGCAAAGGCTCGCCACAGGCCGGCGGCGTGGAGAACGATGTCTGGAAACCCAATCTGTACGTTCGCATCGAAACCGATGGAACGATCACCATCGTAAGCAAGAACCCGGAAGCCGGCCAAGGTGTGAAAACCGCGTTCCCGATGGTGGTCGCAGAGTGCCTGGGTGTCGACTGGCAAAACGTAACCGTCGAGCAGGCAGCCCTGGACGATCGTTATGGCCGGCAGGCTGTAGGTGGCAGCCGCGGGACGCCCGATGGCTGGGATGACCTTCGCATAGCGGGAACGGGCGCACGCTATCTGTTGACAGCGGCCGCCGCCAGCGAGTGGGGTGTGCCCATGGAAGAGTGCACGGCCGGGAAAGGTGTGGTGATTCACGAAGCGTCCGGCAAGACCAGGCGCTATGAGAGCCTGCTGGAGATCGCGGCTGCCTTGCCGGTTCCGGATGTATCGGAACTCAAGCTCAAAAGCCGTCCTGCTGAATTCGAACTGCTGGGGACGTTCGTTCCCGGCGTGGATAATCCGAAGATTGTCACGGGGCAGCCCTTGTTCGGCTGCGATACCCGCCTGCCCGGCATGCTGTACGCGATTTACGAAAAGTGTCCGGGCTACGGCGGCAGGGTTCGCAAGGCGAATGTCGATCAGGTTCGCAAGTTACCCGGCGTGACGCACGCGTTCGTTGTCGACGGAGGCAGCGACCTGACGGGTCTTCTGCCCGGCGTGGCCATCGTCGCGAAAACCTGGTGGGCAGCGCAATCCGCCCGCAAACATCTGCGGGTCGACTGGGACACCAGTCACGCCGATGCAACCGCGGACTACGATCGACAGGCGCGAGCCCTGAGAGACGCAGCGGGAGAGACCCTGCGAACGGATGGCGATGTGGCAGGTGCTCTCGATGCGGCGTCGACAGTGGTCGAAGCGAGCTACTACTATCCCTTCGTTTCACACGCGAACATGGAGCCGCAGAACTGCACTGCCCTGTATCACGACTCGGGGCGGCTCGAGCTCTGGGCGCCGACGCAAAACCCGAAAGGCGGCAGGCAGCTGATAGCTGAAACCATGGGTATCGCCGAGGACGACATTCATGTGAATCTGACTCGCATCGGCGGCGGCTTTGGTCGCCGCCTGAGACACGATTTTATGGTCGAAGCCGCGTGGATCGCCCGTGAAACACGGCGGCCGGTGCAACTGCAGTGGTCGCGCGAAGATGACATGCGCCACGACTTTTACCGTCCTGCTGCCTGGCATCATTTCAAGGCAGGCGTCGACAGGAACGGCAAGATGATCGCCTTTGATCATCACTTCGTAACCTTTGCCAGAAACGGCGAGACGGTATCCGGAGCCGGCCTGTCGCCCGACCACTACCCGGCGGGCCTGGTCCCGAATTTCCGCCTGCGGCAGTCGCTCATAGAAACCAACGTGCCGACGGGCCCATGGCGCTCGCCGGGCCACTCGGCGTATTGCTGGGCTTACCAGAGTTTCTTCGATGAAGTCGCATTGGCCGCGGAGACCGACCCACTGGAGTTCCGCCTTGAACTCCTCGCGAAATCCTACGGGAAACCGCCTCTGGATCTGGCGCGAACCAGCGCCACGCTCGCACTGGCTGCTGAAAAGGCCGGCTGGGGACGCCGTGCGCTGGGGCCGAATCGCGGCATGGGCATGGGCTTTCATTTCGATCACGGTGGCTTCGTTTCGCACGTGGCGGAAGTCGTCGCCGATGGTTCGAATATCAGGGTCGAAAAAGTGTACTCCGCCGCCGATGTGGGTCCGATCATCAATCTGAGCGGCGCCAGGAACCAGGTTGAAGGCGCGGTGACAGACGCGCTCAGCACCGCTCAGTTGGAGATAACTTTCGAGAATGGTGCCGCTGCACAGAGCAATTTCAACGATTACGATTTGTTGCGCATCAACCAGGCGCCTGCAATCGAATGCCATTTCATTCAGAGTGATAATTCCCCGACAGGTCTAGGCGAACCACCCTTCGCGGCGGCAACGCCCGCGATAGCCAACGCGATTTTTGCCGCCACCGGTACGCGGATACGAGAATTGCCCTTCAGCCGCTCGGGCATCTCAATCTGAAGCAGTGACAATCGCGAACGCGTTGAGCCTCGGAGTTCTGGCAGATACAGCCCGCGTTACTCGAGTCTTGAGAACACCGATGCGCTGCTCCTGATTATCGACGGCTTGCTGGATCGGCAGAACGGATTTGTCTTCGGCACTAACGCCGCCGGAATCGAATACAACGGTCAGGTTATCAGTGAGGCAACGGGCGGCGGAACCAAGTTATAATTCGTGATCATCCTATTCGATGGCGCACAAGCTGCGCGCGCAGAATGAAAACAAGAATCCGCGACATTCTTTCCAGCCAGAATCAGAGTCGGCATAGCAATCGAAGTGCGGAGCTAACGAGAATAGCAACATGCTTACAGGACGGAGGACCAATCGTCGTCTGGCTGCATGGGCCGATGGGCTCGGGAAAAACGGAACTCCTATCTGCCTTCGCCAAAAAAGCAAAGGACGATGGAGCAACAATTTTTGGAATCGATTGCCGCACCGTCGAGCCAACAATCTCGGGCTTACTGGATGCGCTGGGAGAGCTGCTGCGGATAAGTCTGAAAGACCTTGACGACGCGGCAACGACACTTTCCGGATCCGGTGTCCCGACGGTCATCATGTTCGACAATTACGAGGTCTTCAGGCTTGCAGATTCGTGGCTACGTCGAGAGTTCATTCCCGCCCTATCCGCATCGGCGCGAATTGTATTGGTGAGCCGAGAGCCCCCGGCCGCCGGATGGATCAGCTCAACGGAATGGCGTGACTATTTCCTGACCGTGTCGCTCGAGGCTCATGACGAATTAAGCGCTGAAGAACTGACACGGCGCTATCGGGCCGAAGTGCCGGAACCCGAAATCCGACAGGCGATTGACGCTGTCTCCGTCGTAAGGCGAATCACACGACCGATGCTGGCTTCACTTTGCCCACAAATACCGGATGTCGAGCTATTCGAAAAACTGGCAGGTCTTTCATTTGTGGAAACCCGGCGGGATGGTCTCGCTATCCAGGATTCTCTTCGAAAGGTGATCGGCAGCCGCCTGCAGGCCGCTGACGTCAAGCAGTACAGACATTATCAGCAGGAGGCGTGGAAGCTGCTTCGCCAGCAGCTCAGAGAATCGGCTCATGCCGATCTCTGGCGATGCACGGCCGACATCATCTACCTCATTGAGAACCCAGTGATTCGCGAGGCGTTTTTTCCAAGTCAATCAGCACATTTCTCGGTCGAGCCCGCGATGCCTGAAAACAAACAAGCTGTGATGGATACCATCGAGCGTCACGAACCGCCCGGGGCGATCAAGGCGCTGGAACTCTGGTGGCAGTACCTGCCCTCTGCGTTTCATGTGATTAAGGACGCCACAGGCACTATTGCCGGTTTCTATTGTATGGCAAAACCCGACGAGCTCGGCGATAGCTGGTTGCAATCCGACCCGATTGCACGGAATTGGCAACACCACCTGAATCTCAGAGGCAGATCAGCACGGGCTCCTTCGCTATTTCTCCGGCGCTGGCTGAGCCGCGACGATGGTGAATCACCCTCGGCCGTGCAGGCCGCGGCCTGGGTCGATATCAAGCGAACCTACCTGGAGCTCCGTCCGCAGCTCAGGCGTGTCTACCTGACGCTGCGGGACATTGGCCCCTATGGCCCCGCTGCGACAGAACTCGGCTTCACTGTACTTGAGGACTGTACAGTCAGCTTGACCGGCGCTTCTTATCATACTGCGATGCTGGACTTCGGCCCCGGTTCGGTGGACGGCTGGATTTGCAGGTTACTTGCAGCCGAGCTGGGCATTGCGGAGGGTCAGTTGCTTGACACTGCATCCCGCGAACTGGTGCTGAATGGCAGCCGAATACCTTTGACGCCATTGGAATTTAGTCTCGTGTCGATGCTCGAAAGCCGCGCCGGTGCAGCCGTTTCACGATCCGACCTATTACAGCAGGTCTGGGGGCACGACTACGAAGGAGGTAGTAATGTCGTGGATGCGGTTGTTCGCGGACTGCGAAAGAAGTGCGGAGACAATGCCCGTGTCTTTGAGACTGTGCGGGGGGTCGGCTACCGACTACGGATCTGAAAGAGCCACTGCCTGTAGCAAATTCTCATCGAAATCTCATGAAAGTAGCGGCCGAACGTCATAGAGTTGAGGCTGAAATTGTTGAGGAGATCTCGCATGTACAAGAAAATTGCAAAAACACTGGCCATTTGCTTTCTGACCGTCGCTTCAATGGCGTTTACAATTAGCCCGACCGCGTTTGCGGACGCACCTGCCGGTCAGACTACTACCCTCTATGAGCGCCTTGGCGGCTGGGACGGCATCAACCAGGTCGTTCGGGACACGATTGCCAGGCATCACGACAATCCAGCGATCTCGCATTTTTTCGAAAATGTTGACGATGAACAACTGGCCGCCCACGTGACGGCATTCTTCGCTGCAGGAACGGGAGGCCCTTCGAAATACGAAGGACGCGACATGACATCGGCGCATGCAGGTATGAAGATGTCAGACGCGGACTTTGACAGCGCCGTCGCCGATGTTCTAAGTGCCGTTGACCAGAACGGGGTTGGTGCCGTTGAAAAATCCGAGGTTGCTGCCATTCTGGAATCGCTCAGACCAGCTGTTATGGGAACCGCAGGTACGTGAGCTAAAAGCACACCTCAGATCCCGTTAGAATATAGGGACCCGAAAGGGTCCCTTGTCTTTTTTGGCGCGCCCGGAGAGATTGATTCGGTCGCTTCGCTCCCTCACCCTGCGGGCGCACTCACTACGTTCGTGCGTCTGTCGGCCGACGCCGTCGGCCTCGGTTCGAACTCTGGAGTTCGAATGTTATCCGGAGCTGAAAAAGAAAAAGGGCCCCCGATGGGGACCCTTTTGTGAAATCTCAACAGATACGTGACACGTTCAGCTCTTTACTCTAGATCCTTTTGAGGGAGAGCGGCATGACAAAAGCAGAACAAGCAAGGCTCGTGGCCTGACTCGGCTCTCGGTCTGGTGGTTGCGCTTAGGCATCAGCCTGCAGCGCATCAAGCCAGGCCATCCGCAACAAAACGGCCGCCACGAACGTATGCACCTGACCCTCAAACAGGAGGCCACCAAGCCGGCCGCCTTCAACTTCCTGCAGCAGCAGGAGCGCTTCAATGACTTCATCAGGGTTTACAATAACGAGCGACCCCACCAGGCGCTCGATGGCGCCTACCCCGGTGAACTGTATACACCGTCAGCCCGCATCTACGAGCCGCCGCGACCGCCGGATTAACCGTTCCACGATCGCGCCATCCGCGTCACCAGCTGCGGTCGCATCTGCATTGGCCGCCGCAAAATCAATCTCTCGACCGCGTTCGCAGGCCAGACCGTGGGCGTCAAAGAGGTCGAAGACCAGATCTGGCTGGTGAGCTTCATGGACTATGATCTGGGATACTTCGATAATGAAAGGGGCCGGGTGGAACCCGGCCCCAATCCGTTCACACCGGACAAAGTGTTAACCATGTGTCCGGAACAAGGTGTAAACCATGTGACCGGAATACACCTTGGCTTAAATGGCGCGCCCGGAGAGATTCGAACTCCCGACCGCCTGGTTCGTAGCCAGGTACTCTATCCAGCTGAGCTACGGGCGCGTTGTCTGTTGCTTTGTACGAAGACGCTTGCCGTCTTAATGGTGACAGCGCTTGGCACTGCCTGCGGGTCGGTCATATTACTGGTCGCAGCACCGCACGTAAAGGTGCGACGTTTGAATTCCAACGAGCCTTTCAAGCATACTGCCGCGTCGTTTCCAGTTGCCTGACCATGATAATCCTCCCCGGCCTGTTTCTTACGCTCACCATAGCGCTCGCGGTCAGTTTCATCAGTGCCAATCTGGGCGGGCCGGCCATGCTCTATGCCCTTCTCTTCGGCATGATTTTCCACTTCCTCACCGAAAACGAGCGCCTGCGACCCGGAATTCGTGCTTCCAGCCGTCATGTCCTGCGCGTGGGTGTGGCGTTGCTTGGCGCACGAATCACGGCGACGGAGGTATACGCACTCGGTTGGCCCGTCGTTGGCTTGATCGTGGCCGCGGTCGCCGCCACGATCGGCCTGGGCTGGCTGCTTGGGCGACTCTGCGGGCTGGGCAATAATCACTCGGTGCTATCGGCGTCAGCCGTGGCAATCTGCGGTGCCTCGGCCGCGCTCGCCGTATCCTCGGTGTTGCCGTCGCACAAGGATCACGAGCGCAACACGTCCTTGACGGTCGTGGGCGTAACGGCGCTCAGCACGGCCGCAATGGTCCTGTATCCGCTGCTGGTAAAGTCTCTGGGCATGGACGACAGCACCGGCGGGGTGTTTCTTGGTGCGACGATTCACGACGTTGCGCAGGTCGTTGGCGCCGGCTACATCATCTCGCAGGATGCGGGCGACACGTCAACGCTGGTCAAACTCATGCGCGTCGCTTGCCTGGTGCCCGTTATCGTCTCGATTTCGCTGGTCTCCCGATCTCGGCGACAGCCCGGTCCGAAAACGGAGCCGCTGTTACCCTGGTTCCTGATCGTATTCGTCGCGTTGGTCGTGATTAACAGTCTCGGCTGGATACCGGTGCCGGTGCGCGACGTATTGAGTCCAACGTCGTCGTGGTGTTTGCTGGTAGGTGTAGCCGCGCTGGGCGTGCAAACGTCGCTGAAGTCGGTCGTGGAAGTTGGCCCCGCGCCGATTGGCGCGATGGTGCTGCAGTCGATTTTTATTGCCGGATTCGTACTGGGCGGCTTGCACTTAATGCAGTAGGAGTGGCGGAGAGAGAGGGATTCGAACCCTCGAAGGGCTTTTAACCCTTACTCCCTTAGCAGGGGAGCGCTTTCGACCACTCAGCCATCTCTCCGTTCGTTCAAGTTCTACTCAAGTTCATGCATCGCGAGAGGGATGGATTCGTCGCTGCGCTCCTCACCGCTTCGCGGCGCACTTCGTGCGTCTGTCGGCGCTACGCGCCTCGGTGCGAACCCTCGAAGGGCTTTTAACCCTTACTCCCTTGAGCCAAGGGAGCGCTTTCGACCACTCAGCCATCTCTCCGTTCGTTCAAGTTCTACTCAAGTTCATGCACCGCGAGAGGGATGGATTCGTCGCTGCGCTCCTCGCCGCTTCGCGGCGCACTTCGTGCGTCTGTCGGCGCTCTGCGCCTCGGTGCGAACCCTCGAAGGGCTCTTAACCCTTACTCCCTTGAGCCAAGAGAGCGTTTCGACCACTCAGCCATCTCTCCGGATCGCGGCTAGCACCGTGCCTGCCGGTTTTCCCGTGACCGCCGCCTGCGGGCGTTGGCGCGGCCGACATGTTACTCACAGCAAAACTCGAGGTAAAGCCCGATATCAAGCTGCCATTGCGGCGGCGATCCTGCAAAGTGTCCGGACGACATTCAGTCGCTCGAACTGCCCTCTTTCACCTCTCCCGAGGCTTTTTCGCTCTGAATTCGCTCGTAGATCTCTTCGCGGTGCACAGCGACGTCCTTCGGGGCGTTGATCCCGATGCGTACCTGATTCCCTTTGACCCCCAAGACGGTGATCGTAATATCGCTCCCGATCATGACCGTCTCACCAGCGCGTCGCGTCAGAATAAGCATGATTTCCTGCTCCTGCCTTTTATCGGGGCTCCGCCCCCTTTCTTGTTACGCGTCGTACCTCCGTAAACCGCTGTAATACTAGTCGATTTTGGGCCCGGATGCCCATAAGAAGTTGCTTTTCGTCATCACCCCGTTCTCGGAATGTGGAGCATCTGCTCAACTCAGATGGGCCGCAACCCAGCCGGGCACCGAACGGAGCGCCTTGTCGAGCGCCTCCGGGTTGTTGCCACCCGCCTGGGCAAAGTCGGGACGGCCGCCACCCTTGCCACCGACCTGCTCGGCAACGGGCTTGATCAGGTCGCCAGCTTTGACCCGGTCGGTGTTGTTCTTCGTTACTCCGGCCGCCAGGCGCACGACGCCGTCGTCAACTGAGCCGAGCACGACGACAGCACTTTGCAGCTTGTCCTTGTAGCGATCGACGGCATCCCTGAGCGTCTTGGCATCTGCGCCGTCGATGCGGGTCGCCAATACCTTTATGCCGTCGATCTCCTGCACGTCGTCGACTCGATCAGCGGATGAACCGGTTACGAGCGCCTGCCTGGCGGCTGCGAGTTCTCTTTCGAGGTCCTTGTTGCGCTTCAGGAGTTGCTCGACTTTTGCCGTGGCCTTGTCAGGCGGACTGCGTAACAGAGCAGCAACAGATTCGAGCGAGCGTTGTTGACCATCCAGCCACTCGAGCGCCCCCTTACCCGTCATGGCCTCAATCCGGCGCACGCCAGAAGCAACGCCGCTTTCTGACGTGATTTTGAAGACGCCAATATCGCCCGTGCGCCCGACGTGGGTGCCGCCGCAGAGCTCCACCGAGAAATCGCCGAAGTTTAGTACGCGCACCTTGTCGCCGTATTTCTCGCCA
>JAOTVR010000044.1 GCA_029863305.1 Gammaproteobacteria bacterium | reverse complement strand
TGTCGGTCAGTGGCGGTCCGGTCCAGTTGCCGCCCGACGGGTCCGGGTTCAGGTTGCAGCCGACGAAACCCAGTGTATTGACGCAGCGCCGGAGCTCGTCGATGCTGTTGTCGATGGGCACACCGACAGACTGCGGCAGCTGACATACGCCAATGAAATTATCAGGGAACAGCTGCGTAACACGATGAATCATATCGTTGTTGATGCGCGTCCACTGCTTCGACACGGCTTCGTCGCCAATATGGTGTGCCATCGCCGAGGCCTTCGGCGAGAAAATCGTCATGTCGGCGCCGCGCTCCCTGAGCGCCTTGAGCTGATTGTTTTCGATCGTTTCACGAATCTGATCGTCACTGATATTCCGCAGCTGCGGCAGTGGCGTGCTCGAATCCTCGAAATGAGCTATTTGCGCATCGCGGTAGTGCTGCAGTTGCGGTGGCGCCGTCGTGTAGTGCCCGTGGCAATCGATGATCATCTGAACTCGTCCCGCGCTGTCACGCGAATGTCGTTACTCAATCTTCCGATGAACCCGGCAGGTATTGCAAACCTTTTTCCGCGAGCCGCGGACGCATGTCGTTGATGTCGAGTCCGAGTTCACCGCTGGCATAACGGACACGCACATCGGCTTCTCTTTGCTCACGTTCTTGCGATTTTTGCAGCACGTCGGCCGCCTCTTCGCGCCGCACGACGACGATACCGTCGTCATCGGCGAGCACGACGTCACCCGGACGCACCAGTTGTTCGGCACAGATGATCGGAATGTTGACGCTGCCGAGCGTTTCTTTGACTGTGCCTTGCGCCGAGACACATTTCGACCAGACCGGAAAGCGCATGTCAGTCAATTCGGCGACGTCGCGTACGCCGGCATCGATAATCAGCGCCCTGATTCCGTGCGCCACGAATGAGGTTGCCAGCAAATCGCCGAAATAGCCGTCGCTGCACGATGAGGTTGGCGCCACGACCATGATGTCCCCCTGCCGGCACTGCTCGACCGCGACGTGCACCATCCAGTTGTCTCCGGGCGGCACGGAAACGGTAACGGCAGTCCCGGCAACACGTACGCCTGAATAAATTGGCCGCATATACGGCGCAAGCAGCCCCTTGCGGCCTTGCGCCTCATGCACGGTTGCAACACCGAGATTGCCAAGTTGTTCGACGACGCTCGAGTCCGCGCGGGAAATACCTTCGATGACTATGCCCATCGGGCTCGCTCCTTCCGTTTAGTTGTCAGACGACCAGATCGGCGACTATTCCCAGGGCAACAGCGAGACGTGAATAACGCCCTTTGCCTCGCCGACAGACTTGATTGCGCGATCCGTATCTTCGAGACCCATGCGGTGCGTCGTGATCAGATTGAGCGGGAAACGATCGGACGCGAGTTGCTTGAGCGCCAGCTCGCAGGACTCGAAGTTGTGTCCGCGCGCGGCTTTGACTGTGATGTATTTGTTCGCAATCTTGCCGAGCGGGAAATCCGGGAACGTTGCAACCTCGCCCTGCACGAGAATCGTGCCACCCTTGCGGCGGCATGCATCGATACCGAAGAGCACGGGCGCCAGTCCGCCACCCGCCGTGCAGTCGAGCGCGACGTCGACGCCTTCTCCGCCGGTGATCTCATTGAGGCGCGCAAGCGCATCTTCTTCTTCGACGTTGATGACGTGATCGGCGCCGAGGCGTTGGGCGACATCGAGACGCACCTTGTCTTTGGTTGTGCCTGTTACGATGATCAGCGAGGCGCCAGCCTGCCGGCAGGCCACGAGCTGTGACAGGCCCTGCTGCCCAGGCCCCTGGATCAACACGCTCGAATCGTAGCCGACACCACAATCGAACAAGGCCCACTGGATGCCGTTCGCCATCGGTGTCACGACTCCGGCCAGCTCCGGCGTGATGCTGTCCGGTACCTTGTGTAGCACCGCGTTCCACGGCAGGTACATGTATTGTGCGAAACCGCCCCACAGATGCGGCGCACGCCTGGCTGACGTATATCCGTAACGCAGGGCATCGGGGTTCTTGCGCCAGTCGGTCGCATGACACAGGCGGTACTCGCCTTTGTGGCACCACTCGCACGCGAAACACGGTACGTAGTGTTCGATGAAGACGAGGTCGCCTTCCCTGACCTTCTTGCGCTCCTGAAACTGCTTCCCCGCCTTCGCGATGTAGCCGATGTTCTCGTGTCCCATAATAACCGGGTCGTCGATTGGCGGCTTGGCGTAGAACTTGACATCGGTACCGCAAATGCCGGCGACTTCCATTTTGACGAGCGCGCCATCATCCGGAATTTCCGGCATCGGGTATTCACGAAACTCCGTTTGGTGCGGACCGGTGCGCACGGCTGCCACAACTTGTTGCGTCAAAACTTTCTCCTGAATTCGATTTCCCGCATCGCAATTGACTTTAGCAGCCGCGTTCAAAGCGAGCAAACCTGTCCGCAAGCAAGCCAATAGTCAGCCGTCACGGTATCCGGTTTTTCCGTTTCAGCTGAATCGATTGTGCTGCACGTCGATACGCGGATGGCGGCATAATCGGGCTCGACTCTTGCGGACAGTGGCAACACTGAGGGCTACCTTGGCCTGGTTGATTGAATGTGTGAATTTCCTGGGATTGCTGCTCCTGCTGGGTGCGGCAACCGTTCGCTACTGGTTTTGGCGCAGCGCCGACACGCCGCGACGCGGCAGCGTCGAGCAGGACATCGTCCGGCGCACGATGATCACCATGACGGCCGGCCTTGCTTTGCTGCTCGCAGCCAGTGTAGCGACATTGACGAATCTCGTGCCCGCCGTTGCGCAGGCACTGCTCGCCGTGTCATTCGCCGTCGCGTTTCATATCGGTGAGCGCGCGGACTCGCGTGCCTTGCGGGCGCTGGCGGCAATCCTGGGACTGGGACTGATTGCCGTGCAAACGGCGAACTCCCACGCTGCAGCAGAGCCGGGACTGCTACCCGTCGCTAGCAACGGCATCCACTGGCTCGTCGCTTCGGTTTGGGGCGGCGGCCTGCTGCACCTCGCAGTGCACAGATCGTCAGCATTGTTCGCCACCGGTAACAACAATATCTCGCCCGCGGTAACGATCACTCGACGATATGCGCTGATGACACTCGTTGCGATCGTGATACTCGCACTGACGGGTGGCGTGCTTGCCTTCATTCATATTCACAATGCCGACGCATTGGCTGCTACCACGTACGGAGCCGCCTACAAAATGAAGGTCCTGCTCGTATCGCTGATGCTTGTCACTGTGTCGGTCCACTGGCTCGGTATTGCACCGGCTTGTCGCAGAGCCGCATCGGCCGACGAGTTGCATATCGTCCTGCAACGGTTTCGCCGCCTGATGGCCGTCGAAACGCTGCTGCTCGCAGGCATCATCCTCGCAACCGGCATGCTCGCGACGCGGAGTCCGCCAGCCCTGGCGCCATTTATCAATCCGCAGACCTGGCTTATCGGCAGCGGATCGGTGCCACTCAAAGTCGAGCTGCAGCCTGTCGCAGGACGCGTCAGCAAGGT
The DNA here is from genome assembly GCA_029863305.1 of Gammaproteobacteria bacterium. Taxonomy (GTDB): domain Bacteria; phylum Pseudomonadota; class Gammaproteobacteria; order Steroidobacterales; family Woeseiaceae; genus UBA1847. The sequence continues at coordinate 25,700 of JAOTVR010000044.1, read as the reverse complement.
CCGGCTGGAGATTTCAGCCGCCGCACCGGATTACCGTTTCGCGGAAGGCTCGCGCGCCATCTTCTCGATGGCAATGACCCGGGGCGACGCCCGTGCTTACGACACCGAAGCGCTGCCCATTGGCCCGACTGGATTCCTCGGCGAAACCGTGCTGGCGATGCCCGGCGAGTGGCAACTCGATGTAAAGATCGAGGAACCGGATCGCGCACCATTGATTGTTTCGCACGTCATCGCCGTGCCCGAACCGCCGCTGGCCGGCGATATGCGTGCCTATTTGAAACTGGCAACCATCTCCTATTCGACCAGTCACATTATTACGTTCGCCGTGGGCTTGCTGCTCGTTGTCGCTGCAGCCTGGTTGATCCGGATGAGTGTGAGGCAGGCGGCGCCGGCCTGGATGATGCCGATCGGCCTGATCAATATTGCCGTGGGCTGTTTTCTGATGCTTTCGGTCATGTTCGTCAAGACCTACCCGAGCAGTTTCTGGACCAATCCGCAGCCCTTTGAGATTAACAACATCCAGCAGGGCGAAAGCATCTATCGCGAACATTGCGCCGAGTGCCACGGTGTCGCGGGCCGCGGTGACGGGCCATGGGCCATCGAGAATCGCGGCTCGATACCCGATCTTGCGGCAGCGCATATGGACATGCACACCGACGGGGAAATCTATTGGTGGATCAAGTACGGCATTCCCTCCCTGGATATGCCGGCACTCGGCGACGAACTTTCGGACGACGAGAACTGGACCGTCATCAATTTCATGCGCAGTCTGCGCCACGGCGTGCCACCACCATAGCCTGCCGGCAGCGGGCCCGGCGTTGGCGGGATGCCGTGCCTGACGCCGACAAGCGCTAGGTCGGCCGGCGACTCCGTCGCAATCTGTCCTTGACGTAGAAAATCGTCGCAGCAATCAGGTTCAGAGTCAGCAGCAACATGCCGAGCAAAGTCTCATCGGGAACCGAGGCGCCTTTGCTGCGCGTATCCCACTGACTTCCGTAAGGAGAGACGTAGTTGCCATCGACAGCGTTCGCATCAGCCAACATCAGCAGACTCATCGCCAGAATGACCGCGATGACAAGCATGGCCTTTCGCCTGTACCGGGCCGATCGCGTTTCGCGCACTATTACGGTCAATGAAAGCCCACCGTTCAATGATATATTCGACAATTCGATCTTACGGCATGTGCAACAGCATCCTCAATGCTGCGGAGGGTAATTGCTTGGCAAGATTGATGCGCGCTCATCGTTACAAATCGGCATTGATGCTATGGCTCGTCCTGGCGCTGGGGCTGCGTTGCGCGTTCGCGACCGACGGGCAGCCGTTGCTGGACCTCGGCATTGTCAGCTGGCTCGACTATCAGAAGCGACAGCTGCTCTCAGAAGTCAGAGAGGTCAGTATCGAGGCCGGCAAGGTAAAACCGACGGACACAGTCGTCAGTATTTATGAGGCGGTAATGTTTCATAATCTCGACGAGCAGACCCACAGGCTGGTGTTCCTGCCGGATATCGGCAACAAGATGGAACAAGCGTACACATCGGCAGTCATGCGGCATGATGAGCGCTGGGGTGCCGAATTTCATGATTTCGGTCGATTTCCGTACCACTGCACCCTGCACCCCGAGGAACGCGGCGAAGTGTCGGTCATTCTCTGAACCGAACAGGAAGGTAAACGAAACCGAGCAGGGCCAGTGTTGCGAGGAACAGGAAGAGTGTACTCATGTCGCGCCGGGGCGCAGCCGCCTCATTCCTGACATCCGTTTGGGAGTGTAGCTCGGAACGCAAGACGCTTATGAGCCGGTCGGTCTCGCTTTCGGCGAAATAATCTCCTCCCGATTCCGTCGCGATGAACTTCAGAATATCCGACCGCAGCGGAATCATGACTTTGTCGCCATTGAGTTCGATGTGTTGATTGTCGCATTCGCCGGCGTAGTCGCGAGCAATCGGTGTCGCCTCGGCGTTGCCGATGCCAATTGTGGAGACTTTTACGTCGAGGTCGCGCAATTCCGTGATCGGCGCCTGCAGGTGGCGTCGATAGTTGCCGCCAACATGACCATCGCTCAGCAGGATGACATGCCTGACGCTGCCATAGACTTCGGGCAGGCGCCGCTTCTTTGCCGCAACGACGCTTAACGCGTTTGCAATCTCCGTCTGCGTCGCTTGCAGCATCAGGCCGACATAGAGCCCGTGGTCGATGACCTCAGCGAGGTAGGCGCGGTCCGTCGTCATTTGCGTGACGGGGAATGCAAAACGGTCGAATGCGACGATGCCCATCTGCGCTTCGGGCAGCGAGTCGACGGTCTGCCGAAGCACCCGCCTGGCCCGATCGAGAAATGTCGGCTCCGAACAGGAATAGCGGGCATGCATGCTGCGCGAGACATCAACCACAAAGACAAAACTCGCGCTTTTGTCGTATGCGACGTAGGGGCGAGCCGCGACCATAGTCAGGGACACGATGAATGCGCAGGCCAGTAGCAGTCGCGCGAAGAAATACGATCGTTTCGGCGCGCGTCCCCTTAGTGCGGCTGCAGTCTCGCATGCGCGCAGCTCGGAGCGGCGCAGCACCAGCAGAACCGGCACAAGCAGCAATAACAGCAGGAAAGCCTCAGGGAATATAAACATCGAGGGCCGGCTATCCTGTGCGTCGTTCCGTGGAGTGCATGATATGGCTGCGAGCCAGCCACACTTCGAGAAGCCATACAGCAGGCAGCGAACAGACGGCGAGCAGCAGCGCGATGATCCAGCGCAAATCGCTTACGTACGCGTTCTCCGCCTGCGTGTATCGCGGCGACTCCTCGAGTTCGGCGACGAGCCGGTACGCTTGCTGCATTTCCTGTTCGGAGTCGACGCGAAATACGCGGAAGCCCGGATCGCCCGAAAACTCGCCGGATAATTTTTCGACAACCGATTCTGAAATGCCCACCCCGATCGTGTACAGCCTGACTCCTTCGGATCTGAGCGCACGAATTGCGAGTCCCATATTCTCGAATTCGTCTTCCGCATCCGAAACGTGCACGACCGCCCCCCCGCGACTGGTCTCCAGCAGTGCGAAGACCTCTCCCGCCAGCCGCAGCGCATCGTCGGTATTCGTCAGCGAAGAAAAGCGCCGCAGTTGAGACAGTGCGCGCAGATCTTCCTCGAGCACTTCGATGAATCGATGCTCCGTTTCGGTCGTTGGCCAGCGCGCGAGAAACGGCTCGGTGCTGAACAGGATCAGACCGATGCGCGCGTCGGGGAAGCGCGCTACGAACCGATACGCCGTATCCCTTGCCGCTTCGTAGCGCGATTGCGCAGGCTCGACATCGGCGCGTACCTTGCCGAATGCGGCAAGACGAGCCTGCCGGTCAGGAAGTTCGAGCGGGCCGGACATCGAGCGCGAGACATCGATGGCCAGAATGATGTCTTTCTGCCGCACGATGTCGTCTACAGTCAGGAGTGGGCGGCTTGACTGCAGCACCGGAGCGGCCCACGCCAGCCCGAGCAGCCCAGCCATGACTGCCAGCAGAGCCGCGCGCAGCAGCCTCTTGCGCGTTGCCAGCCCTGTCTGACTGTGGCGCAGCGCGTCCACGCCGACCACAGCCACAGACTGCCCGGGTGGCTTCCTGCGCAATTCGATGCCGAGCGCCGGCAAAAACAGTCCCGCGACCAGCAGCAACCACGGTGCGTTCAAATGCAGACTTTCAGACAGCGTCATGTCTCACTCTCAGAAACGCTCCATAATGAAGTAGTCGCGGTCATCCTTGCCCTCGTCCTGCCTGGCGTAGTCATCGGGCAATTCGGCCTCCATCAGCAACTCGAGGTCAATGACCGTCTGGCCAAGCATTTGTTGCGCCCCGGAGCTTTGCTCTCCCTGGCGCACCATCCGGGCCAGGCTGCGGCCGATCGCACGGCGAATCTTGCCGAGCAATTCCAGATTTCGGCGTGCATTGGGGTCGCGCGGATCGGTCCGAACCGCAGCTTTCAGCAGTTCCTCGGCCTGCAAGTACTGGCGCGTCAACTCGGTCAGTAAAGTCAGCAGCTCGAACTCGGCATCGAGTTCCATGTCATGCAGTAGCCGATCGAGTGTCGTATCCGGAACGAAGATTGCGCGCAGAAAATTGTCGTATTGAGCACGCGACAAGCGCCCGAGCCTTGGGTCGACGGTGAGCGTGCCGGCGTTATGGTACGACGCCGCCTTGACGCGCAGATCCTCCGTCGTTTCCTTCAGCTCCAGGAACGCCTCGAGCGCCGCCCGGGGATCGGCATCGTCTTGTACCAGGCCGACGGCCGCGTTGTACGCTTTGATGTCCGTCGCGACCCATGCGGCGGGCGTGGCCGCCAGCGCCAGCGCCACGAGGGCCGATACAGTGAGAACCACGCCGGCCGCCAGCACCAGCGGTTGCCGGCGTAGACGCCCGACCAGGCTGTCGTGCACTTCTCGCTGCAGCCGCTCTTTCTCCACAACTGGCGTCAGTAACTCGTCGATCAGTTCCTCGATCTTTTCTGTGTCGGCCGCCGACGGCTCCGCCGGGCGGTACGCGGCGTCGAACCGTGTTCGAGCCTCGACGATCACATCGTTCCAGTCTCCGGGAGCCGTCGCGCTCTCAGTCCAGAACGCTGTCGGACCGATTCCGGCGCGCAGCTCGAGTACTTGCGTGAAGATATGCTCACAATGGACAACATGCTGCCGGCTGTCTGCCGAATTGCGTCGGTGATGGTCGAAGTCGCGCCAGACCCGTTCGATCGCAGACAGTTCGGCATACGGCCGTCGTCTGCCGTACTGCCAGACGAGCAGCAGGGCGACAAGGAAGAGTGCAACGCCAGCAGCAGCCATCAAGGTCCCGCGTAGCCACCTGGCGTCGTCGAGGCGCGGCTTTGTCGGAAGCAGTGAAATTGCTGAAACATCGTGCGGATAGAACTCGCCGAGGTGCACGAGCGGTGGATTGACCCGCAGCGCCTGTACTTCGACATGACCATCACTTGCCGACGTGTAGTAAACGGTAATGGTCTCCAGTCGATAGGTCGCCGGCACATTGACGTTGACGGGCTGCAATGTGTGGTCGGCGACGTACTCGCGCATGCCGCCGCTCAGGCGGCGCTCCATTACGACGCTGCCGCGATGATCGAACGGATAGAAACTGGCATTCATCGCCAGCGACTCGAGATCAGGAGCAGTAACATCGTCCCGCCACAACAGCCGGATCCGGTAGCGGGCAAGATCGCCCTGGTGATACGTGGCCTGATTGAACGAAACCCAGGCGCGGATATCGTCATCGGCTCCGAGGTCATCGGTACCCGGAGCGGCAAAATCGAACCATGCCCGACCGGCAACAGACAGACTGACCAGAGCAGCCACGACCATGAGGAGCAGCACGGCTGGTAACGCAATCGTCAGCTGCGCGCGCTGCGCCGAAAGTCTTTTCCACCATTTCATGTCGACTGTCTCCGGCGTCGCCGAAAGAAGTCATTGATCACCGCTCGCGTCGTGTCAACGCCGGGCTTTTCGAGGTGCAGATGTTTGATGTCGAGCTTACGAAACCGCTCGACGAGTGCCGCGAAACGGGATTCGTGCAACGAAGCGATCCGCCGCGCCGAACGTCGCGACACCCAGACATCCTCACTCACCCCGCTTTGCGGGTCGCTCATTGCGATCAGTGAAGCCTGCCTGGGAGACGGGAAGCTGTACTCGAGTTCATCCTGAATGATGATCGGCACGAAATCGTAACGACTCACGGTGCGCAGCAGTTTGTCGACAATCGCCGAATCACCGCGCGCATCAAGGAAATCGGAGCAGTAGACGAGCATGGCATTCGGCGGCAGGCAGCGGCGCAAATGCACAGCAGAGCCTTTCGGTGCGGAGCGCGCTTCACCTGCGCACAGGTTCCACAGAAGTCTGTACGAACGATAGAAGTGCTTCGACCCGATGCCGAGACCGAAACTCCGCACGCCCTGCTCCGATATGATCGCAAGCGCGAACGTCGTTTCTGCTTGCCAGGCTGCGTAGAGCATGACGGCCGCCGCCTCATGCTGAATAATCGGTTTGCTTCTGACGCACATTGAGGATGAAAGATCCACGACGATCATCATCTTGAAATCACGCAATGCGACGCGCTCGACGATCGTTGCAGCGCCGCGCCGGGCGCTTGTCGGCAGATGGATCAGCCTGGGGTTATCGCCGATCTCGTAGTCGCGATATCCCAAGGGCTCAAATCCCTTGCCTTCATACGGGCTCGTCCACTCGCCCGGATTGATGCTGACCACTCGTTTACCCGGAACGAGGTCGACCGGCCTGCCTCGGACTTCAGCAAGTAGGCGCTTGCCGTCCAACGCTACATTACCCGGTGGACGACTTCATCGATGATCTCGGTCAGCCGCTGTTCGCTTTCTTCCTCACGCACTTCGCCGTGCTTGAAAACGAGCCGATGGCGCAGGATGGGCGTGACGACAGCGACCAGGTCATGCGGCGTAACGTGATCCCTGCCCTGCATGACGGCGTTGACGCGCGCGGCATAGATAATACCAATTCCGGCACGCGGCGAAGCGCCACCGCCGCGCTCGATGAGTTGCGTGACGTTCGGCAACGTCGTGCGCTCGGGACGCGTCTCGTCGAGAATACGCTGCACCTTGTCGATGATCGGTTCCTCGACGTGGACATGCGTTTCGATGGCCTGGCGATCCGCGAGAATGCTGTCCGCACTGATAACCTGGTTGACCTCGGGAGCGTGGCTCGACGTACCGTAACGACGAATGATTTCCTGCTCCTCGTCAGGCGACGGGTAACCGATGGGAATCTTCATCAGGAAACGATCTCTTTCGGCGCGACCGAGACCGAAGGTCCCCTCTTCTTCGACAGGATTCTGCGTCGCGATGACCATGAACAAGGGGCTCAGTTTGTAGGTGCCGCCCAGCTCAGTCGTCACCTGTCCCTCTTCCATCGGCTCAAGCACAGATCCCTTGGAACTCGTTCGCGCCCTGTTGAGTTCGTCGGTCAACAGGAAGTTCGTGTGCAGCGGTCCCTTGACGACAAGACTGACCTTACCGGTCGCCGGATCGAAGTGCTCGATACCGATAACATCCTTGGGCAACAGGTCCGCCGCGAACGAGATGCGTCGAAATTGCACATGCGCGGCCTCCGCCAGTGTCTTGAAGAACAGTGTCTTGGCCAGCCCGGGAACGCCTTCGAGCAATACGTGCCCGCCCGCGAACAGGCAGATCAGGGCGAGCCGCATTTCCTCGTTCATGCCAACAATGCGTTTACGCACCTCGTTTTCGAGGCCGATGATCTGGCGCTGAACATTCTGCAGCACGGCGTCGGGCGTATCTTGCATGCTCCTTACCTGACTTTTGCGTAGCAACGGGCTAACGAGCCGCCGTCGCCGCCCCGCTGTTCCAGGGTACATTCTGGTCCTCGTAGATGATCTCGTCACCGACGACCGTCATGATGACCTTGTTCACGCCGAGTTCGGAGTCCGGACCTTCGAGCCAGTTATTCAGGAGCACCGCGAAATCCGCAAACTTGCCCGGCTCGAGCGAGCCGATGTAATCCTCGGCCAGCATCGACTCGGCATTCGAATACGTGAACATCTTCAATGCGATAACCCGGTCGACACCTTCTTCAGGCGTGTGGGTGCGACCCGCCGCCGTGCGCGTCACGAGCGCAGGCATGTGACGAAACAGCAGGTCCGGCGGTCCGGCGCTGTGGGTCTCCACTGCGACGCGGACACCAGCATCGATCAGGCTCCTGACCGGCGCAAGAAATTCGTAGCCTTCGGGCCCGTAAAACGTATCGATGACCGGCGGCTCGTCGGTCAAAGCCCGAAGAATCTGAAACGGGATAATGATGTTGTAGCGCTTCAACCCCGCAATGACGTCCGGCTGCTTGCCAACCATCGTGCCATGCGCCATCAGTATCCGCATCTCGCGGACTTCCTCTTCGCTAACCTTACCGGATGCGATGGCCTCCTCAACGTACTCAATGAACTGGCGCATTCCATGGCTGCCGATACCGTGCAAACCCGCGATTCGCCAACCGGCCATCAATGCATTGTGCATGCCGACGACTTCGGGCGTGCGGTTTTCGAGAAAACCACAGCGCTCGCGATTCTTGGCCTCCTCCGCCACATCGGGAAGCCCGGGTAAGTCGGGCCCGAGGCACGCGATCTCCGGCGTGTCCCAGGCGCCTTCCGAACCGATGCCATGATTCCAGAGCCACTGGTTGCCGCTCGTCGGGCCTTTGGACCAGTGCGCGCCCATGAACGGATAAACGTTTTTGACAAAGTACGGCGTGTGCAGCTGGTTGCGGTGCATCTCATAGGTGTAGGCGTGGCGGATCGGCAAGCGGCCATCACGACGCAGCAAATAGTGATACGCGGATAACTGGTGTGGGAAATCGACACGTGAGCCAAAGGCGGTTATGCCCGAGCGCGCCATGTACGCGAATGCTTTTTTCACCGCCTCGGCATACACGGGTGTCGGGTAGGGGCGCTTCAGAACCTGTTGGTTCCACGCTCGCTTCGACCCCGTCCCGAGAATACGGCGCTTGCCCGCATTCTCGATGTCCGGTCGCAGTGCCGTGACCGTGTCCTCGAGGCCCGGCATGATTTCGATCGTCTTCACGAAGCCCAACTCATTGAAAACGACGAACGCGTGACTGCCCCGCAGTCCCTGGTTCGCCCGTTCCCAGTGCGCAAGGATGTCGGCCGCTTCGGTATCGTACTTGCGATGACTGACTACCGGTTGCGTGGGCTGCCGCAGCACTTCAACTTCGTCGACGCTGATGTGGCGCCGAACGACGCCGGCATCCTCGGCCGAATTGCGCACACCCGCGTTCGCCGGATTGTCAGGCAACGCGCCCGTGAGTCCCTCTGATGTGAAAACCTGGTCGGCCGGATCGGGTGTGCCGATCCAGCCCTCGGCAATATCCCAGATCGTCGGTATGCCGACAGCGGGATTAGGAATCAGCTCGATCATTACCCACTCGCCGGGTCTGACACCGGCCTCGTCGGCATAAGCGCCAATCTTTGCGTAGGTGGCATCGGCCGTTGCCTCGACCTGCACCCCCATCGACACGAACTGCAACGCAAGCTCCTGCTCAGGCAGGTTGGCATCGAACAAGCTGAACGGATGCGTATGGCTTTCGATGAACCCAGGCACAACCATCTTGCCCGCCAGATCCATTACCCTGGTATCCGGGCCACGCATTCTCATGATGTAGTCTGCGGAACCGACTGCCTGAATGGATCCGTCACGCACAGCCATTGCCTCAGCGATCGTTCCGGGATCGTCGTTGAGCTCGTGCTCATCGAGCGTCACGATGATCGCGTTCGTATAAATCGTGTCCGGCCACGAAATAATCTCGGGCGGCAACTGCTGCGCCGCCAGCGCCGGAAAGTAAAGGCAGGCTGAAACGAGCAGCGTCAGCGTGGACAAAGGCATGCGATGGCGTTTCATGTTTCATCCTCCCCAAAATCAATGATCATACACCGCGTATCGCGGGTTTTATTCGTTACAATTGTCAGCGTCTTCGTTCGCTGCCTTTCGTTTCAAGCGCCGAACAGCGCGCCCGAATACAGCCGGTAATTAAGCAGCCAGACGAACAGGACATAGACGAACGCGATCGCCAACAATGCCGCCAGCAGGCTCTGTGCAAGCGGCCGCTTGGCAGACAAGCGCAGGAACGCAAACATGAAGATCGGCGTCGCGACCAGAAATCCGGCCAGATACACGACAACGAGCAAAAGTCCGAGCCAGAGGAAACCACCGAATTCTGCCAGCCCGCCGGTTTCCCCGAGCTCCGGCCGTTCCTCTGCGCCACCACGCAGGATCAGGCGCAGCTGCAGCGTTGCCTCTAGCAACACCAGGGCGAGAAAGATCCAGCCGACAAGAATCGGAAACAGACCACTTGAGCGGCTGTAACCGTAAGCGGCCGCAAGCGCGGCACCCGCCAGGACCGCGAGCAACACCGCAATCGCAAGACCGCTCCAATTCGGCCGCCTGTCTCGAATCACGACGTCGCACCTCGCGCCCGAAATCGATTGAGTACCGGAATGGACAGCGCCAGCACTGTCAGCACGAACAGGACCAGCGACGTCTTCTCGCTGAAGAACCTGAGCCAGTCGCCTTCGAACATGATCATCGACTGGATGAAATTACGCTCCATCAGGCCGCTCAGGACGAACGCGATAACAAGTGTTATGCGTGGATAGTCCGCGCGAATCATGATGTAGCCGAGCGCCCCGAAAAATGCGGCCACAACGACGTCGCCGAACGAATTGTGTAATGCATAGGCGCCAACGAGGGATACGGTGATTACGCAGGGGATCAACAACATCGAATCGACGTGCGCAATCTTTGCAAGGTGTTTTGCCAGGACCAGTATCAATGCGCCACTGACGAGAGTGGCGAACAATAAGGCAAGAATCAGCATGAATATTGTTGCTTCGCGTTCGATAAGCAGCATCGGCCCTGGATCGATGCCGTGCAGGATAAGTACGCCGAGGAAAATCGCCATCTCTGCGCTGCCAGGAATGCCGAACGCCAGCGTGGGTATCAGTGCGCCGCCGTCTTTTGCATTGTTCGCCGCCTCGGGTGCAATCACACCGCGAATATCGCCTGCGCCGAAGTTCTCGTTGTTTCTGCTCGTCTGCGCCGCGAATGAATAGGCCAGAAACGAGGCGACCGTGCCGCCGACGCCGGGCACCATGCCGATCATCGTGCCGATCGCCGAGCCACTGATCAGTGTCCGCACATTGGCGAACACGGATTTGATACCGTCCAGGGTGCCGACGACGCGCAATGTTTCGTCATGTTCGTGCTTCGATATCGGACCGCCAGTGCGGTAAAGATTCATCATCTCCGCGATAGCAAACAGCCCGATCAGCAGCGGCACGATGGACATTCCGTCCCAGAGAAACTCGATGCCTATCGTGTAGCGCTCAGTGCCGCCAATGTCGTCGTAGCCGATGAAGCCGAAGAACAGGCCGAGACATGCGGCGATCAAGCCGCGCAGCAGGTTGCTGCTCGCCACCGTCAGAGACGTCAATCCGAGTACGGCCAGCATAAAAAACGCAGGCGGTCCGAACCACAGCACGATCGCTTTGGCCACCGGAAGAACCAGAACGAGGATCACGAGGCTGATAACGCCGCCGACCGACGAAGCGGTCGCCGCCGCGCCGATTGCGATGCCCGCCTTACCCTGGCGCGTCAGGGGATAACCGTCGATGCAGGTCGCCGCATTCGGCGCTGTGCCAGGCGTGTTCAGAAGTATTGCCGAGATTGAGCCGCCGATTGAAACGGCGCCCATGATTCCGCCCATCAGAATGATGGCCTGCTCCGGCTCCATGCCGAACGTCAACGGCAGCAACAGCGCTATCGCGGTCGCTCCCCCAAGGCCCGGTATCGACCCAAACACCAGCCCGACAGCAACGCCCAGCAAGAGGTAAGCAATGTTGATTCCCTGGCCGAGATAGTCGGCGGCAGTAAGCAGGGGCTCGAGCATCGAATCGGACTCCGGCGAGTTACGTCACATTGCGTTCGGATTGGTCAGGTTCGTCTTGAATGCCTCGTAATATGAGTAACTCTCGGCGATCTCGACAGCCGCAGCTTCGCCCTCCAACGGCTTAAGATCAAGACGCGCATTGCGAGCCGCCTCGATGAAATCAGGATCGGCGATGGCGCGGGAGAACGCTGCGCGCAATTTGTGCAGCAGTTCCGCGTCCATTCCCGGCGGACCGGCGATCGAACGCTGAATGTCGAGCGGCGCTAATTGCGGAAACCCGAGATCGGTAAACGTCGGGACCCCCTCAAGCTCGCTCACTTCTCCAGCTATGGCCAGGGGCAGCAGATCGCCCGACTCAATGTATTTGAGCGCGGTCGAGACGGGCGCAACTGCAACATTGCCGTCGCCACGGATCAGCCCGACCAGATAATCCGCCGTACCGGCGTAGCCGGCCAGGAAGATCGGGTCCTTGTCGGTCAGCCCGAGACCCCCGGCGACGATCTGCGAAGCTGCCAGTGCGGTCGAACCGTACCCGGTCGACACAAACGAGATTCCTTCTGCCGCCCGCACGTCCTGCAGCGACTTCAGGTCTGAGGTCGCCGACACCAGCAACACGTAGTATTGCGACTCCAGCCGTCCGATCCAGCTGAGTTCGCGCAAGTCGTAGTCGACCTTTTCGCCGAGCACTTGAGGCAGCACGAAACCCGGCAGATTGAAAATACCGAGCGTCATGCCGTTCGGGTGCGCCCGATAAACCTTGGTCGCGCCCCGCCGGCCACCGGCACCCGGTACATTTTCCGGCAACACGGTGACGTTGGCGCCGAGCTGTCGTGCAAAATATGGCGCGAAGGCGCGAACCGCACGATCAAATCCGCCACCGGGACGGTAAGGAATGACAATCGAAATCGTCGCGTTTTCGAGATCGGCGTGATCAGGTGGGGCACAGGCGACTGTCGACACCAGCATGACTGCGAGCAACCGAAACCACCGCATGCCGGATTTCGCGCGGCGCATTCCTAGAGTACGTGCGACTCGGGCAATGGCGGCAGTGTTTCCTTTTCAAGCTCGTAAGGCTCCTGCATTTGCGGCTCGAGACCTTTCTCGCTAAGCGCTTCGGCGAACATCGTCCGTACGAACTCGCTTTCATCCGCATAGTCGATCTGGTGCCCACCGATGCGCCGGCTGATCCATGCCTTGGGCACGCCCTGCGAATTCCGAATTGCGACGCCCTCGTACTTGAATGCGAGGTAACGTGCCGGGGTGTCGCCGGTATTGAAGTGCTGATGGAACCACATATTGGGCGGCGTGATCATGCTGCCCGGCTTCCAGTCGTAGCGCTTGGGCTCCTCGCCCTCGGGCCACATGAGCGAATAGCCCTGGCCGGCCAGAATGATGACGTGCGCGCCCGGCCCATGTGCGTGCGCTTTCTTGTAAGTGCCAACAGGAAACTGCGATATGTGTCCATTCATCGAACTCTTCGCAAAATTGAAGCGTATGTGGCCACCGCCGGCGCCGCGCTCCTTCGCCTCTATCAGGGGCAAGTTGACCCCATCCGACACAAAGTTACTTTCAAGCAGCAGGCCACTTACGTCTTCGCGCGGCGCGAAATAATCGGGTTCGCCGGAAAAACGCGACTTGAAGTCGTAGGGTGTATTGAAGATGAACTCGGGCTCCTCGAACACGTTCATGATCGGCGGCAGATTCGTGACCGCGACGAAACGGACTTTGTCTTCACCAGACCCGTTGAAGTGCTGGTGCCATGCATTCACGGGTATTGCGAATAATGCGCCGGCCTGCCATTCGAACGACACTTTCTGCCCGGCATCGTTCCACACGGTCGTCGAACCGTGGCCGCTGAGTATCATGATCATCTCTTCGTACAGCTGGCGCTGCGGCGCCAGTTCCTCACCCGCATCGATTTCGCAGACGTAACAATCGTTCGACGTTCGCGATGCATCGTGATTGATGAATACGCCATGGCCGTTACGCCGCTGCCAGGGTCGCAGCTCGACATTATTGAGATCAGGCACGTAAATGCCGTCGATGATTTCGAGGCCTTCAGCTTTTACCCAGCGCGTGTAAGGGGTCTCTATCTCTTTCGCGAATTTCTTGACGATCTCTTCGGATACGAGTGCATCTTTTGCCATTTTATTTTCTCAACCCCGATTTGTATTTACGCCGCCTACCATAGCGCATTCTATCGTGACAATTTAGTTTCGGCCGTGATTGTTTCATTGGCATCGGTATCGACATCGATCGCGACGATCTGGCGCTAGAAAGATCCACTGACTGTCAGAAGGACCCGGCGACCATCCGTGCGTTCGCGAACTTCAACGACTTCAATCGGCGAGAGGTCACGTTCGCCCGCGTAGTTCGTGCGGTAGCGGAACTGCTCGAAATCGAGAAGGTTCAGGCCTTCGAGCCGGACCTTGAGTCCCAGCCAGCGTGTGGTCTCGAAAAACACGTTGGCTTCGTAGCCGTCGTCATACTCGACAAACTCGTTGACCCGGTACGCAAACCGGTTGCCACGTTTGCGTACTTCCCAGCCCCAGGCGACCTGATTGGCCCGGATATCCTGCCGGAAATTGATATTGACCGCGTACCGATTTTCGTCGCGGAACGGGAGCGGTTTTCTGACGTTTCCCTCGCCCGAGAGTTCCCGCCCGCTTCCGGTCACAGGATCTGTCACTTTCGAGTCTTGCAGCCGAGCCTCGATATCGAGCCTCGCGCCGGTCAGCCCGAGCGAATCGAGAGGAATGGTCGCCTCCAGCTCTGCGCCCCAACGCTCGCCATCGCCAATGTTGCCAGGCGCCTCAAACTCCGACGACAACGGCAACAGATCCTCGACGTCGGATATCCAGTTGTAAAACAGCGTCAATTTTACAACGCTAAGCTCACCGAAACGCCGCTCCTCGCTGAATTCGACGACCCACGTCGACTCGGGCTTGAGGTTCGGGTTGCCAAGGGCGAGATCGTCGTCCTGAAACACGGTCGAACTGACAAAGTCGGAAAAGTCGAGTTGCGATACTTCGCGCGCAATTCTCAGCCGTGTTTGTCGCTGTTTTGTCGGTGAATAAGCGACCGAGAATCTCGGTTTCAGGAACGTGAAACTGCGCTTACTGATCGCGTCACCGCTCTGCCTGATAGTCGAGGTTTCCGCACCGACTCCGTAATCAAATTCGAATACGTCACGGAACCAGGTGTCGTTGATCAGCATATCAACCCGACTTTCTTCCACGCGGGTGTTCGCGCCAGGCACCGGCACTTCGACCGGTCCCGAGCCCGTGTCGATTGTTTGCACGAGTTCGCTGTCGATGACATTTCGCGCACCTTCGATATCGAACTTGACCGCATGATCTTTCCAGCGGGCCCAATCGAACTCGAGCCGCGCAATCGCCTCCGACTCGACGAGACTGCCCTCCGCCAGCCTGAACAGGGTTTGAGCGCCCGTGCTGTCGAAACGATTCTGTTGCGATGCTGTGTCATCTTCGAAGCGCGAATACAGTAGTATCGCTTTGGCCAGCAAGTCCGGTGCCAGACTGCGTTCGGCGTCCGCACCGAATTCGACTTGCTTCTGATCATTGTCATCGACGAAAAAGTCGTCGTCCTGATCGCCCGGAGCCTGAGGTGTGCTTACCGCATCGAGAGTCTCGCTGCGCTGTTCCTGCGCAATCTGGGTATTGACAGAAACCATCGTTTCGCCAAACCAGGTCAGCACGTTCAGGTTGACACTGCTCTCGTCGCCCCGCAAGAACGCATCTTCGTAACGTGACTCGTTCAGCACGCCGTTTGCGTCGAATATCTCTTCGGGCCCGATTTCCTGAGAGCGGAACCGGCGGTAAGTCAATCCGGCGATGTATTCAAATGTCTTCCAGGTATCGGAGAGCGAAATGCTGCCGCGCACCGTCACCGGACTGTGATTGAAATTCTTTCTGATGGCGGCGTCCCACCGAGTTGTCGCCGGGATGTCCTCGCGCAGAATGACGCTAGCCACGACGGACTGCCCGCGCAGATCGATGCCGCGCACCTGTCCGCGCAGCAAATCGATGCGTTCGACCTGGCTCGCCGGTATCCGTTCGAGAATGCTCGATGGCTTGTCCTGCTTGGCGCTCGGATAGCGATCATTAATCAGAATGTTGCCGGCGGCGGCGCCGAAGCCTCGTTTGTCCTCGCCGTCGTCAACCTGAAACCCCGGTATGCGGCGCACCATCTCGAGTGCCGAGTTGGGTTGGTAGCGATCGAAAAAGCCAGCATCGTAGCTAACGACATCCTGCGGTATCTCGGCGTCGGCGGCGGCAACAGGCGGCTTGCGAGGCTCTTCTGCCTGCACAGCAGAAACGCCACAGCCAGTCAGTGCGGCAGCCGTCACTAGCAATATCTTAATCAGATGTTTCATTCATTGATTCCCGACATGCAGTTTGCTCAATGCGATGCCTGTTATCAATCACACCGTAACAATTGAATCCGTTTACAATGAAGCGAATGCAAACAGGTAAGATGCAGCCACGCAAAATGCCGTCCAATCCGCACTCTGATAAGCTTGTCCGGAGGGATTGGCGCACCGTATCCCGGCACGAGGATATTGATGGAGTTTTACCCACTATTATTGCTCGGCGGACTCATCGGCATGCAGCATGCCTTCGAAGCCGACCACCTGGCCGCAGTCGCGGCGCTCAGCGAGAGTCGAAGCTCGCGGCGTGCGCTGATCCTGCGAGGCAGCATCTGGGGACTCGGCCATACGATCACCTTATTGACAATATGTGGTGCGCTGCTGCTGCTCGGAGAAACCATCAAGCCGCACACCGAGGCCATGCTCGAATTCGCTGTGGGCGTAATGATCATTTTGCTGGGAATCAATGTTCTTTATAAGGTGTGGCGGCGCCGACCACATTTTCATATTCACGAGCACGATGCGGGCGAACAGCATATGCATGTTCACCTGCACGAGGGAAATCTGCCCCACAGTGAGAGCAGGCACTCACACGAACATTACAATCTCGGTCTGCGTCGCGCGTTGCTCGTCGGCGTGGTGCACGGCGCCGCGGGCTCGGCCGGGCTGCTGATACTCGCCGCGGCGGCCAATTCGGTTCCGCAAGCCATAGGGTATGTCCTGGCGTTCGGTGCAGGCTCGATTCTCGGCATGGCGGCGTTGACGTTTGTCGTTTCCTATCCGCTGCGATGGATGGAGCGCTGCGCCAACTGGGTCAATACGACGACGTTCGTCGGCATCGGTTGCGCAGCGATATTTGTCGGCGGGACGTTGTTGTCGCAGAGTTGGAGCGTACTTTGAGTGTTGCTGGTACCGGGCAACAGGAACAACAGGCACGCATCGATCTCGCTCGCGGGATTGCGATCCTCGAGCGGCTGGGCATAATCGATTTCAACGGCCACTTCAGCGTCCGCATCGACGATGGCACGATTCTTATTAATACCGGCAGCTCGGTCCGCAGCGCCATCAGCCCGCGGGACTTCGTGATTGTCGGTTCCGGCGGCGAAATCGACGAAGCAGCGCCGGCGCCACCAAAGGAGCTTCCTTTACACGTCTCGGTCTACCGGGCGCGCCCTGACGTCAAAGCGGTCGTTCACGGGCACCCGAAATTTTCAACACTGCTGACGAGCGCCGGCCTCGACTACCAGGTGACGATGGCGCAGGGAGCGCTGCTCGGCGATGTGGCACAATACCCGTCGCCAAGGTCGGTCAACAATCCCGCCACCGGTGATGAAGTTGCCGCCGTCCTTGGAGACGGTCGCGCGGCGCTGCTCAAGTCGCATGGTTCGGTCGTGGCGGCGGCCGATGTGCTTGAGGCGACGGTGCTGGCAATCTACCTGGAACTAAATGCCGAACGGCAGGTCAGTGCATCGATGATCGGCGAGCCGTACGTATTCTCGCCCGAGGAATCTGAGGCCTGCCGGAAAGGCCTGATGAAGCGCGGTCTTTTTGAAAAGTGCTGGAACTTTTATCTTGCGAAGTTTGGTCTGGCGGAAGCGATACCAGGCAACTGATTTATATGGAGAGTTACGACGATGTGCGGTGACTTCGACGATCACGAACGTATCGATGACGAACTGTTTGAACGCTTTGTCGAACTGGCGAAACATTTTGGCGTTCAGCCCCAACCGGGCGGCAACGGCGCTGCGGCCCCTCTGGATACACAAAGCGTGCGGGCGGAGTACATGAATGGATTGTTCAAAGCCGCCCTGACGCGCTGCGTCAACGACGCCGCGAGTCTGCCCCATGGCGAACGCATGGACGCGCTGGCCGGCCAGGCCATCGTATTTGCGCGGCTCGCAGGGTTGCTGACGTCCCAGTTTCCGCCCGAGGCCGATCTGTTCCGGACCGTCACGAGCGCTGTCGTAGACGGGCACAGCGAACCCGCCAGCCTCAGCTAGTCGCGGCCGCACGTCGTGACCGGGGATCAGCGCGCGGGGCCAGTCGACTGGCCCGAGCTGATCAAGACGAGCTTCGGTCCATCATTCTGGATTTTTGTCGCACTCGCCGTGTTGATGGCCGGTGTTTGTTACGCCGTTCTTGGGCCTGAGACATTTGCCGCCGCCATAGACAGGGACCGCGACCTGTTGGCGGACCTGCTGCCGCGTGTCGCTGCTGCGCAGGTTGTCGCCGGCTTTGTCTGGGTGCTGCTCCCGCGAGAACGCATGTCCCGGTTCCTGAATCGACATCGTGGGCGGCGCGGCCTCTTCATTGCTGCAACAGCCGGCGCAGTCACTCCGGGTGGACCGGCATCGGCGTTCCCGTTCCTCGCAATCCTCGCCGGAACCGGCGCCGACCGCGGCATTCTCGTTGCGTACATTACGAGCTGGGCCCTGCTCGGCGTGCAACGCATCATCGTGTGGGACATTCCGCTCATGGGCATCGACTTCTCGCTGCTGCGTTTTCTGGTCGGCGCGCCGTTGCCGATCATCGCCGGCATGCTGGCCCGCCGACTGCCCTTCTCGGTTACCTTGGAAACGGACCCGCCGATCGGGGTCGAGGACAAGTGAACGGCCTCGGCGCGATAATCATCTATGCGGCCGCAGTCGTCCTGGCAGCCGTCGCGTTGTCTCGCCGGGACACCAGTTTTCGCATGGGTGTGCGGCGGGCACTGGAACAGTCGTTCATCGTGCTGCCACGCATGATTTTCGCGCTCATCGCGGCCGGCTTTATTGTCAAGCTGATTCCAACCGAAATCATTGTCGGCAATCTCGGCACCGATGCCGGCTTCAAAGCGATCCTGATCGGATCGCTGGCAGGTCTGATCGTCCCGTCGGGCCCGGTCATTGCTTTCGCCGTTGCGGCATCGTTTGCGCTCGAAGGCGCGTCGGTGCCTGCGCTGGTCTCGTTCCTGACCGGCTGGAGCGTATTCGCAGCACACAGGGTCCTGATCTTCGAGATTCCACTGCTCGGCGCACATTTTGTGAGGCTACGAATGCTGTCCGTGATCCCGCTGCCGATCATCGCCGGGACACTGGCGTTGATCGTGTCGGGCGCATGATAAGCGTCGCAATAGCCGTTACACCGGAAATAATTCGTTGCCGCGCATACGGTATAATAGGTGATTCTTGTCGGTGATAGCCGACTGCAGTCTCATTCTCGGGAGCAATCAACTTGAACGATTCAAAATCGCAAAGCGGTAAATCGGAAACGAAAGAGGTCACCTGGGAAAGGTGGCAGAAAAAGCGGACGTTCGTTCGGGCGCTCGAGGGAACTTACGGTGAGTTGAAAGAGGAATTATTCAGCCAGCCACGCATTTACCACACGCGTGAGATGAACTGGAAAGGCGGTCCGCAGAACTTCGGCAAGAAGGTCATCAATCCGCAGGCAGTAAAGATAGCGCAGTCGATCGAAACGCATGTGGATGCGTTTGCGCCAAAAGGCCACGGGCAGAAGCACGGTCATATGAACAGTGCAGTGTTCTTTGTGCTCAAGGGCAAGGGACACGACGTCCATGACGGGCAGCGCATCGACTGGGAAGCCGGGGACGCGCTGATCGTCGAGAATGGTTGCGTACACCAGCATTTCTCCGACGACGAAGACGGCGAAACGATCGTGTTGATCATGAAGGCCAAACCGCTGTTCCTGTTCATGCACCTCATCTTCCAGAAGATGGTCGAGTACCCGCCCACCGAACCGGTTCCGGGGCACGAAGACTACGCACCTCCGTCATCGCTCTGAGCGAACGGAACCGATACCAGATTACCGGGGAACCCAATGACTACTGAAACATCTTTTGTCGACCAGCTTGAACGGCAGCGAGCGAAGACTGATATCACAGCCGACTTCTACGCGCAGGCACTCGAGGCGTCGAAGCAATTCCGCAAGGATTACCAGACGCGCAAAAAAGTCGTCAAGTCGCACGAAATGCCGATGGAACGCACGGCGGACGGCCTGATCAAACACATCATCAACGAAGGTATGAATACGACAGAATGCTGCATCGACATTTACATGCAGTTCCTGGCCGCAAACAGTGCGACGGGCACGAGCCGTCATCTTTCCGAAGAGGTTGCTTTCGTCATTGAGGGCACGGGTTACGATCTGCACTGGGACGTCAAGTTCCACTGCGCAGATGAATTCATCTGGGAGTGGGATACCGAGCCGAAAACATTCGAATGGGGCCCGGGCGACTTCATTTACATTCCCCCATATTGCGCGCACAAGCGATTCAATTCCGACTCGGACAACGAGGCTCGCGTAGTCGTGGTAAACAGTCGAATGATGAAGGCAATCGGCTTCGACTGGTTCGACCAACTCGAACCCGCAGAAGGGTTCGAGGACCTTTGGGTGCCGCCCGAAGATTGATGACCGAGCGCGTTGGCCGATGGAGAGACTGGTATCCATGATGAAAAAGTTCACCGCCTTGTCCGCGATTGTGCTGCTTGCCGCATGCGGCCAGGAGTCAGTCAACGAAGCGGACTTCTACACGGGCAAGGATGTGTCCTATATCGTTGCCACCAACGCCGGCGGCGGTTACGACGCGTACGCGCGGATGATCGGCAATTATCTGCAGAAATACCTCGCCGCCGAAAACGTGATCATCCGTAATGTCCCGGGTGCCGGACATATCGTCGGCGCCAATACGCTGTGGCGCTCGAAACCCGACGGACTCACCATCGGCACGTTCAACGCCGGACTGATTTACGGGCAGCTGACCGGCAAAGACGGCCTGAACTTCGATCTGCGCGAGTTCGAGTGGATCGGCAAGGCGGCGGGAGAACCGCGGGCGATTGTTGTCTCCGACAACTGCGCCATCAAAAGCATGGCGGATCTGATGGCGGCAGGAGAACCCGTGAAATTCGGCTCGGCCGGAATCGGCTCCGCGTCCTATAGCGACATGATGCTGCTAGCCAAGGCCCTCGACCTCAATGTGAACGTGATCGCCGGCTTCGACGGCACCGAAGGCGAGATGTCGATGATGCGCGGAGAGATCTGCGCGATCCTCGGTTCGACGAGTTCGTTTCAGAATTTCATCGATGCGGGCTACGGACACTTCATCCTCTCGATCGGCGGTAGCCTGGACGGCGTGCCAAACGCGATGGACCTCGCAGAATCGGAGCAGGCAAGAAAGCTCGTCGCCATCATCGATTCGCTTGCGACGCTGGGCCGCATCAGCGCAGCGCCGCCCGGCACGCGGAAGGAGCGTGTCGAGAAGATGCGGGCGGCATACCGGGCAGCACTGCAAGATCCCGCGCTGCTGGCCGAAGCCGGCAGGACGGGACGTCCGATCGAGCCTGCCTATGGTGACGAAGTCAGACAGCTCGTCGTCGACGCGCTGGACCAGACACCCGAGACTATCGAACTGATCAGAAAGGCCATCAACGGCGCACAATAGAATCAAGGGGGCGATTTGGACCTAGGCGGAATCTTCGATGCGCTGCTGACCATTGTCAGTTCGCCCTACCATATATTCCTGTTACTGATCGCGGTGCCGATCGGCATGTTCTTCGGCGCCATTCCGGGACTCGGTGGTAAACTCGGCATCGTGCTCGCGATCCCATTCGTTTTCGGCATGGATGCAACGGCGGGCGCCCTGTTTCTGATCGCGATGCACTCGGTCGTGCACACGGGAGGAGCGGTTCCGAGCATCCTGTTCGGCGTCCCGGGCACGGGCCCCGATGCCGCCACGATCGTCGATGGCCTGCCGATGACGAGAAACGGCGAAGCCGGGCGAGCGCTTGGCGCTGCGTTCGGCGCGTCGGGTCTAGGGGGCGTAATCGGCGGCCTGTTCATTCTCGCAGTGCTGCCGTTATTGCGCCCAATCGTGCTGGCCTTCAGCCCGGCCGAGTTTTTTCTGCTGGCGCTGTTCGGCATCACGCTGATCGCGATGCTGTCCGGTGAGTCGCTGATCAAAGGTCTGATGGTCGGTTTCCTGGGCCTGATGATGGCCTTCGTCACGCTCGATCCACAGACTGGCACGCAGCGTTATACCTTCGATCTTTTGTTTCTCTGGGACGGCGTCGACATCATCACCGCCGTGCTCGGCATGTTTGCGATTCCGGAAATGATCGCGCTCGGTGTTGCGGGAGGCTCGATGGCGCGGGCGGACAAAGCGGCGGGCAGTTATGGGCTCGGCAGCGTATTCCGGGGCATCGGTGATGTATTCCGTCACTGGGGCCTGAGTCTCCGCACATCGCTGATCGGTTGTTTCATCGGCATGATTCCGGGGCTAGGCGGCGACGCGGCGTCGTGGATCTGTTACGGGCATGCCGTGCAGTCGTCGAAGACGCCCGAGCGCTTCGGTGAAGGTGCGGTCGAGGGCGTGATCGCACCCGAGACAGCGAACAATTCCAAGGAGGGCGGTTCGCTGCTGCCAACACTGTTTTTTGCAGTGCCCGGCTCGTCAGGCATGGCCATTCTGCTCGGCGCGTTCGTCATGCTCGGCATTCAGCCCGGGCCCGGCATGGCATTGAGCGGCATGGACATCGTGTGGGTCCTGATTTGGGGCTTGATGCTCGCCAACATCATTGCCGTCATCATGTTCATTCTGGTCGCACCGGGGCTCGGGTATCTGAGCTACGTTCGTGGCAACTTGCTGATTCCGTTCGTGCTCGTGCTCACATTTCTGGGTGCGTTCCTGAGTCACCGGGCCTGGGAAAACATGGTACTGCTGATCTTTCTTGGCGCACTCGGCTACTTCCTCAAGAAATACCACTGGCCACGGCCGCCGTTCGTCATCGGTTTGATTCTCGGACCGATCGCCGAGGATTCGTTTCATAAATCGATGTCGCTGTGGGGTCCGGCATTTCTGCTGCGACCCGGCGCGCTGATCATGATTGGCCTGATTGTTCTCAGTATCGCGTATTACATCTGGGGAGTGGTGAAAAACAAGAAAAAACCGGAATGGCAGCATGCGGATTGATGCAATCTGGAACGGACGGGTTGCGACCGCGCTCGCGATGCTGCTGATTTTTTTATCGATGTCACTGCTCGCGCTGGGATTCCCGGAAAAGGCTCGCCTGATGCCGCTGCTGGTCGGCGTCCCTGGCACTCTTTTGGGACTCATTCAACTCGTCAGCGAAATTCGTCATGCGAGGCAGGAGTCGGCGGATGACCCTGACATACGCCTGACCAGTGCGGAACGAAGCATGTTCGTCTGGATCTTCCTGTTCTTCGTCGGTGTGCTGGGATTCGGATTCAGCTACGCAGCGCCCGTGCTGGTGTTCAGCTTCCTGTATGTCGGCAGAAAGGAGTCGCTCAAGATCGCTGTAATCAGCGCAGCGGCTACGTGGGCCGTGCTGTTCGGCTTCTTCGAGAAAGGATTCGAGATTCCACTGTTCCCGGGCCTGATCGTTGAATGGCTCCTGGGCTGACGAGACTTCGGGTTATGCGTCAGTGAAAAAGACCTTTACGATCAACGTCGATGGAGAAGACCGCTCGATCACCGCGGATCCGGCGATGCCGCTGCTGTACGCATTGCGCAACGGCCTGGGCAAGAAAGGCCCCAAGTTCGGCTGCGGGCTGGCGCAGTGCGGTGCGTGCACGATCCTGCACGATGGCGTGCCGATTCGCTCCTGTGTGATGCCCGTTGCCGCGGCGACAGGCAAAGTGCGCACGCTCGATGGGCTTGGCACGGCTGCGAAGCCGCATCCCGTGCAGCAGGCCTTCATCGCCGAAGAGGCCGGCCAATGCGAATTCTGCATGAGCGGCTGGATCATGACCGCGACAGCGTTGCTCGAGAAAGACCCGCGGCGCAGCGACGAAGAAATTCGCGAAGCGCTGGCCGGGCTCAAATGCCGTTGCGGCACGCACATGTCGATCTTGAGAGCTATCAAGCGGGCGGCCGCCGACATGGCGTCCTGATCGGTGAGTACTCTCAGCATGGGCAAACATGACGCTCAGCTCAACATTGCCCGCCGCGATCTGTTGAAAGGCGCCGCCGCCCTCGTCGTCAGCGCATCGGTACCGCCGGTACTGGCGCTGGGGCCCGGTACGGCTGAAGCAAGTCTCGCGACACGAGCGCTCAACCCCGCGCAGCTCGACACCTGGCTTGCGATTGCCGCTAACGGTGAGGTGACCGGCTACTGGGGCAAGATGGACATGGGCCAGGGTGTCGATACCGCGATCGCGCAGATGATTGCCGAAGAACTCGATGTCGCAGTCGACCGGGTCAACATCGTGGCCGGCGACTCGGCTCTTTGTGCCAATCAGGGCGGCGCCAGCGGTTCTACTGGTCTTAATCGTTCCGGCGTCGCGTTTCAGGCTGCCGCAGCCGAGGCGCGTCTCGTGCTGCTCGAGATGGCGTCGGCGAAGTTCGGTGTGCCGATGGAACGGTTGACTGTCGTGGACGGACTGGTACATGTCAACGGCAGCCAATCGCAGTCAGTCAGCTACGCCGAACTCGTCGGCGACCGGATGTTGGACGCGCCAATCACCTGGAACGGCCGTTACGGTAACAGCCTCGGCCTGACCGGCCGCGCGAAGCCAAAAGATCCGCAGGACTACCGGGTCGTCGGAACATCGGTGCGGCGCAAGGACATCGCGGGAAAGATTCTGGCCACGACCGAATTCTTGCACGACGTCCGCGTGCCCGGGATGCTGCATGGCCGCATCGTACGGCCTGCCGTCGCCGGCGCCCGCGTCGTCAGCGTGGACAGACGATCGGTCGGCGACATTCCCGATGTCGAAGTGATTGTCGAAAACGACTTCGTCGGCGTGGTCGCGCCGGATGAATGGGACGCCATCAGGGCCGCAAAACGGCTCAAAGTCGAGTGGGACATCGCCGATGCCGGTTTTCCGACGACGTCCTGCGAGTTGTTCGACTGGATCCGCAGTGCGGAACCCGCCAAGTCCGGCATCGAAGGCGATGAAGGTGACGTCGATGCAGCGCTGGCAGTCGCCGCGAGAACGATCACGGCCGAATTTGAATGGCCGTTCCAAAGCCATGCTCGCATGGCGGGGGCGGCCTCGCTCGCGGACGTTCGCGATACTGAGGTCACGGTCTGGACCGACTCGCAGAAACCCTATGATGCAGGTATCGGCGCCAAGCTCCTGCTCGAAACGCCAGTAGGCGGCCGCCGCCACGGTCGCCCATCGTACAACGTGCGCAGCATCTGGAAACCGGGCCCGGGTTCTTACGGGCGCTCGGACGCCGGTGATGGCGCGATGGACGCCGTCCTGCTTTCCGAAGCTGTCGGCGCACCGGTGCGCGTGCAGTGGATGCGTGATGAAGGTCATGCCTGGGATCCGAAAGGACCCGCATCGGTCGTGACCTGCCGCGCGGGACTGGACGCCGGCGGCGATGTCACCGCCTACCATTTTCACATCAAGGGGCTGTCGCGGCACGACCAGAATTCACGCGAGAATGCGCCCGGCGAAGTGCTGGCGGGGCACCTGCTGGGCCACGAGAGCACGCCCGAGTGGACGCTGAACAGCCCCGCCGAGTCGTACCGGTTCGCGAACAAGCGTTACAGCTGGGACGCGTTGCCGCCGCTCCGAAAACAGGCCTCACCGCTGCGCACGGCACACTTCCGCGATCCGTACGGACCGGAAGTGCATTTTGCGGCCGAGTCGTTCATCGACGAGATAGCCTATGCGACAGGCAAAGACCCGCTCGCCTTCCGTCTTGAGCGCGTCCGCGACGAGCGCGATGCGGCCGTGCTGAGCGCGGCGGCGCAACTCGCCGGCTGGCAGGCGCATACCGCGCCACGCCGGAAGCGCGACAGCAGCGGCAACTACATCGGTCACGGTATCGCTTATGCGCAACGCAACGGCTCCGTCAACGCAGTAGTCGCCG
>JAOTVR010000043.1 GCA_029863305.1 Gammaproteobacteria bacterium | reverse complement strand
GCCGGAGAACCGTCGACGCATACGCGAACGTCACGGCGGTGTTTGTCAGCGAGCGATACCGGAAACTGATCGAAGCGATGGAAACATTCATTGCTGCGGGACCGCATGAAGCGATGCAGAAGAACGCGGGGAACCTGACTATCGCGGAAGCCGCCGACAGGGACATCCGCAAATCCGCGCGCCATATGATCAGGCGCGGCGATCGAATTATCGCCGAGTCGCTCGTCGAAAAACTTCACAGGCTGCGTATCGAAGCCAAGCATCTGCGTTACCTGCTCGACTTCTTCAGCATGGCGCAGCCCGTAAGATGGAAAGGCTCCATCGTGGAACTCGAAAAACTGCAGAACCTGCTCGGCTGGCACCAGGACGCGATTACGTCGCAGGAACGGCTCGAGGCCTATGATGAGTCGCTGGCGACAACGGGCGAGCACCTTGAGCTCAGGCTGTCCATCGACCACCTCATCAGTACCGAGAGTGATCGACTGGATTCCTGCCGCCGCAGGATTCCGCTCGCCTGGCGGGAATTCAAGACCGTATTCGAGCGCCCGACCTTCCTGCTTTCTTCCTAGGACGGAGGCACGTACTCTTTCGGCGCCGCCGAGCCTTCGCCGAAGAAAAACTTTTCCATTTCCGTTTCGAGAAACTTGCGCGCATCCGGCTCGATCGGCGTTAGACGGTATTCGTTGATCAACATCGTCTGGTGCGAGACCCAGCGCTGCCACGCTTCTTTGGATACGTTGTCATAAATGCGCTGGCCGAGCTCACCCGGGTACGGCGCATAGTCGAGTCCTTCGGCACCTTCGCCGAGCATCACGCAATTAACTGTTCTGGACATGGTTACCTGTCTTTAATGTGTTGATCAATTTTTGTACCGGTGCGGCGATGCCACCCGGCGGTGACCCACCCAGCCGGTGCCAGGTCGAGTCACTGCTATCTGCGACTTTACGCGACGTCGCCGTAACGTGCACCACAACCGGCTGAATATCCAGGTCGTAATGGCTGAAGCTGTGCCGCAGTATGTCCCAGGACTCGATCTCGTCGCCACGCCAGTTCAGCGTCTGCCGGCACCAGTTCGCAACGTCATCATCGGCCAGCTCGGGCAGGCTCCAAAGGCCACCCCAGATACCCGCTGCCGGTCTGCGCTCCAGGTACACGGCATCGTCGCGAACCGCGAGTACCATCGTCGTCTGCCTGAGTGGCCTCGTCTTCTTCGGCTTGCGGCCCGGGTACCCGGCGATTGTGCCCGTCTGCCGTGCCAGACAATCACTGCTCACCGGGCATGCCCCGCAGTCCGGATTGCTGCGCGTACAAACTGTCGCACCGAGGTCCATGATCGCCTGCGTGTACGCCGCCACGCCGGACCCGGGCGTGTACTCCTCGGCTGCCTGCCACAGCTTCTTCGCGACCGCGCTTTGCCCGGGCCAGCCGGCAATTGCTCCGTGTCTCGCGAGCACTCGCTTCACGTTGCCATCGAGAATCGGCTGACGGATACCGGACGCCAGGGCAAGGATTGCGCCGGCCGTCGAGCGGCCGATTCCAGGCAACGCCATAAGCCCGTCGAGCGTCTGCGGGAAAACGCCCGCGCAGTCGTCACGCACGATGCGTGCGGCAGCATGCAGATTGCGAGCGCGCGCGTAGTAGCCCAGGCCCGACCAGTGCCGCAACACCGCGTCGAGCTCCGCGTCGGCCAGGGCGGCGACGGTCGGGAAGCTCTGCATGAATCGCTCGTAATAGGGAATCACTGTCTGCACCTGCGTTTGCTGCAGCATGATTTCGGACACCCAGACGCGGTAGGCATCGGGCTGCTGCCATGGCAGGTCCTTGCGGCCAAACCTGTCGTACCACGCCAGCACGCGGTCGGAGAAATCGCTCATCACGCTCAATTGCCGAGCAGGTCCTTGAGTCTGTCTTTCAACTTGTCCCGGTCTTTCTTTTCTGCCGGCTCCGCTTCTGTCGCGCCGTCTTCCGCCGGACCCGCTGCGCTCGCATCCGCTTCTGTCGTGGCCTCCGCGGCCGGCGCTTGCGCCGCCTTGTCGTCGCCACCGAGCAGGCGCTCCAGCAACTTCTTCTTGGCCTCTTTCTTGAGCATGGCTTCGACGTCCGGCTTGATCGACGGATCGGCGAGAGGCCCGCTTATCTTCAAAGGAATCACCGCCTCGGTGAACTCCTTGAGTTCCTCCTCGGTCGCCCCCTCTGCAAACTCGGGCCGCTCGAGCACCCGCGCCGTCAGCCTGTAGTCGACCCTGGCTTCCGCGAAATCGACACTGCCTTTGCCGGTGAGCCGCATGAACGGCAGTTCGGCCAGCAAATCGTCGTTGCGAAACACACCGTCCGTGACCGGACCGGTTGCCCTGACCGTACTGAATTCGGTGCGTGCCGGCAGCGTTGGCTCCGGCGCAGCCTCCTTTTTGTACAGCGCGCGAGCCTTTCTCAACTCGTACCAGATATCGGTACCTTCCCAGGCGCCATCGAGCAGCTCCATCGACATGCTGCCGTTCAGGCTGCGCTGAATCGCGGCGAGTTCATCGCCCCTGCCTGTGAGCTGGAACGAACCGTTGATCGAGCCCGTGATGTTTTCCTGGTCGAACATCGCCTTGGCGAGAGAGCCGAGATTCACGCCGCGAACATTCTCGTTCACGGACAGGACCGGGGTCTTGCCGCTTGCGTTAATGCGCACGTCACCATCGTAGCTGCCGTCGAAGAAGCTCGCGGAGATCGGATGCAGGCGCAGGTCACCATTGGCGGCCCGGATGCCCAACTTCGCGTTTTCGAATTTCATGCCGCTCAGGTAGGCCTCAGCAGCGGTCAGGTTGCCGCGAACGTTGAGTTGCCGAATCAAGTCGGCCGGGATCTCGACCGGAACAGCCTCCGCGCTGGCGCTGTCGGCATCTGCAGCCGGCGCCATGTAGCGATCCAGGTCGATCGAGTCGGCGGCCAGTTCGATGGTGATCGTGCCTGCCGCATTGCGAGCAAGCGAAAGCGTTCCCTTGAGGGTCGTGTCGTCGACCACGAGTTCGAGATCCCGCAGCGCAATCGCAGCATCGCTCATGCTCGCCGTTGCGTCGACGATGATCTTGCCGAGCGCAGCGGGATCCGCTGTTTCCGGGACCTCGATATTGAGCCGGCGCAGCAGGCTTTTCAAAGAAAACGCATCGACCTGCAGTGTTGCCGTGGGTGTCAGTTCGCCGGCATAGGAAAACGGAGCGACGTCTGCCGACACATCGATTCCGAGTACGGAGATCTCCGCATCGGCAAAAGCAACGGTGCCGGCGTCGCCGTCGAGCAGCATGTCGGTCTCGATGGAAAAGTCGCCGGCCAGATCGGCGGGCTGCAGTTCGAAATCGAAACCGCTCACCAGCGCAATCGGTTCGCCGCGCGCTACACGCCCTGATGTCATATTAAAATTCGTCAGCGTGTAGCGTTCACCGGTTTGCGCATCACTGTAGCTGACGGATGCATCGCTGATCGCTATGCTGCCTATGTCAATCTTCATTGCCGCGTCTTCTGACCCGGCATCGCTCTCCACAGCCTCTGCCGGCGCCGTACCGGCCTCGATAAGGTCCTGCCAGTTGCTGCGGCCGTTGCCCGCGACGGCAAGATTGAGCTCGAAAGACTCGAGCGCCGCGGTGCCGATCGCCACCTCACGACGCAATAACATGGGCACAACACGCACGCTAAGGCGTGCCTGCTCAAAACTCGCGAAGGGCTTGTCGCCAAAGCCCTGCGCGTTGCCGAGGGTCGTCTTGCCGATGTTTATCGCCAGCCACGGAAAATAGCTGAGCTGCAGATCTCCTTCAATGACGAGTTCGCGGCCGGTCGTGCTTTTTACTTTTGCCGCGATGTTGTCGCGAAAGTCGTTCGGGTCAAACAGCAGGACAAACGAAATCGCGGCGATGACGAGCAACGCCACGATTCCTGTGAAGAGAAAGAGTACTTTCCTGAGCGGGCCGGCCATCGACGGGCCTCCGTTGTTGGGAGACCCTCTAGGGTATCAAATCAGGGCCGGTCCGGCTCAGAGCGCTTTTGGGCAAAAGGGCCCTGACTCCCGGTGTTATTGATTACAGATGTGGATTCCGCCATTCAGTGTTTCGATCGTCACGCGGCCGTCACCATCGCCTACTGTGAAACTGAGCTCCAGGCCCGGTGCATAGCGGCTGGTGCGCTGCGGCTTGGGTCCGAAACAGTTTTCGATGTCGCCGTTAAACGTTTCGAGGTCAAAACTGGCCGAGACGTCACCGTCAAATTTGATGTCGACATCGCCATTCACCGACTCTGCCGCTAATTTGCCGCCACGGCGCAGCTCTGCGCTGAAATTGAGATCGCCATTGACCGTTTCGAAGTAAACGCGATCGAATGCACCGCCCTCGACAATGACATCACCACTCACGGACTCTGCCTCGAGGTTGCCCGACAATCCTCTTGCGATCACATCACCGGATACTGTGCCGGCTGATGTTTCGGCGTCAGCACCTGTTCCCTCAACCTCGACATCACCGCTTACCGATGCTGCCTCCAGATCTCCGGAAATGCCGGTGGCTTCGACGTCGCCGCTAACCGTCTGTAGCGACTGATCGCCGCGTACGCCGGCGACTTCGATATCGGCACTCACACCGGAAACATCGATCGAACTGCCCTCCGGAACCCGAACAAGGATGTCCGCATCGATATCACGGCCGTGATGTCTTGGCACTTTGACCTTGATCAGTACGTGATCGCCGTCGCGCTCAAAAACAAGCTCTTCGACGTCGTCGCCGATTTCGCCTGTCACCTGAACACTATTACGCGACCAGCCGGCGACCTCGATGTTGCCTGAGGTGTTATAGATATCGACGTGACCGGTTGCATCCGCATCCAGGGACTTGTCCACCTCTTCCGCAATAACCGGTGAAGCCAACAGTCCACCCAACACTAAAACCAGGTTCCTTTTCATTTTCTTCCTCACAAACGCTTCCTTACACAGGTTATACCTGTGAACTAAATATCCTTGCGCGCCATCACGTGCTGCGCCAGCTCTCCGACTCTGCGCATCAACGCGTGCTGTTCGCGATATGACTTGACCAACAAGTCCTGCAGCAGAACATTGTCGGGGTTTTCCTTAAGGGCCACGTTAATCTCCGCAATCGCTTCCCTGATCAACGTAAGATTTCTTTCCACTTCCGTGCGCGTTTCTGGCGGCAGCCGCTCAAGCTGTTGTTCCAGCTGCACCCGATAATCGCCCTGCGCGCTCCTGTAGACAGATCCGAACGTGTGCTCCGCGCCGAACGCGGCCTGCTCGAACCGCAGGTCCTGCATGACCACCGGCACCAGCTGCGGATCCTCTTTGACGGCAAGATAGGTGATGCCTGACGACGCCCCTATCAGTAATACCACGGCCGCCGCTTGCGCAAGCATCGGCGTCCAGCGTGATCGCTGTGGCCTGGCAATCGCTTCTGCAATTTCCGGCCAAAGATCTCTGGCAGGGCTGATCTCGGTCGACAACCCGCCCGCCGCAGCGACAAGTCGGTCATCTCGTTCGATATCGTTCATGCTTCAAACCCTTCATTTTCCAGTTGCTGCGCCAACAAGCGGCGCGCCCTGTGTAACTGTGCCTTGCTCGTGCCCGGCGCAATGCCGAGCATCTTGCCAGCCTCGTCATGGCTGTAACCGTAAACGGCATACAGCACGAAGACGTGTCTCGCTCCCTGCGGCAGTCTGTCCACCGCGTCGGACAGGTCCCGCAGCTCGCCGGTATCGGCGGCCGACAGCGGCGAAGATGGCATCTCTGTCGCAACCTGGATGCGCTCGGTCTCGCGTTTCGACTTGCGCATCCTGCCGAGAACCGCGTTGACCGCGATACGGTGCAGCCAGGTCGCAAACGCGCTGTCGCCGCGAAACCGGTCGAGCTTGTTCCATGCCTGTATAAACGCATCCTGGGTGCAATCCTCGGCCTCCGCTACATTGCCCGTCATGCGCAGGCAAAGTCCGTAAACCTTGTCGACGTGCATGCGGTACAAAGACTCGAACGCCCGCGCATCTGACCGCTGAGCTCGCGCTATCCAGTCAGCTTCGTCCGTAATCTCTGGCTTGTTCAGAGCAACCATCTCCGGACTATAGTCGCTGGCCGGTGCCGTCAAAAGCGCTTCCAAAGGCTATTTCTCCGCTTTCTCTGACATTTAGATGACCCCAACGTGAGTATGGTTTAAGAATCAATGTCTCAATGCCGACAAAAAATCGCATAAACCCTGTCATTGCACGCGATTCTGGTATTATTCGCCTGGCCCGTCGCGATAATGGCCAACCCGGTAGCACAACAAGAAAAGGAATTATGGCAGGGCATTCCATCCTCTACCTCGGCCGCGGTGAATTTGCTGCTGACTACCTGAGCGAACTCGAGACTCTACCTTTTTGCGCGTTGCTGACACGCTCGACAAAGCTCGCCGTGCCGCCGGATGCCCCGTCCGTACTCAACCTGGTGTTGCTCGAAGCGGGTCCGATGATTTCGCAATCGGGGCAGTCGCTTAATGAAGTGATCCAGACACTGCAGCAACACCCGGTGGTGGCATTGACGACCAAAGCCCGCGAGCATCGCGGCATCGCCGCAGTCCGCGCCGGCGCGCAGGCCTACGTCTGCGTCGACGACATTACCGTCGAAGGCCAGGAGACCGTGTTCGAACATGCCGTGCAACGGCATCGGCTGCAACATCGCTTGTCCGACACGGACGTATCGGTGTTGTCGGTGTTGCGCAACATCAATGACGGCGTCATCGTTGTCGACCAGCGCGGTCATGTGCTCGATATTAATCCCGCCGCCCGCACCATTCTCGGCCTGGGTCCGCGCATGCAACCCGACGCAACCTGGGGTCAGATGTTCTGTTGCATCGACGCGAACGGTGACAACTACAAGA
Organism: Gammaproteobacteria bacterium; assembly: GCA_029863305.1. Taxonomy (GTDB): domain Bacteria; phylum Pseudomonadota; class Gammaproteobacteria; order Steroidobacterales; family Woeseiaceae; genus UBA1847. The sequence continues at coordinate 22,436 of JAOTVR010000043.1, read as the reverse complement.
ACTCCGCGGATTTGCCGCTCATGCGCGCACGCAGCGGCGAAAAGTTCTCCAACCAGATCGCAATCTACCGCGCACCCGAACAGCCCGACACGATTCTGTCCATCAATGGCCAGGGTTTGTTCGACGGCAACCGCGAGTTGATTGGCGGCCTCATCACGTTTCGTGACATTACCGATGCAACCCGAAAAACCAGCGAACTCGAAAGGCTGGCTCAATACGATGAGCTGACCGGCCTGCCGAACCGCGGTTTGTTTACCGAACATCTCGCCCGCGCGATCGGCCGCAGTCAGCGCAAGTCTGCGCCGCTGGCCGTGCTATTCGTTGATCTCGACCGCTTCAAATCCGTCAACGACACGCTCGGCCATGACATTGGCGACGCGTTGCTAAGACAGGTTGCCGGCAGGTTGCGCAACAACCTGCGTATCGGCGATTTTTCAGGGCGCTGGGGCGGCGACGAGTTTGTGGTCTGTCTCGAAGACTTCGGTGAGTCCGGTAATGCTGCCGCGGCCGCACAGAAGTTGTTGCTGGTCTTGTCCGAAAAATACGACATCAACAATAGCGAAGTATATGCAACGCCCAGCATTGGCATCGCGATTTATCCGGAATCCGGCGAGGCCGGCGATCGTTTGATCAAAGCCGCCGATCTTGCAATGTACGAGGCAAAGAAGCGCGGCGGCGGTCGCTTTCAGTACTACTCGCAAGCCTTGAACACCAAACTCGCTCAGCGCGAAGAGCTCGAGCTCGGTTTGCGTCACGCACTGGTGCGCAATGAATTTGCCTTGCATTATCAACCGCGCATCGACCTGACGACGGGCCGGCTCATCGGACTCGAGGCATTGCTGCGCTGGCGGCACCCGCGATTCGGTCTGTTGCCGCCAGGGCGGTTTCTGCCGATTCTGGAAAGCAGCGGCCTCATTCACTCGGCAGGCGAGTGGGTTATTGCGACAGCTTGTCGTCAGCTTGCCGCATGGCAACGCCAGTTCGAGCTGCCGGATCTGTCAATTGCGATTAATCTCTCGCCGCAACAGCTCATGCACAAGCGCCTTGTGAATACAGTAGCCAAGTCGCTCGAAGACACGGCAATTGACCCCGGCTGCGTCGAACTCGAGATCGGCGACGGCGACATCGTTCGCAAACGCATGACCGAATTAACGACGCTGCAATCCCTGCGCAAGCTTGGTGTGCGCATATCGCTTGATCATTTCGGTACACGCGATGTGTCGTTTGAATCGCTCGACAACGGTTACATCGACAGCTTCGTACTTGATCAGTCACTGATCGCGGATGTCGATGAAAACGACAGCCATCAGCGCATTGTTCGCGCCGCCATCGCGATGGCGCAAGGGCTCGATATCGAGGTCGCAGCCGAGGGCGTGGAAACATTGACGCAGCTTGAGTTCCTCAGGAGCTGCAACTGCGATCTTGCACAGGGCTACCTGATCAGCCGGCCCATACAGCCGGAGAAAGTCTCCGCGATTCTCCGCAGCGAGATTGCAGGAACCCGACTTCTTGCCCGCGGCATGCCTTAGCCGCGTTCACACATCGGTGCCACAGTTCCAGCACGCTGCGAACTGCCCTTCGTTTTCTTCACCGCATTTTCTGCAGCGCCACGACGCCCGTGGGCTCTCGTCGACTATCGCCGCATCGATCAGTTGTTTTGCGCGATCGTAGTCCAGGTCGTTGATAACCCACAGCTCCGGCCACACTTCAACGAAAGGCATCTCGCCGACAATCGAGCCAAGATGCTCGTTCTTGATGCGACTGGCAATGCCTTCGCTTTGCAGAACATTCTTGAAGTGATTGATCGTGATCAGCGACTCTGACGACGTCAGTTTTTTCACTTGCCACCCAAAGAACGGAGAAACGGCCGGGGATCATCGCCGCTTTCCAGAACCTCGACGAGTGCGGAACCGACAATCGCGCCTGCCGCATGTTCACCCACACCGACGACGTCGGCCGCCTCACGGATACCGAAGCCCGCGCAGACCGGAAGAGCTGATATCGACGAGACCTTATCGAGGTAGTCGGACAAATCATCAGGCAAGCCGGCGTCGCCGCCGGTAATGCCGGTAATCGTAACGGCGTAGACGAATCCGCGTGAGGCGCCGCATAGTGTTTCCAGCCGCTTGTCCGGGGTTGCTGGCGTCACCAGTTGAATGAGCCCAAGCCCCTGCTGTTCGAGGGCAGTGCGGAGCTCATCGCACTCTTCAAACGGCAGGTCCGGCACGATAAACGCACAGACGCCGGTCGCTCGCGCCCGCTTTGCCAATCGCTCATAGCCGAATGCGAGCAGCGGATTCAGGTAGGACATCATGACCAGTGGCGTACCGAGGTCGCCGGCCAATTCCAGTTCCTGGAATATCCATTGCAGACTCACACCGTTTTGCAGCGCGACGAAACTCGAGCGCTGAATCGTCATTCCGTCTGCCATAGGATCGGAAAACGGCACACCGATCTCGACGACGTCACCGACCTCGGCCACTTCTCTGAGCGTATTGACGAATTCGCCCGGCTCGGGATAGCCGGCCGTGATAAACGGCACGAGAGCGGGTCGCCCCGTGTCGTTTGCTGCAGCAATTGCCGCCGTCAATCTCTTATGCGCTGGCATCTGTTCGTATCCTCACCGGGTATTTTGTCAACGTCGGCATGTCCTTGTCACCACGCCCGGAGTTGCCGATCAACACGCGCTTGCCCGGATTTTCCTGCGACCATTTTCGCGCAGCGGCATAAGCATGGGATGTTTCGAGCGCCGTCAATATGCCCTCTGTTTCGCACAGTTCCTCCAGCGCGGCCAGAGACTCGTCATCACTTGCCGCAACGTACTTTACTCGTCCGGTCGCCTGCAGCAGTGCATGTTCGGGACCAACCCCCGAGTAATCCAGGCCCGCCGATATCGAATGGGTTTCCTGCACCTGGCCGTCATCGTCCTGCAGGATAATCGTGTACGAGCCCTGCAATACGCCGGGTGTACCGGTGGCAAGCGTTGCTGCATTCTGACCGAGGCCATCACCGGTTCCGCCAGCTTCGACGCCGATGAGCTCGATGTCGTCACCGAGCAGCGGATAGAACAGTCCAATCGCGTTCGAGCCGCCACCCACACAGGCGAATGCGACATCGGGCAGGCCGCCGGCCTGGTCGATCATTTGCTGGCGCGCTTCAGTGCCGATGACCGACTGCAATTCGCGCACGAGATACGGATACGGATGGGCGCCCACCGCGGAGCCCAGCAGATAGTAGATTCCCGACGGATCCGTAACCCACTTGCGCAGCGCCTCGTCGATCGCAGCGCGCAGTGTCTTGTCACCGGTTTCGACGGTGACGACTTCGGCGCCGAGGCGATGCATCCTGTCCACGTTCGGCGCCTGCCGCTCGATGTCTACCGCACCCATGTACACACTGCAGGGAAGGCCGACGCGCGCACATGCCGCAGCCGACGCCACGCCGTGCTGGCCCGCTCCGGTTTCGGCGATGACGCGCTTTGCGCCGAGCCGCTTCGCGAGTAATGCCTGGCCAATCGCGTTATTGATCTTGTGCGCGCCCGTGTGCGCGAGATCCTCGCGCTTGAGCCAGACCTCCGTGCCCCAGCGCTTGCTCAACCGGGGCGCATGACTCAATGCCGTCGGCCGCCCAACCCACTCCCGCAATTCCCTGCGGTATTCCTTTTGAAAATCGGCGTCGTGCAGGTACTCGCGCACGCCCGCCTCGAGGCGCTCGAACGCCGGCACCAGCGTTTCCGGCACGTAGCGTCCACCGAAAGGCCCGAATCGACCGCGTTCATCGGGTAGCTCACCATTGATCGAGGCCTGCAGAAGCGCCTTCGCATCATCAGGCGCCAGTCGTGACTTCATGATTAACTCTCCGCGGCTCGCGCCGCACTGACAAATTGATGTATCAAACCGATATCTTTCTGACCGGGGCCGGACTCCACACCGCTCGACACGTCGACACCCCAGGGCCGAGCGGTTTGTATCGCCACTGCAACGTTATCGGCTGCCAGACCACCCGCCAGAATCATCCGGCCGTGATCCGCCATCGCCGCTGCACGCGACCAGTCCACGGTTTCACCCGCACCACTGTTCCTGCCTTCGTAAACAAACACATCGGACTGCGTAGCCGGCATCGTCGCGTCGCCCTCGCGAATAACCGGCCATCGAATCACATTGTCCGGTACCTCGAGCTTCGCGAAATCGTCCGCGTCGGTTTGCAGGACATCCGGCGCGAACACCTCGAGGACCGCTTGCCATTCCGCATTCGACGGATGACGCATGACGGCCACGCGCTGCACGGTGTCCGGGATTTGCCGCGAAGCGGCGTACGCATCGTCGGGACTGACACGCCGCGGCGACTCTGCGAACACGAAGCCGACTGCATCGGCCCCCGCAGCGACGGCCGCCGCGACGCACCGCGCATCGCGCAGGCCGCAGATCTTGACGAAAATACTCACGCGGCGACCCTGGCGGCGCCCGCTGCGCGCATGGCCGCGACCAGCGACGCCGGGTCATGGCTGCGCATGAGCGCGGTACCAACCAGCGCCAGCCGATATCCCAGCTCCGCCACCGCTGCCGCGTCATCTGCATTGTGCAAACCGCTTTCCGCAACGCAGCGCCCCGCCGGCAGCATGGGTGCCAGTGCGGCAAGGCGATCCGGTTCGACATGCAGTGTGCGCAGGTCGCGCGTGTTGACACCGAACAACAGCTGGCCGGCTTCTGCGCGCTGCTGGTCCGCCGGGTTATCGAGCAATTGCCTTACACGGGACAGGTCGTCGGCACCGAAAGACTCCAGCAAGACGAACAGCTCATGCTCTGCAGCACAGTCGAGCATGCTCCTTAACACCCTGTCGTCCAGCATCGTGACAATCAGCAGCACGCCGCTCGCGCCGGCTTTGCGCGCTTCGAGAATCTGCACCGGATCGACGAGAAAGTCCTTGCGCATGACCGGCGTGCCCGGCACTGCTGCGACCACCTCTGCAAGGTGCCCGAGCGAACCCGAAAACCTGCTGGGCTCTGTCAGCACCGAAATTGCCGCCGCGCCACCTGCCACATACTGCTGCGCCTGTACGCGGCGGTCACTGTGCTCATTGGCCAGATCGCCTTCGGCCGGCGAACGGTCCTTGATCTCTGCGATGACATCGAAGCTGTCGAGAGCGAGCGGTATCAACGGTTTGTCGAAGTCCGCACTGCTAAAGCGACCGGCGCTTGCCGCCCGCTGCGAACTGGATACAGCCATTGTCTGCAGGAAGTCGCTCATCAGGCTTGAAAGTGTCTGATCAGGCGCTCGAGAAAGGCCGCGGCTTCGCCATCGTCCAGTGCCGCCGCCGCCATTGCGGTGCCCTGGCGCGCATCACCTGCACTGCCCGCCACTTCGAGCACAAGAGATGTGCCCATCAGCAGCGCGTCGCGATGCGCTCCTTTGTCCTCACCACTGAACACACGCCTCAGCTCCGCCGCATTGCGTTCGGCATCGCCTCCCGCCAGGTCTTCCGCTGCACAACGCCGCAATCCGTAATCCTCTGGTGTGCGCGTTGTCTCGGATACTTTCCCCGGCACCACATCGAACAGCACGAACTCGCCGACTGGCGTTGCCTCATCCCAGCCGGGTGCGCCGTGAACGACGAACGCTCTTTCGATTGGCATACCGGCAAGCGTGTCAGCCATCAATCTCGCTGCATCATGGCTCCATGCACCGATCAACTGGAATGGCGGCGCCGCCGGATTGGCCAGCGGTCCGAGCATGTTGAAGACCGTGCGCACGGCCATCGCGCCACGCACCGGCATGATCGCTTTCATCGCGGGGTGATAGGCCGGCGCAAACAGGAAGGTAAAATTGGTTGCCTCCAGGCAGGCGACAGCCTCTTTTTCGTGCAGCGGTAGCGGCATACCCAGGCACTCGAGCATGTCGGCACTGCCGGAGCGACTGGAAACGGAGCGATTGCCATGCTTCACGACCCGCGCCCCACATGCCGCCGCCAGCAAGCCTGTGCCCGTCGACAGATTCAGGCTGCCCGATGCATCGCCACCGGTACCGACGGTATCGACGGTCGGCGCACCGGCGGGAATGTTCGGGTGTACCGCGAGATCGCGCATCGCGGTCGCAAAACCACGAATTTCGTCCGGCGTTTCGCCCTTGGCACGCAGCCCGGCGAGCAACGCCCCGGCCAGCGCCGGCGGCATGTCGCCTTGGGCGAGTTCTTGCATCAGTTCATAGGCCTGCTGCTCGGTCAGCGATTCGCCATCGAGCAGCTTGTCGAGCAGCGCGCTGAACTCCTTGCTCATGTCTTGCCCATCCGCAGAAAATTGGCCATGAGATGATCGCCCTCGGGCGTGAGTACGCTTTCCGGATGAAACTGCACGCCCTCGAGCGGCAGTTGCCGATGCCGCACGGCCATGATCTCACCGCGGTCGGTTACGGCTGTCAGTTCAAGCACCTCGGGCAGCGACTCGTGCTCCGCGCACAGGGAGTGGTAACGGCCGACCTCGACAGGCTGCGACAGACCGTCGAAGATCGTCCGGCCATCGTGTTTCGCCATCGAGGTCTTGCCGTGCATGAGCCGCTCCGCGCGCACGATGTCGCCACCAAAATGACTGACGAGACACTGGTGGCCGAGACAGACACCGAGAACCGGCACCCGCTCGGCAAATGCTGCGATCATCGCGAGCGACACGCCTGCGTCCTCGGGACGTCCAGGCCCGGGTGAAATGACGAGGTGCGTCGGCTCCAATTGCAGCGCTGCCTCGATCGTGATCGCATCGTTGCGGTACACGTGAACATCGGCTCCCAGCGCCGCAAATGCCTGTACCAGGTTGTAGGTAAACGAGTCGTAGTTATCGATCAGCAGCATGCGGATGTTGTCGAAGCGCGGCAGCCCGGTCATCACAAACCCTCCCCGGCGATCTCGAGCGCGCGCCGCAGAATGGCACTTTTTGCCAGCACTTCACGGTACTCATTTGCAGGCACCGAATCTGCGACGATTCCGGCGCCGGCCTGAAAACTGTATTCCTCTCCCGAGAACACCAGCGTGCGAATGGTTATCGCCTGGTCCATGTCACCGGAGAGACCGAAATAGCCGGCCGTTCCCGCATACAGGCCACGTCCTGCCTGTTCCATTTCCTCGATGATCTCCATCGCGCGCACTTTCGGCGCGCCAACGAGCGTTCCCGCCGGAAAGCTGGCGGCAAAAAGATCGAACTGATCGAATGGTGCCGCCAGTTCACCCTGCACGCCGCTTACGATGTGCATCACGTGGCTGTATCGCTCTATCGCGCGGTAGGGCTCGACGCGCACAGACCCGGCACTTGCGACACGCCCGAGATCATTGCGTGCAAGATCGACGAGCATCACGTGTTCGGCCGCCTCTTTCGGGTCCGCCAGCAAAGCGTGCTCGTTCGCTACGTCTTCCTGAGTCGTGTCGCCGCGCGGCAGCGTTCCCGCGATGGGCCGCAGCGACGCTTTCGTGCCATTCAGTTTCACCAGCGCCTCAGGTGACGAACCGACGACCTTGAGATCGCCGAACTCGAAAAAGAACATGTACGGCGACGGATTGAGCAGTCGCAATGCACGATACACCTCGAACGGTGACACATTCGATTGCCCGCGGAACAGCACCGATACCACGATCTGATATATGTCACCTGCTGCAATGTACTCTTTGCAGGCCTCGACCCGCTCGGAAAACTCGGCTTCCGTGAAACTCGCCTGCGGAATGGAGGTGTCGACCGGACCGCTGCCATTGGGCACCGGCCCGCGCAATCGGCTGATCACGTCCTTGCGTAATTGCCGTCTTTCCGCTTCGGGGCCGTCGTGCAAGAGCGCAACCCGTCGGGTCAGATGATCAAAGACGAGCAGCGACCCGGGCGCGACAAACGCGGCATCCGGTACACCGTTTTGGGGGGTGGTGCCCCGCGGAAGTTTTTCGAACAGTCGCACGACGTCGTAACCGGAAACGCCGACCAGTCCGCCGGAGAAGGGCAGACCCTCAACCTCGGGCCCTGGTTGCGGCGCCGCATTCAGCGCGGCACGCAGAGCATCAAGGTATTGCTGCTGATTCGTCGGTCGCGCCGAACTCTCGCCGTTTATGTAAAGCGCGTTGTCACTCATGCGCACTTCGAGGGATTCGCCGAACCCGAGGAATGAATAGCGTGCGAGCCGCTCACCACCCTCGACGCTCTCGAGCAGAAAGCGCGGCTGCAGATCACGCAGTTTCAGATACGCCGATACCGGCGTATCAAGATCTGCAGCTATGTCGAACGGTGCTTCCATAAGTAATCAGTCGGGCATTAAAAAACCCATCCCCACGTTGGCGGAGATGGGCTTTTGTCCGTTGTGCTCAGCTACGAATCAGCCGGCCGCCCTCTCCTTTTGAGGAGGCCACCACCAGCTGTCGATGCGCTGAGTATTCATGCCAGCGAGTATTACTGCCGCGTCCTGGCAGGTCAACACTTGCGCATGAAACCAGGGTCAGGGCGTTTTTGGCCACGTGGGCTCTGACCTTCTACAACTGATAGAGCGTCGGCAGTATCAGCGAGAAGCCGATCCACATGATGATCGTCAGCGGTATGCCGACCCGCAGGAAGTCGTTGAATTTGTAGCCGCCGGCACTGAGTATCAGCAGGTTCGTCTGGTACCCGTACGGTGTCGCGAAACTCATGTTCGCGCCAAACAATACCGCCAGAATGAACGGTTCGGGGCTCACGCCCAGTTGCTGGGCGATGCTGATCGCGATCGGCGTGCCGATCACGGCGGCAGCGTTATTGGATACGATGTTTGTCATCAGCGTCATTAGCAGCAAGAAAGCACTCAGGATCATCGGCGTCGGCAATCCGGACGCGAGCGCGACAAAACTGTGCGCCAGGTAGTCCGCCATGCCGGTGCCCATAAGGGCCTTGCCCAGGGCCAGGGCCGTGACGATGATCATCACGACCGGTATCGACAACGCGCTTACGGCGTCACGCCAGCCCAGGCATCCGGTGGCAATCATCAGGCCCAGGCCGGCAATCGCGCTGACCGATATGGGCATGACGCCAAGCGCGGCCGCGAGGACCACGAAGCCCATGATGGCCAGCGCGCGTTTCGCATTGTGTGTATGCGGCAGGTTGGTCGTGCCGTCGAGCACGAGCATCGAACCGCTGTCCTTGAGCTTGCTGATTGCCTCTCCGGAACCCTGCACCAGCAGGACGTCGCCGGCACGCAGGCGAATCATGTTCAGGTCGCCGGTTACCTGCGAACTGGGTGCGCGGGCACGGTGCAGCGCAAGCGGCATCAGTCCATAGCTGGCGCTGAATCGCGCGGCCGCGAGACTGCGCAAATGCAGCGGTGAACCGCGGGTGACGACCACCTCGGCGAGTTGCTGACCCTCGGCCCTGAGCGGCGTCTCTTCGTCGACCGGGTGTTCGAGGTCGGAAATATTGAACAGTGTCGCGCCGAGCAATTGCTCATAGTGTTTGAGATTCTCGGGGGTGTCCTTAACGAACAGGCGATCGCCCGGCTGAATGATGACCGACGGCAGCTTCGCCAGCACCAGTGACTCGCTGCGTTGTATCTTTTCGATGCGCATCTGTCCGTCGGCTTTTGCGAGCACCTCCGATAACGCCTTGCCGTCGGCGAAACCGCCCTCTTTGACGTGCAGCTGGGCACTGAAAATGCGCGGCGTCGTGTCGGCCATTGGCGGCATGCGGTCAGGCAACAGGCGCGGTGCAACCAACCACAGAAAGAGTATCGCCACACCGCCGACTATCGCGACGGGCAGCACCCATTCGAACATCGTGAACTCATGCCGGCCGAGATCCTGCGATATGCCAACGACCAGCAGATTGGTCGATGTGCCAATCGTCGTGGACATGCCACCAATGATCGTCGCCAAACCCATCGGCAGCATGACGCCTGATACCGGGAACTTCGATCGCAACGATGCACCAACCAGGATCGGCATGAGCAGCACCACGATCGGCGTATTGTTCATGAATGCGCTGAGTATTGCGCCAGCCACCAACGTCGTCAGCAGCGCCAGCACAGGCCACGTCGACCAGGCCCGACCAACGATATTGGCTAATGGTTGTAATGCGCCTGTCGTCTCCAGCGCCTTGCCAACCATCATCAGGGCACAAATTGCGACCAGTGCTTCGTTACCAAAGCCCGCAAAAAAATCGGCAGGCCCGAGAAGACGCTCGCCGTCTCGTGCGTACGGGACAAGTTCGAAGCCGACAACAAGGATGATCAGTATCGCGAAAGATGATGACTCAAGAGGAATCCGGTCGCGTGTAAACAGAAACAGCGCGAGGATGGTCAGGATCAGTACAGCGATTCCGTGAACGTCAGGCGTCATCGCTCGCACCGTATCCTAGTTCATAGTCGCTCCGCAATCTGGTGTGCGGCGTCCCTTTGCTGTAGTACAGCCCACGCGCGCTGATGAAAGTTCTTGAACCTGCAGACGTCCCAGTGCGCCAGTTCCGGGCGGCCGCAGGATGCGCTGGCATTTGCAAATTCGAGCAGTGGCAACAAGTCAGTGTAGCTGTAGTCGGGCGGCTGATTGCTCGGGAACAGCGACCATGGCGACAGCACCAGCAGATTGCGATGCCGGACTGCCGCAAGGTTCACCGCCTCCCGCCAGCGCGCATGCCAGCCATCTCGCACCGGTCCGCACGGAAGGCCGCGGCTCGGGTCCGACAGGTCCAGCGCCGGTAGCTTGCCCGTTGCCCGCGCCATTGCCTGCGATTGCCGGTGCAATACATTTTTTATCCAGCGCAAAAGTTCGCACAGCTCCTTGAGGCTCGAGAACAGCTTCGGGTCCTGCCTGCGGCGCTGCACGAGGTCGCCAATGCCTGTCACGATGATTGCAAGCCGCCGGTTCAGCCAGGCATCGTGCCGCATTTTTGCCGTCGGCCAGCGCGTCAGGTCGTGCAGTGCGTCACCGATTTCCACACATCGGCAAAGCGCGTGTTCGACGGCACTCTCACGCAATGAGCCATCATCGGCAGCGAAACGTGAAATATCCAGGCACATCGGCACCCATGCGGTTTCAACCGGTACCTGAATGGCCATATCCGGAACGATGGCTGTCGCGGCCTCTGTGGACAGTAAGGAACACTGCGGAAACACACGCGTCGAGAACGCTGCGCGGACCGGGCCGTGCGCGGACGCCTGCCACAGCTGCGGCCAGAAATGTGCCTGCCGTGACCCACCGCAAGTCCTGCCAGAGGGCATCAGCGCTGTACCAGGCAAAAAGTGCACCGGCCCGATACCGAGCCATTGTCGCCGCAATACCCAGATTGTCTGCGCCGGCAGCACATCCGCACCTACGACCAGTTCAATGCTGCCGGGTGGCGTGCCGGCCCTGTCCATGGCAAGCCGGAGAAGACGGCAAACGGCGGAGAGGGCGGCGTGCGCTGCGGCGCCCTCTCCCAGGTTGCAGACCGAAACTGACAGTCGCCGCCCCCTGAGCAGGACGTCGAACGCCTGTCGTGCAATGCGTCTTGCCGACGCCTCGGATTCGTGGATCGAGCTTGCGCTCACCAGCAGCGTCATACCGCTGGCAAGCGCGCCATCGCTGTCGAGCGTCAACAGAGATTTCGCGCCTGCCAGCTCCAGTTCACAGCATAACTGCCCAGAATGACCCGGGCCGAATCCGTTCGGCACATGATCGCTGTTGACAGCCATCCGCAGCATTGTCGGCGCCGCAGACGCTGCGCGCCCACGGAGTATCTGGGCAGTTTGGTGAGTTTTTGCTAACTTGTATTATTGGAATCCGCCGAGACCGTCCAATGCCCTCTTTTGATGTCGTAAGTGACTTTGACGCTCATGAAGCGAGCAACGGTATTGACCAGGCGAACCGCGAGGTGACCACGCGGTTTGACTTCAAAGGTACTGGCTCGAAATTCGAACTGGACGGACAAACCATCTCATTGACGACACAGTCCGATTTCCAGCTCAAGCAAATGCTCGACATCATGCGGCAGAAGTTGGCAAAACGGGGCATCGACATCGCCTGCCTCGAGGAAAAGGAACCCGAATTCAGCGGCAGCGAGGCGCGGCAACAGGTCATCCTGCGCAAAGGCATTGATGCCGATCTGGCCAGGAAGCTCGTCAAGATGGTCAAAAGCAGTAAACTAAAGGTGCAGGCGGCAATTCAGGGTGACAAGTTGCGCATCAGCGGGAAAAAGCGCGATGACCTGCAGGCCGTCATTGCTCTGCTGAAGGAAGCCGATGTCCCCTTGCCGCTGCAATACGAAAATTTCCGCGACTGACGTAACAACCTGAACATAAACTTATGATTCCCGGTGTCCACAAGTCCCTGCGCCGTCAGGACATTACCTTTGAGGACAAGGATCAGGCCCTGCGTGACGACGTGCGCACGCTCGGCGCGATGGTCGGTGACCTGATCAAGGAGCAGGAAGGAGACGAGTTGTTCGACTTCGTCGAGACCGCACGGCAGCGGTCCATACGGCGCCGCGAGAACAACGAGAAGCCGGGCGAAGGGCTGGCAGCGCTTGTAAGAAACCTGCGGCCGGATCTGGCGCTGCAGGTTATCCGCAGCTTCTCGACTTACTTCCAGATGGTCAATACGGCCGAGAAGGTCCACCGCATTCGGCGCCGACGTGAATACCTGAGAGAGGTTGGACACTATCAGCCGGGAGGCTTCGAAGACACGCTCGTGAAGTTGAAAGCCTCGGGCATGACGATCGAAGACATTCAGGGCCTCATCGATTCATTGCAGATCGAACCGGTATTCACCGCGCACCCGACGGAACCGACACGACGCACTATATTGCGTAAGGAACAAAACATCGTCCGCTACCTCGTCGATCTGCTTAATCCGACGATGACCGCCCAGGAAACCGACGCAGCGCTGGCAAACATCCGCCTGCTCATTACTACCGGTTGGCAGACTGATGAACATCCATCGGAACAGATGACAGTTGCCGATGAGCTCGAGCACATCCTGTTCTTCATGACCGACGTATTGTATCGATCGACACCACCATTTTATGAGGACATCGAGATGGCGTTGTCGCGAATCTATGGCGAGGAGGCCGAGAAGGTCGAGGTCCCTGTCATGGTGCGTTACGCTTCGTGGGTTGGTGGCGACATGGATGGCAACCCGAACGTCAACGCGAAAACCATCCGCGCTACGCTCACCCGGCAACGCTCCCTGATACTCGACCTGTACTTCAAGGAATGTGCGTCGGTTTCGGCGAAGCTTAGTCAGACGACCAGGCGTGTCGGTTTCAGCGAGGCGCTACTCGAGAAAATCGATGACTACCGGGGTATTTTTCAGAACGCGTACCATGCCGTGCCAGCTCGGCACCGCAACATGCCGTATCGAGTATTTCTTCGGCTTGTTCAGCAGCGTCTGCAGTCGACCTATGACGACGACATTTACCCCTACGAAAAGGTCGCACAGTTTCGTGCCGACATACAGTTGATCGCGGACAGCCTTGCGGAAAACAAAGGCGAGCACGCTGGTCTGTTCGCAATCGGCCGGCTGCTCAGGCGCATCGACACATTCGGTTTCCATCTGATCACACTCGATGTTCGACAGGATGCCGAGGTGCACCGTCTTGTGGTCGGTGAATGCCTTGGCGAGGACGATTGGGACGAGTGGAGCGTTGCGGATCGCTGCCAGCGGATCGTCGAAGCCATTCAAAGCCGCGAGAGCCTTCCAGCACATCTCGGCACCAAGGCGCGCAAGACGATCGCCGTATTCCAGGCGATCGCATTTTGCCGGCGCAAGTACGGACCCAAAGCCATCGGTCCGTTTATTGTCAGCATGACGCAGGGCGCCGACGATATTCTCTCGGTATTGCTGCTTGCGCAGTGGAGCGAACTGCATAACAAGCGCAACGAGGTGCCGCTCGACATCGCGCCATTACTCGAGACGGTCGAGGACCTCGACAAGGGTCCAGAGATTCTGCGGGCCCTGTTATCGACCGAGCTGTATCGCGATCACCTGGATCGTCGCAAGAACAGTCAGATGGTGATGATCGGCTACTCCGACAGCAACAAGGATGGCGGCCTGGCGGCTGCCCGATGGGCTCTGCAGAAAGCGCAGGTCACGCTGGTCGAGGCCGTCGAAGCGGAGGGCGTCGAATTGACCTTGTTCCATGGGCGCGGCGGCACGATCAGTCGCGGCGGCAGCAAGACCCATGCTGCCGTCCTTGGCGCGCCACCGGGAACGGTCAATGGGCGCCTTCGCGTTACCGAGCAGGGCGAGATCATCAACGAGAAATACGGACTGCGCGGTATCGCACTGCGCACGCTCGAGCAGATTACCGGCTCTGTCGCGCTCGCAACGGCCATGCCGCGGCATCGCGGCAACGACATGCCCGAGTGGCACACGATGATGGATGTCATTGCCGAAGAAAGCCGCCGCGCGTATCGAAAACTCGTCTACGAAACACCGGACTTCCTTGAGTATTTTCGCAAAGCGACACCGATTGACCTGATAGAACGTATGCGCATCGGCTCACGCCCGTCATCACGCCGCTCGAAATCAGGCATCGAAGACCTCAGAGCGATCCCGTGGGTGTTTTCATGGACGCAGTCGCGCTGCATGTTGCCGGGCTGGTTTGGCATCGGCACCGGCCTCGCGAAAGCGGCAGAACAATTCGAAGAAAGGGCATTTCGCGAAATGTTCGCCGAGTGGTATTTCATGCGTGCGCTGACTGCGGATGCCGAGATGGTGCTGGCCAAGGCAGACCTCGGCATCACACGGCTGTACTCTGAACTGGCGGGCGATTTGCACGACAAATTCTTTCCGATCATTCAGGATGAGTATCAGCTCACAACGGATCTCATACTCGAGCACTCGGAGCACGAAGCGCTACTCGACGGTGACGTGACCTTGCAGCGCGCAATTATGCTGCGCAATCCGTATGTGGACCCGATGAGCCTGATGCAGGTCGACCTGCTCGCCAGATGGCGTGATTCGAACTACGAAGACACCGAAGTGTTTGACGCTCTGCTTGCGAGCGTGAACGGCATCGCACAAGGCCTGCAAAACACAGGGTAGAATGCCCGCATGACACTTTTTCGACGACAGCTGCGACGGGCAGTGCTGCTGCTCCTGCTACCACTGGCCTCGGCGCAGGCCGATTCCGGCACGGTGTTCGCGCGTATCGCAACGGACGACGACGATCGACCGCGGGCGCTGCAAATGTCGATCGTCACCTACGCGCCGCGTGACGACGCCAGCATGCTCAGCGTCGACCTGATCAGCGCGATTCACATTGGTGATCGATCCTATTACACCGAATTGAACGAGCGCTTCAGCCATTACGATGTGCTTCTTTATGAACTGGTGGCGCCGCAAGACGCGGTCGTATCCAATCGGCTCGAGAAGCGCAAGGGTTTCCTTTCCACGGCGCAGCTCGGTATGACGAAGATGCTGGACCTGTCTTTTCAGCTCGATGAGATCGACTACGACCAGGCGAATTTCGTGCATGCAGATCTGTCGCCCGCGGAACTGCGACAGAGCATGGAGGAGCGTGGTGAGTCCCTGTACGTGTATTTCTGGCGGATCGTTTTTGCGTCCCTCGACGAATACGCCAGAGACCCGCTCGGCCTGAAGGACTGGGAACTGATTTCCGCGATGCTGAGTTCTGATCAGGGCGATTCCTTGAAAACGCTCATTGCCTATGAGATGACCAACATCGAACAGGTGCAGGACATTCTTGGCGAAGACTCCAGTTCCGCCGTGATCGGTGCGCGCAATCAGCGCGCGATCGACGTGCTGCAGAGAGAGATTGACTCCGGTTCCCGACGCATCGGCATCTTCTACGGCGTCGCGCACATGCCGGATCTCGAAGAGCGCCTTCAGGAGCAGGTGGGCCTCACCTATGAGAAGACCACCTGGGTCGATGCCTGGAAGCTTGGCGCCGGAGCGACGAACGACACGGCCGAATAGGGGCTGAAAATGGCAAAACGCGGTGTTGGCTTTTGGCTTTTACAGGGGCCCGGCTGGCTGCTCTTCGCCTACCTGGTCTATGCGCAGGGGATTCCCGCGTTCGATTACGAGTTGGGCGTTGCGATGGGCACGCAGGAGTCCGCCGAGCAGATCACCGAAGTTGGGACCTCATTCTGGTACGGCTTCGCATTCGCCGATGCTCTCTTATATATACCGTTACTGGCCGCCGGGCTGATCGGGCTGTGGATGAACCGCTCTTGGGGCCGTGTGCTCACGGCCGCTGCGCTCGGTATCACCATCTATTGGCCGATTATCGTGTTGGCCGCGGCGGTCAAAGCACGTGACGCCGAGGGCTGGCACCTCGACGAATCCGGCTATTGGGTCGTCTTGCCCCTGACGGCTCTGTGGGCCTTGTGGGGACTTGGCTGGGTGATCAGTCGCCGCGATGCTGACTGAGCATCTGCGCCCCATCCTGATCACAAACGGCGTAGCGGTTGGGCTGATTCTGCTCGCGTTATGGTGGCCGCGTCTGACGCGAGCCCTGTTCGCCGTGATTTTTTTTGCCGCCAGCCTGTTCAATGCCTACACCGCACTGACAACCCCTGAAGCCTATCTGGACTACGCCGGCATGGCCGCACTGGATATTTATCGCGACTTCATCAATGGCCCATTTCGCGCACACACGCAGACACTGGTGTACCTGATCGCGGCCGGTCAGATGTTTGTTGGCGCGCTACTGACGCAAGAGGGATTCCTGTGCCGCCTGGGCGTCGTGGGCGGCGTCGTGTTTTTCGTCGCGATCGCACCCCTGGGCGTCGGCTCTGCTTTCCCGTCGACACTACTGATGGCGGCCGCACTGCTGCTCACGAATCGACAAAACTCGTAAATTCCTGAAGCGGCTTTCTCCCGATATCCGGCACTCTCGCGTCGTCCGCCGGGTAGCCGACCACCAGCAGCAGAAACGGGCGTTCGCTTTTCGGCCGCCCCAGGATTTGATTCAGGAACTTCATCGGGCTTGGCGTGTGCGTCAGAGTCGCGAGGCCGGCATGATGCAGGGCTGTGATCAGGATACCCGTGGCCAGGCCCGTCGATTCAACCGGGTAGTAGTGTTTCACTTTGCGCCCGTCGGGCAGCTCACCGTACTTTTGCAGGAACACCGCGATCAGATACGGAGCCGTTTCGAGGAACGGTTTGTTGGAATCCGTGCCGAGAGGCTCGAGCGCTGCCAGCCACTCGGCTGACGCACGATGCTCGTAAAACTCCTTCTCTTCATCTTCCGCGGCTTTACGGATCTTTTTCTTAGTCTCAGCGCCGCTGACGACCACGAAGTGCCAGGGCTGCAGATTGGCGCCACTCGGAGCGGTGCCCGCCGCTTTGAGCGCCGTCTCGATAATGTCACGGGGTACGGGGCGGTCGGAAAACTCGCGGACGCTGCGGCGCCGGTTGACCTCTGCATAAAACTGCCTGAGCCGTTCGCGCATCTCCCCGACCGGGTATTCACGAAAGTCCTTCAACGGTTTTGTCGGATAGTCACTCAAGATCAGTTCCTGGCGTATGGTCGGCGAGCTGCCGCAGCACAGTGTAGTCGTCAGTGTCGATTTCGGAAACGGCCTTGCCGAGCATCGACACGCCAGCCTCGTGCACCGACTCCGCTCTTCCTGTAATCAATGGATGCCACTCGGGCAAGTCTTGTCCGTGCGCGAGGCGCCTATACGCGCAACTCGCCGGCAACCAGTTAAATTCGTCAGGCTTGTCGACCGACAGCACCAGGCAGTCCGCGACTTTCTTCGCCCTGTTCGCATAGTCGTTACATCGGCACGTGCCGAGATCGAGCAGGCGGCAGGCAACGTCGGTGTAGTAGAGCTCGCCGCTGTCCTCGTCTTCCACCTTGTGCATGCAGCACAGCGCGCAGCCGTCACACAGGCCCTCCCACTCGGCCGACGACATTTCTGCCAGCGATTTTCGTTTCCAGTATTGGTCGGTCATGGTCTGTTGCGCCAGTGTACAGAATAGTCAATACGGTTCCTCTATAGTGCTATCTTTAGACCAGCCCGGTAAGCAGAGGTCGTCCATTGTCGCTCTTCGCCGAACTTAAGCGTCGCAACGTGTTCCGTGTGGCACTCGCCTACGCCGTCGTCGCGTGGCTGCTCCTGCAGGTTGGCGACACGCTGGCGCCGGCGTTGCGCCTGCCTGACTGGGCAACCTCTTTGCTGGCATTCTTCCTGATACTCGGCTTCCCGCTCGCGATTTTATTCGCGTGGGCCTACGAGATGACGCCCGAAGGCCTGAAACTCGAAAAAGAAGTAGAAAGTGACAAGTCCGTCACGACCGCCACGGGCCGCAAGCTGAATATCCTGATCATCGGCCTGCTGGCTATCGCCGTCGCATACTTTGCATACGACAAGTTCGGTGGAAGCGATGAATCGATGGTGGCGGTCGATGCCGCCACGGAACGACATTCCATTGCGGTTCTGCCGTTCGTCAACATGTCGTCCGACCCCGAGCAGGAATACTTCTCGGATGGGCTGTCTGAAGAGCTGCTGAATTTGCTTGCAAAGATTCCTCAACTTCGAGTGACGTCTCGCTCATCTGCTTTTTATTTCAAGGGCAGGGATGCAAAGATCGCGGACATTGGCCGCGAACTCGGCGTTAGCTACGTGCTTGAGGGAAGCGTCCGCAAGTCCGAAGACAGTATTCGCATCACAGCCCAGCTAATTGATGTGCGCGACGACTCGCATGTTTGGTCGGAAACCTGGGACAGGGATCTGACAAACATATTCGATATCCAGGATGAGATTGCGGCGGCGGTCGCCTCGGCGCTCAGGATTCAACTGGTTGACGAATTGCCGCACGCATACGTAACCGATCCTGACGCGTACGCGCTGTATTTGAGAACGTCGGAGCTGATGTCGGACTACTCCCAAGCCGGCCTCGAAGCGGCCGAAGTGCTATTGCAACAAACACTCGAGATCGATCCTGACTATGCGCCGGCATTGGCAAGACTCAGTAGCATCTATTCCACCATGGCCGCATGGAGTTACCGGCCACGAGAGGAGACAGCCAGGCTGGCACGCACCTACGCGCAAAGAGCAGTGGATTCGGATCCGAATTTTGCTGACGGCTACCTGGCATTGGCAGTCTACGCGCTCGACGAACGCCACGATCTGGCAGCAGCAGAACGCTATACCAGGAATGCGCTTGCGATTGAACCGCAGAGTTTGAATGCCCGACTCCGACTGGCAAGTCTTTCGGCGCTGCGTGGCGATGCGATGCCATTCCTGAAAGCGGCCCGTGAAATGGTCAAGACTGATCCGCTGTCTGCCATCGCTTACCGCCACTTGGGCCACGCTGCAATGTATGAGGGTCATTACGACGAAGCAATTCAGGCTTTGCGCAAGGTACAGCAGATCGAACCCGAGTCGATTGTTAACCACACGACGCTCGGGCAGGCGCTGTTCCTGGCGCAAAACTACGAGGAGGCTTTGGCCGAGTTCGAACAGGAACCCATCGAGGAGTTTCGCCTTTACGGCCGCGCGATGGTCCATTTTCGACTGGGCGACGCCGAAAAATCTGAACGGGCGATTCAAACGCTGATCGAGATGGACGACGGGACCTGGGCAGCGCAAATAGCGGGTGCGCAGGCGGTGCGCGGCGAAATCGATAGCGCGATCCAGTGGCTCAACAGGGGATACGAGCGTTACGATATTGGCGTCAATTTCGCCGCTGTCAATCCGTTCCTCGAGAATTTGCACGGCGACCCACGCTTTGACGCGTTTCTTGTGCGCTTGCAGTCCCCGCCAGGTTCGACTGACTAAACGCTCGTGAATTTGACAGGCAGCAACGCCTACCCGGAAAAATGCCTGGCGATGATGGACTCCCAGTCGCCGCTATTGCGTGCTGCATCGACACGTTCGCGCATCTTTGCCGTGTCGGCCCGCATGTTGCGGACAAGCTCGACAAATCGCGGATCATTGCGAATAGAGTCGAATAGCGGCATATAGGTCATGTAGGCATAGTCCACGAAGCCGAGCTCATAAGCTTGTTGTAGCGTCTGTATTGCCTCGTCCGCCTGTCCATCAACCGCCTGAAACAACGCAATAAACCCCAAGTCTGCGACATACGGATGTCGGTCCTTCATGTACTCATCGACGACTACGCGGCCTTCTTCGCGGTAGGACTCAGATTTTTCGGTATTCCCGAGTTGCTGATGCGCAAAGGCAGCAAGCGCGAAATTCTCGGGGTCGCGAACCTGTACGGTGAACCGGTCCATCATTCGTGCGGCGTCATCGTAGCGACCAAGAACAATGCAGCGAATAGCCGCATCGAAATTCGCATTCAGGCTCCTGTTTCCTTCGCCTTCTTCATCTGCAATCCTGATGAAGAATTTCGCCTGCAAAAGCTGGTTTTTGAAATCGTTGGTCGCAATATCGACCAGCCAACGTATATCTTCGAGCTGGCCAAATACGGCGTTGTGCGCACGGCCGTTGGCGCGCTCCTCTGCCACGATTGCTTCTGCGCGCGCGACATCGGCGGCTGCGCCATCAATGTCTCCAATTGCCAGCAAGGCCGTCGCCCGATAGACCCGGGTTCGCGATGAATCGTACCCCTCCCGCAGCGCAATCTCGAATACTGCCACCGCCTCGTCATATCGCCCGGCAGTTAGCGCTGCCCCGCCGAATTGGTCGAGATGCTGGATATCAAGGCTTGATCCCCTGTTCTCCACGTAATTTGCCGCGAATTGCCGCATCCCTTTATCGTATTCACCGAGGCGAATATAGGCATCCCCGAGATTGAATCTTAGCCAGGGCGGAGTGCGGAAAGGAGTCAGTTCCAGTCCTTTCAGGAGCACGTCGACTGCTTCAGCGTATCGCCCGTTTCGTTTTAGTACCATCCCGAAATGCTGGTAAGCCCGCCAATTGTTGGGGCCGTACTTCACCGCTTTGTCAAACGAGCGGCGTACGGACTCGAAATCGCCGTCACGGCCGGCAAAATAAGCAGCTAGCGAGTGCGCATCACTGAGTTTTGGATCGAGTTCGAGTGCCCTGGCGAGGTATTCGCGAGACAGCCGCACACCCTCGCCTTCTGACATGTGGCCGTACACACCATACCAGTACACGGTGTTTGCCAGTAAGGCCCAGGCCCGCGCAAGTTCGGGATCCTTTTCGATGGCTTCTTCGAGCAATTCAATCGCCCGATGGTTGCCTTCATCGAGTGGCGTTCTGTGAACTTCGTGGAGCGCCAATAGATATAAATCGTACGCATCGAGGTCATCGGTTATTGGCGCTGTCACCCGATTCCTGACTTCGGGTTCCAGTGGTGCGTCCATCTTGTCGGCGACCGCCAACGCGATCTCGTCCTGGATTGCGAAAACATCTTTGCTTTCGCGATCAAACAACTCCGACCAGACGCTCTCGCCAGTACTCGAGTCGACGAGCTGCGTCGAAATGCGTAGCCGGTCGCCTGAGCGCTGCACACTGCCAACCAACAACCGTTCCGCACGTAATTTCCGGGCGATAGTTCGAATGTCCGTATCTGTTCCTTTGAACGCGAAGGTTGATTCGCTGGCAATGACTTTGAGTTTGGCGATCATCGACAGTTGGTGAATCAGGACCTGGGCGATTCCATCGGACAAATGCTCGGCGTCCTTATTGGGCGACAAATCAATAAACGGCATGACGGCAACAGAGTTTGCGAGCAGGTGCGATTCGAGCGCGACACCCTCAGCCTGCTGGCCGGGCTTGATGAGCCAGACAAAGCCGGCGGTCCCTGCGCCGAGCAACCCGAGCGAAACGACAATAGCCAGAATGCCGGTTACGCTGCCTGGCTTGGTGCGAACGACCCCTTTGGGTCCGACGTCGAAGAGCCACGCGAGAATGACTGCGATAGGGAAACCGACCATCGCGAAGCCGACGATTGCTGTCATGACCCAGTTGGGCATGTTGATAGCCGGGCCTATAACGTCGGCGACCTGCACCATCACCCATGCGGCCGCGGCGTAGATTGCGGCCACCTGGAACACGCGGCGGCGGCTCAAGTCGTTCCAAATGTCAGATAATCTGGTTGTCATAACGTTTCGAAGAATGACGCCCGGTAACCCCGCTGTACCTGCAGTATATCAGCCAAGTAATTGATCGCCTTTGGGTTTGTGGTCGCGAGACAGCACCCCCGATTTGTGCCATGATCATTGGCTTGGGGTAAGACGTTGCGCTCGCGTGGCGCCTGATCGATATGGAAATGAGAATAAAAAAAGGGGGCGAGTTGTCTGGCCGTACCTCTACACCAGCAGAACCCGAATGAGATAACACGTGAATCGCTGGTCAAGATCCTCGAGATCATGTACCGGCTGGCAGCGCCCGAATCGCTGCCCGAGCTATTGCGGGAGATCGTCGAAGTCGGCAAAGTCGCAATCGTTGCCGAAGCGGGAACGCTGTGGCTTCTCGATCGACCATCGGGTGATCTCGTGCAGGTCATACCGTCTGCGGCCGAGCCCGCACGCATTCGCCCGGGCCAGGGCCTCGCGGGCCAGTGCGCCGCCGACCTG
>JAOTVR010000146.1 GCA_029863305.1 Gammaproteobacteria bacterium | reverse complement strand
GGAACATGCCAGGTCGCTGGACCCGGCCGTGGACAAGGTATCGGTGTATTGGGGTGACGGCGATGAACGCGTCATGATTGCCACGCTCGACGGCAAGCTGATCATGGACCACCGGCCCATGACCCGGGTAACCGTGCTCGTTACGGCGAAGAAGGGCGAAGAAGTGCAGTCGGGATATTCGAACATTGCAGCCCGCGAGGAATTCAGCTGGTATACCAACGAACGCCTGCAGACGATGGTCAAAGAGGCTGTTGATCGCACGATGATCCTGTTTGACGCGCGGCGCCCGCCTGCCGGTGAGATGCCTGTGATACTTGCGTCGGGCGCAAGCGGGATTCTGCTGCACGAAGCCATTGGCCACGGCATGGAGGCCGACTTCAATCGCAAGGGTACGAGTATCTACTCGGATATGATCGGCAAGAAAGTCGCCGAACCATTCGTGACCGTGGTGGATCAGGCAACCATCCCGCGTGAGCGCGGCGCACTCAATTATGACGATGAGGGTAACAGGGCGGGGCGCACTGTCATGGTCGAAAACGGCGTATTGAAGTCGTACCTGCACGACCAGATCAGCGCCAGACAGTACGACCTCAAGCCAACCGGTTCCGGCCGCCGTCAGTCGTACAAATACGCACCCATGCCGCGCATGAGCTGCACTTTCATGGAAGACGGGCCGCACACGAAAGAAGAGATCATCGCGGCGGTCGATCACGGCATCATTTGCGAGACTTACACCAACGGCCAGGTGCAGATCGGGGCGGGTGATTACACCTTTTATGTCAAGAATGGCTGGCTCGTCGAAGCTGGCAAGGTCACGGCGCCGATCAAGGATGTCAACATTATTGGCAACGGGCCCGAGTCGCTGAAGCGCATAACAATGGTGGCCAACGACGCACGCCTGGATACCGGCGGCTGGACCTGCGGCAAGAATGGTCAAAGCGTGCCCGTGTCGCAGGGCATTCCCACAGTATTGGTCTCCAACATGACCGTGGGTGGCGAAAATGTCAGCTGAACTGCAACAACGGGCCGTGCAGGGCGTTGAGTTGGCGAAACATGCCGGGGCGGACGATGCCTGGGTCACAGCGGGCCAGAGTCGCGATGTCGAATTCGAATACCGTGACGGCGCGCTCGAGAAGGTCAAGGACACCACATCGCGGTCACTCGCGGTACAGATCTACGCAAACGGTCGATATTCAAGCCATCAGACCACCGACCTGCACCCCGATCGGCTGAAGGGCTTCGTCAGGGAGGCGGTCGCCATCACGCGCGCGCTCGAACCTGATGAGTTTCGCAGGATCACGCCGGCAGAGCTTTTTGCAGATCGCCCTGGCCATGACCTGGATCTGATCGACACAACAGTTGCGACCTTGGACCGGGAGCAACGCATGGCGTGGTGCCACGCGCTGGATGAGGCAGCCAGGGAACACGAGCGCGTGATCTCCGCAACAGCGGGTGTCTACGACGGTACACTGTTGTCGGCATCCGCAAGCAGCAACGGCTTCGTCGGGTCACAACAGTCGACGTATTGCTGGTTTGGCTCGGAGGTCACGCTGAAAGACCAGGGAGACCGGAGAGCGGAGGACTGGTTCTATGCGGGTGCTGCGCATGTGGCGGACCTGCCAGATGCCGCAAGTGTAGGCCGGATCTGTCTCGAACGCGCACTCTCGCGACTCGATTCTGAAAAGGGGCCAACCGTAAAGACCGACATGGTCGTGGACGCACGCGCGGCGGCATCCCTTATTGGCCGACTGACCAGACCGGCGAATGCGCGCAGCGTGCAGCAGGGGCGGTCGTTCTGGACACCGTTAGTTGGAACTCAGGCTTTCAGCGAGAAGCTGACTCTGATCGATGATCCGCTGATCAAACGCGGCCTGGCGTCGCGTCACTTCGATAACGAGGGAATATCGGCAAGAGCGCTGCCAATCATCGACAAGGGTGTTGTGAAAAACATCTACGTCGACACCTATTACGGCCGCAAGGGGGGCATGCAACCCACGACAGGCGAACCGTCGAATCGGCGTATCGCGCCGGGTGAACATTCATTGCCACAACTCCTGGCCGAAGTCGGTGACGGTGTTTACGTCACCTCATGGCTCGGTGGCAATGCGGATGGGACAACGGGTGACTTTTCGCTCGGGCTGCGCGGACACATGATCGAGAATGGCCAGATCGGCCGTCCTGTCGGTGAAATGAATGTCACCGGCAATCTGCGGGAATTATTCGGCCGTCTGGAATTGCTTGGCAACGACCCGTATCCGTACTCGACCACGCTGTCGCCGTCGCTGGTTTTCGCGGACGTGGATTTTTCCGGAGCGTAGCGTCAGGCCATCAGGCCGCCGTCTATCGGTACGGCGGCGCCAGTAATGTGGCTCGCCGCATCGCTCGCGAGAAACACGGTGAGTGCAGCGATGTCCTCCGGGCTCGCGATACGACCATTCGGGCTGGCGGCTGCTACGTCGGCAAGGAAAGCGTCGACGTCTTCTCCCTGGTCCAGAGTGTCGCTTACCAGCATTGGCGTATCGACGCTACCCGGGCAGATTGCGTTGACGCGCAGGCCGTCGGCGGCGTGATCAAGCGCCATCGCCCGCGTCATCAATATGAGTCCGCCTTTGCTGGCACAATAGGCGACGGCTCTGCCGCCGGCCCTGAGTCCCCTGTTCGATCCGATGTTGACGATGCTGCCTTGCACTTGCAGAAGGTGCGGCAACGCGGCCCGTGACAGATAAAACGGCACGTCGAGATTGATCGTCAGGGTATCGCGCCAGTCATCGTCACTGGTCTCATCCGCGCTCCCCCGGATCAGCACGCCAGCCGAGTTGACGAGACAGTCGAGATGACCGAACTCATCGATCGTATCGGCCACGAGCTCGTCGCAGTCTTCGGATTCCTCAAGCTCGCCGGTCCAGGTCGAGATGTTTTCCGAAACGTCCGCGACCTCCTCGAGCCGCTCCTCGTTACGCCCGGCGGCCATGACCGACCAGCCAAGATCCGCAAAAGCGATTGCAACGGCGGCGCCGATTCCGGAGCTTGCGCCTGTCACCAGAACAACGTTCATTGCGAGTCTCTCCGGGCTGATATCGTGTCATTATAGCCGGGAAACGATGATGACCAACGACAGACTGGCAAGCCTGGGGTGGAGACCGCATTTCGCGGCGCAACTCCAGGAACCCGATGACAGCGGGCTGGAAATCGCACGCGTTGTCGCCGTGCATCGAGGGCGCGTGGAGGTCGCCGGGCGCGGCGCAAGCCGATTCGTCGAGCTGACCGGGAAAAGCGCGAATCTCGGCATCACGGTCGGTGATTGGGTTCTGATAGACGACGACGGTCCAGCCGTGAAGAGGCGACTTGATCGATTCGGCTTGTTTCAACGTCGTGCGGCGGGTACCTCGGGCGATATTCAGCTCATTGCAGCGAACGTCGATACCCTGTTCATCGTCACGTCGGCCAATCGGGACTTCAACATTGCCCGGCTGGAACGTTACCTCGCCATCGCACACGATGCCGGGGCGTATCCACTGATCGTTATCACCAGGGCCGACACAGTCGATTCGGTAACGGAATTCGTGGCGGAGGCGTCACGTCTGTCACCCGGATTGCTCGTCGAGGCACTGGATGCGCGCGAGGCAGATCAGGTCGCGGTGCTGCGCCGCTGGTGCCAGACCGGGCAGACGGTCGCGCTCGTCGGCTCATCAGGAGTCGGGAAATCCACAATAATCAATACCTTAACAGGATCTCACCCGGACACACGCGGCGTTCGCGAAGATGATCAGCGTGGCCGACACACGACGACCGGCAGATCAATGCACGCGCTGCCGGACGGCGGCTGGCTCATCGACACGCCGGGTATGCGCGAGCTGCAACTCGTCGATGTAGCTGCCGCGCTCGACGATGTCTTCAGCGATGTCGCGCGCCTCGCGACACGCTGTCGTTTCGCCGACTGCACGCATGCAACAGAGCCGCAATGCGCCGTTCTGGCGGCAATCGAGACGGGTGAACTCGACGCCGACCGGCTCAAGCGCTACCGCAAGTTGTTGTCCGAAGACCGGCGCAACACGGAATCCCTCGCCGATCGGCGCTCCCGGGATCGCGCCCTCGGCAAGTTCTACAAATCCGTTCTGAGCGACAAGCGGCGCAACAAGGGCGGTGATTAGGCGTTCGCCGCATGTTGACGAGAAACACACACGCAGTGCCGGTATTGCCTATATAATGCGCCACCTTTTGCGACACTCCGACCATGTTCCCTACTGACAAAATTCGCAATATCGCGATTATCGCGCATGTCGACCACGGCAAGACCACACTTGTCGATCGCCTCCTGCAGCAATCCGGCACGCTCGATGCGCGCGCGGAGGCGCCCGAGCGCGTCATGGATTCGAACGATCTCGAGCGCGAGCGCGGTATCACGATCCTGTCGAAGAACACCGCGATCAACTGGAAAGGCTGGCGCATCAATATTGTCGATACACCGGGACACGCTGATTTTGGTGGTGAGGTGGAGCGTGTATTGTCGATGGTGGACGGTGTGCTGTTGCTCGTCGATGCTGTCGAAGGCCCGATGCCACAAACACGATTTGTCACCCAGAAAGCGTTTGCACAAGGATTTACGCCGCTCGTTGTTATCAACAAGATCGATCGCGATGGTGCGAGACCTGGCTGGGTGCTCGATCAAACCTTCGAGCTGTTCGATCGCCTTGGCGCAAATGACGCGCAACTCGACTTTCCTGTCGTTTATGCCTCGGCGCTGCTGGGTTACGCCGGTCTCGGTCCGGAAGTCAGAAGTGGTGATGCGCTGCCGTTGCTGGACGCGATCATCGAGCATGTCCCGGCTCCCGACGTGCAGGAAGATGGCCCGCTGCAGCTGCAGGTGTCGAGCCTGGACTACAACTCCTATGTCGGCGTACTCGGCATCGGTCGCATCAGTCGAGGCGTAGCCAGAGCCAATACCCGCGTTACGATTGCCCGACCCGATGGCACTGCGAAGAGTGCCAGGCTCATGCATCTGTATGGGTTCAATGGCCTCGAGCGAGTCCAGGTCGAGGAAGCGGGCGCCGGCGACATCGTCGTGTTCAGCGGCATCGAGGATTTGCAGATCTCCGATACGATTTGTCCGCGCGATGAGCCGGACGCGCTTCCGGCACTTCAGGTGGACGAGCCGACCATCAGCATGACGTTTCAGGTCAATAAGTCGCCGTTCGCCGGTCAGGACGGCAAGTTTCTGACGAGTCGCCAGATTCAGGCACGGCTCGAGCAGGAACTCAAACACAACGTTGCGCTGCGCGTTGAGCAGACGGGCGACCCGGACAAGTTTCGTGTCTCCGGGCGCGGTGAACTGCATCTGTCCGTGCTGATCGAAACGATGCGGCGCGAGGGCTACGAGCTCGCCGTTTCGCGACCAACCGTCATTGAACGCACTGTCGATGGGGTTGTCCATGAGCCCTGGGAACTGGTCACGGTCGATTTCGCCGAGGAACATCAGGGCGCAGTGATGACACGGCTGGCGGACCGCAAAGGGGAACTGTTGAATATGTCGCCGGACGGTCGGGGTCGTATGCGACTCGAGTACCGGATTCCGGCACGTGGCCTGATCGGCTTTCGCACTCAGTACCTGACCGTTACAGCCG
The DNA here is from genome assembly GCA_029863305.1 of Gammaproteobacteria bacterium. GTDB lineage: Bacteria > Pseudomonadota > Gammaproteobacteria > Steroidobacterales > Woeseiaceae > UBA1847. The sequence goes on along the minus strand of JAOTVR010000146.1, from coordinate 1,749 downwards.
GAACCGGCTTGCTGTATTCCGTCTTCGACACATACGCACCGCGAGTCAACGCAGAAATCGGTCAACGCAACAACGGTGTTCTGGTATCTAACGTGGCCGGAAAGGCGCTCGGCTATTCGCTCTTCAACCTGCAGGAGCGAGGTTCCCTGTTCATCAGTCACGGTGTGCAGGTCTACGAGGGCATGATCGTCGGCATTCATAAACGTGGCAACGATTTGCCCGTGAACCCGACGAAGGGCAAGCAGCTTACAAATATTCGCGCGGCCGGAACGGACGAGAATATTCAGCTCACGCCGCCATTGAATTATTCGCTCGAACAGGCGCTGGAGTTTATTGACGACGACGAACTTGTCGAGATTACGCCCTTGAATATTCGCCTGCGAAAGAAGCTGTTAAGCGAGGGCGAGCGCCGTCGCGATACCCGCCAACGGGCGAAAGAAGCTGCGCTTTAGGGTATTATTTGCCCGTGTATTACGGCGAGAAATTCAACAGTATCAGTCACCTTGTGGGTGCGTCTCTGGCGCTCGTTGGCGGTGCCGTACTCATCACCATGGCGACAATCGACGGTGAACTCAGCAAGATCGTGAGCTACACGATCTACTCGGTATCGCTGTTCATCCTGTATCTTTCATCGACGCTGTATCACAGCGTTTCGGGAAGCGCAAAAGAAGTCTTGCAGAAGGTCGACCACCAGGCGATCTATCTGTTGATCGCTGGCACGTACACGCCGTTCATCGTCATCGGGGTCGGCGGTGACCTGCAGTGGTGGATGCTCGGAGCTGTTTGGGGCATGGCTGCATTCGGGATGATCCTGGAGACGCTGCCACGCCGGGGAGCAAGGATCGTGCCGGTCATTATCTATCTGCTGATGGGCTGGGTCTGCGTCTTCTTTCCGGACTCGTTTCTCGGTGCTCTGTCGCGGGGAAGTCTCGCGTGGCTGATTGCAGGTGGCGTCTTCTATACGTCGGGCGTCGTCTTTTTCGCACTGGACAGCTGGTACCCGTGGTGCCACGGCATCTGGCACTTGTTTGTACTGGCCGGCAGCATCAGTCACTACATAGCCATCCTGCTGTTATAGGGCCGACGCGATACCGCCACCAAAAAACTGCTCCATCTCGTCATCGAGTTTCTCCGCCTCTTCGCTCTGATCCCGCTCGATATTTTCGATCTTGTCGAGAGACCGTTTGTCTATCATCGGCGTCGCCGGTGCAATGATGGTCGGCGTAATCAGTACGATGGTCTCCGTGTTGGTGTTTATCTTCTGTCGATTCGAAAACAGGCGGCCCACGACGGGAATTCGGCCGAGCACCGGAACGCCGCGTTTGCTTTCGTCGATTCGATGCTTGATGAGCCCGCCGACGAAGATTGTCTTTCCGTCCGGCACGATCATGCTGGTCGTGACTTCAGTTGTGGATTGCGAGGGAATGCCGGTAAGCGGGTCAATAACACCGGTGCTGACTTCGGGGTTAATGTCCATCATGACCTGGCCGTTTCCGTCGACGGTCGGCGTAACGCGCAGAATTACGCCGGATTCGAGAAACTCGATGCTTTCGGTCGTTACCTGATTGATCGTGGTCGTAACGGAATAGCCACGGCGGTCGCCGATGATGACCTCGGATTCTTCATCTTCAATGGCCAGCAGCGTGGGCGTCGACAGCGTCCGCACTCGGCCTTGCGAGGTCAGCGCGTTGAGCGTCGCCGCGAAGTCCGGGGTCGCGAAGTCGAAAAACAGACCCGGGCTCGTCGGGT
>JAOTVR010000042.1 GCA_029863305.1 Gammaproteobacteria bacterium | reverse complement strand
CTGCGGCAACCTCGGGTGCCCACTGCTGCGCCAGGATTTTCAGGGTGCTGACATCGAGATTGCGATAATGGAAATAGCGCTCGAGTTCGGGCATCTCACGTGCCAGAAATCGGCGGTCCTGACAAATACTGTTGCCGCTCATCGGCGAGGCACCCGCATCGACCCACTGCGAGAGGAAATTCAGCGTTTGCAGCTCTGCCTGACGCATTGTGACATCACTCTGCAAAACGCGCTCTGTCAGTCCCGACTCACGGTGCTGGCGCGTATTCCACTCATCCATGCTGTCCATCACGCCTTGCGGTTGGCCAATTGCCAGCTCCGGGCCAGCCGCCAACTCGTTCAAATGTCGATCAGTGACGATCGTTGCAATCTCGATAATGGTGTCAGCCTCGGTATCAAGACCCGTCATCTCGAGATCGATCCAGATCAGGTTACCTGCCCGATCGCTGTTTGTCGGGGCGTCGCTCATGCGCTGTCCTCTCGCTGATTCTATAAAACATACCTAGTTTACCCGTCCTGAGTGTGCAAGGCTCCCGACACCACGGCATACTCAGCCGCAGGTGTATGGGAACCCGCGGTAAATGCCGGCAAAAGAGGCCATCGTAATTGCTACCTTCAGTCGTCGTATGCGTCTACGGCTGGCACACAATGGCGACGTGGATGCCCGGATCAAGGGCAAGCGACTCAAGCCCGTATGCGGCGACCGTGTAGTTGCCGAACCCATCAGCGAGGAGTCCGACTGGCTGATCACGAGCGTTCTTGCAAGAGACAATGCCCTGGAACGGCCCAACCTGCGCGGCCAAATCGAGGTATTGGCGGCAAATGTCGAATTGCTGATCGCGGTGGCGGCTTTTTCGCCCAAGCCCGATTGGTTCATTGTCGATCGTTATCTGTGTGCGGCTGAAAACATGGGTATTCAGGCCGCGATTGTGTACAACAAGTCCGATCTCGGCACGCAAAATGAAGAGACTGATGCAGCACTGCGCGAGTACCAAGACCTGGGCTATCCAATGCTGCAATGCAGCGCGATGACCGGTGATCAGTTGCCAGCCGTGCAAAACCTGCTTGCCGGCAAGACGTCGATCATCGTTGGGCAGTCCGGTGTCGGCAAGTCGAGCATCATCAACAATCTCCTGGGCGGAGAGCAGCAGCGCACTGCAGAAGTGTCCGGCAAGACCGGTGAGGGACGACACACCACCGTGAACTCGATGATGCTGACCTTGCCGGGTGGTGGAGAGATCATCGATTCTCCGGGTGTTCGGGATTACGCACCGGCGCTGCAGTCTGCCGCTCAGGTGATCCGTGGCTTTCGGGAGATCGAAACGGCGGGCCACGATTGTCGCTTCGCGAACTGCCGGCACCTGCGCGAACCCGGTTGCGCTGTCAAGGCCGCCGTCGAATCCGGAGCAATCAGTGCGCGGCGCTATGAATCGTACCGGCGGTTGCTAAACCTGACCGAGAAGCTGGCAATCTGATCGATCTATCCCGGTGGCCAATTAAGCAATCGACCGCCCAGCAGGTGCAGATGAATATGGAATACGCTCTGCCCTGCACCTTCACCGCAGTTCATCACAACGCGGTAGCCATCGTCAGCCAGGCCTTCTTGCTGCGCAATTGCCTTCGCCGCCAGAAACAGACTGCCAACTAATTCCTGATCGTCGGCGTCGAGATCATTGATTGTCGTCACATGCCGTCGAGGGATAATCAGCACGTGCGTGGGCGCCTGTGGATTGATATCGCGAAACGCGATAGCGGTGTCGGATTGATAGACGACGTCCGCGGGTATCTCCCCAGCGACGATCCTGCAGAACAAGCAATCTTGGGCTGTCATCGTTCCCTCCTAATCGACCACACGCCGGCCGTAAAAGGCGTGCGACAAAGTGCCACCGTCAACGTACTCCAGCTCGCCGCCGAGCGGCACGCCATGTGCAATACGCGATGCCTGAATATTGTGCCGGCCAGCCATGTCGGCCACGTAATGCGCAGTTGCGTCGCCCTCCACGGTCGGATTCGTCGCGATGATCACTTCGGTGGTCGCGCCCTCAGCAAGACGTTCGTCGAGAGCACTGAGGCCCAGCTCTTCCGGACCGATACCGTCAAGCGGCGACAAGTGACCCATCAGGACGAAATACAGCCCGCGAAAACCTGTCGCGTCTTCAATCGCCATCACATCCGCGGGAGACTCGACGACGCAGAGCTGCGTCTCATCACGGCCTGTGGCCGCACAGATGGAACAGAGTTCATGCTCGGTGAACATGCGGCAACGACTGCAGTGCCCGATGCCTTTTACCGCATCGGCCAAAGCGGCAGACAGGTTGGTCGCGCCGTCACGATCCCGTTCGAGCAGATGAAAAGCAATGCGTTGGGCGGACTTGCGGCCAATACCCGGCATACATTGCAACGTGTCGATCATGCGAAGCAATAGCGGAGAATAAGACATTCGAATGATCGATCTAGAACGGCAGTTTCATTCCGGGTGGCAACGACATCCCCGAAGCCATTCCCGCAAATTTCTCCTGCACGGTCGTCTCGACTTTGCGAACGGCGTCATTGAACGCCGCGACAATCAGATCTTCGAGCATTTCCTTGTCGTCACCAATCATCGCATAGTCAATCTCTATCGAGCGCACGTGGTGTTGGCAGGACATCGTTATACGCACCGCACCGGCCCCCGATTCTCCTGTAACCGTCAAAGAGGCCATTTCTTCCTGGGCCTTCTTCATATTGGCCTGCATCTCCTGTGCCTGCTTCATCAGCTGACCAATGCCACCTTTCATGCTGTGCTCCTGTTCATTCGCTGCGCGGCGGGTTGTTCAATTTAATCGACTCCGTATTCAACTCGGCGCCGAACATGTCCTTGAGTGCCTTCACATTCGGGTCCGCCTCCAGTTTGACGCGTTCCGCTTCAAAGCGTTCATCGGCTTGCCGTGATTCCTCCTGCATCGGTGACTCGATCGCAATCTTGCCGATACTGATATCGACCGTCAGTGCTTCGTCGAAATAGCGAGACAATGCTGCAGCAAGCGAGTCTTTTCGAGGCCGCGTCAAATACGACTCAGACGCAGGGTCCAGGCTAAAGAACAGGGTATTGGTGTCGCGCTTTATGAACGCGCAACTCCCGGCCAGTAATCTGTCAGCGCCGGCCAGGCCGAGTTGCGGTATCAGCTCCTTCCAGTCGAGGTCTTGCCAACGTCTCTCATCGCCATGAGCGGCACTCTGCGCTTGCACGACCGTCGCGACCGGCGCTCGCGAGCGCCTGGTCCCTGTTTTTTCGGTAACCGACGAACCCCCGCCCCCTGCAGCCGAACCCGATTGTGCCGGCCGAAAAGCCAGCATCCGCAGTAGCGTCATCTCGGCGCCGCTTCTCGGGTCTGGCGCCAATTGCAAATCCCGGCGGCCAATCAAGGCTGTCTGATAGAAAAGTTGCACATCCGCCGGTGACAATGAATCCGCCAGCGCCTCGACCTGCTCATCGCTCATGTCATCGTCACTGTCGATGCTGCCGACAACCTGATACACGGCAATCTGTTGCAGATCTCTCGCAAGATCCTCGAGCAATCGTGCGTAGTCAGGAAACTGCTCGTCGATTTCCGCCATGGCTGCGATAAGGCCCGCGGCATCACCTGCCGCGAGCAACCCGAGCAAGCGTGTAACATGATCGCGCTCAATCGTGCCCAGCATGGTCGCCACCGGGGCCTCGGCGACCTTGCCGCCGCAATACGCGATAGCCTGATCCAGAAGACTCAGCGCATCCCTCAAACTGCCGTCAGCCGCGCGCGCCAGTAGCGCCAGCGCGGCATCGTCGGCTGCGATTTCTTCGGCGTCGCAAATGCTCGCCAAGCGATCCTTTATCAACCGTGGCGTCAACCGGGTCAGGTTGAATTGCAGGCAGCGCGACAACACCGTAACGGGGAGTTTCTGCGGATCGGTTGTGGCCAAGAGAAATTTTACGTGCGGCGGCGGTTCCTCGAGCGTCTTGAGCAGCGCGTTGAACGAACTCCTCGAGAGCATGTGCACCTCATCGATCAGGTACACCTTGTAGCGGCCGCGCGCCGGCGCGTACTGCACATTGTCGAGAAGATCGCGCGTATCATCGACTTTGGTTTTGGACGCCGCATCCACCTCGATCAGGTCGACAAATCGTCCCTCGTCAATTTCGCGACAGGCGCTGCATTCTCCACAGGGTTCTGCGGTGACGCCCTTATCACAGTTGAGTGCTTTGGCGAGTATGCGTGCGATTGTTGTCTTGCCAACACCGCGAGTTCCGGCAAACAGATACGCATGGTGCAGCCGACCGGATTCCAGTGCGTTGATCAGGGCTTGCAGCACATGCTTCTGGCCAACCGTGTCGGAAAAGTTTTTGGGCCGCCATTTGCGTGCCAGAACGAGATAGCTCATACGTAAAACCGGGGCGAATAGGCCTGGATGCGAATGGGTCAGTGTAGCGCAAGGGCCGGGAGGAGCAAGTCACGAAGCCGGGCCATGAGGCTGTTTTTGACAAGTGGCCCGCGCCAGCGTTTCCCCGGCACCCGGTATCACCGCTACCGTTGCTCCCTTCCGGGCCTGGCGGAGTTCACGGCTGACCGTCGCGGGGAAGCCGACGCGGACCGGCGGCGATTATCGCTGCTCGATCGCCGCGGCACAATGCCAGCGGGCAATTAACTCCAGAGGTGCCGGTCTTTCTCGATAACCTGCGACGGCGTGCCAACGATCAGCGGGTCCGGACCGTGCACAACGTGGTCGTTCTTATCCGGATAGTCGAGATGTGCGAGGAAGTGCTGCATGCAATTCAATCTTGCCCGCTTCTTGTCATCGGATTTGATCACGAGCCAGGGCGCATCACCGGTGTCCGTGTAGAAGAACATCGCTTCTTTTGCCTCGGTGTATTCAGCCCACTTGTCGCGCGACTGCTCATCGATCCGACTGAGCTTCCACTGTTTCAGCGGATCGCCCTGGCGCGAGTCAAAACGACGCCGTTGCTCTTCGTGCGTTACCGAGAACCAGTACTTGAATAACTGGATCCCGGAGCGAACCAGCATGCGCTCCAGATCGGGCACCTGGCGCATGAACTCAAGATAGTCGAGCGAACTGCAGAAGCCCATGACCCGTTCTACTCCGGCGCGGTTGTACCAGGAGCGATCGAAAAACACCATCTCGCCCCTGGTCGGCAGATGGTTAATGTAGCGTTGGAAATACCACTGCCCAAGCTCATGCTCGGTCGGCTTTTCAAGGGCGACCACCCTGGCGGCTCGCGGGTTGAGGTGTTCCATGAAGCGTTTTATCGTGCCGCCCTTACCGGCCGCATCACGACCCTCACAGATAACGATGATTTTCTGACCAGTCTGCTTAACCCAGTTCTGCACCTTGAGGAGTTCGACTTGCAGCTCCGCTTTGTGTTGTTCGTAAGTGCCCTTGCGGATTTTGGTCTTGTATGGATATTGACCGGTGCGAAACAACTCGCGGATCATCTCCGGGCTATGGCGCATCTTGCTGAGCACGTGTGCCGGCGACGATTCGTCGATCTTCTTACCGGGGCGCGTGCTCACCGAGCGCAATGGCGCCGTGCCGTCGCTGCCTTTGGCTCCGTCAGTCATTATTAACCTCTAAAAATTGCACAAGATTTTCCGCATTTTCCTCTATATGACCTAAGTTGCAATACGGACAAGTCCGTATCAACTACCCGACAGGCACGAGTCGGGTCTCTGGCCGTCATTGGAGCTCGATTCCTGGTGGTCGTAGCAACCGACCTTACGGGCAGTGCTATGGCGCATGTTTCCGCCACCGACCAAGCTGTATTTTCAGCAGATGCAAGACATTGTTCGTGGTCCAGTACAGCACCATTCCGGCCGGAAACGTATAGAACAACAGGAAGAATGCGACGGCCATCAGATACAGGCGTATGCGCTGCGTGCGCAGCAGCTCCGGCGTGAGCGAAGGGTCTGTCTGAATCCAGGACGTGAGCAACGTTACCCCGGTCATCAGAAATGGCAGCAAGTTCAAATAGGCGCCGAAGAAGGGCACCTCCCAGCGCAAGTCAAGCACCCGGTCTGGCGTCGCCAAATCTTGAATCCACAGGAAAGAGACCTGGTTCAGCAAGACGCTTTCGCCGAGCACATCGAATGCGGCGATAAAGATGGGTATCTGGATCAGGAAGCCTGCGAGACTCTTTACGGTATATAGCGGGTGGACATTTTGGTCCCGATAGACCGCGAGTATTCGTTTGTTCGCCTCTTCCCCTTTGTACTGCCGCTTGATGGCGTCGATAGGCGGCTGCAACAGGGCCGTCGTCTTGTTGACCGACTCCTGCCAGCGATCGGCAATCATTGTCAGCGGCAACATCAGGACCTTGACGCAAACGGACAGCAGAATAATTGCCAGTCCGACGTTGCCCACCAGTGATTGCAGGAATGTGAATAGCCAGGACATGCCAAAACACAGGACACGCAGCCATTCCCATAAGGCGGCATACATCATGCCGCTTAATTTCGTGTCCACAGCCACCAGTGCGCTCGACTCGACGACACCTGTGTAAAGTTCGAGCTGCAACCGTGCGATTTCTGTAACGGGTGCCGCGGTGACACTTGGCAGGTTTGCCGAAGCCGTATCGACCCGGAGAGCGAGAGTCGTCACCTCGGATCGGAGCAGCCCGACCCAATACCGGTTACGGATGCCGAACCAGTCACCCGGCGCCAGACTGTGCTCGACCGACCGTCCCGCCGATTCGTCGAATTTCGACTGACCACTGGCGTCCACAACGATCGGATGGACGTCGCCATAGAACGCACCAAACCCGGGCAGCGGCTCGGGGATAAAGCCTGCCTGCCCCGACAATTCGATACCTGCCGCTGCGGGCATGTCGAGATCGATACGCACCGTCGCCGAGTCACTTGCGTCGCTCAGGCGCGTCAGAAAATAGTAATGCGTTAGCTGTCGACCGTCCATGGACTCAAGCGAGGTTACTGTGAGGCGCGTTTCCTCACCATACTGGTCGTCGCTGGTGACGTACTGCAGCGAATTCAGTCTTTCTGTCAAGCCGGGGTCGCCCGGCACCACCCACTGCAGACGAACATCATCCGCCAGCAGCTGTGGCAGGCCGCCGGCCGAGTTGATCGAAATTCCGGACGACTGCTGCGCAAACCCGGTTGACGAGAATGCGATCAAGAAGAACATCGCGATCGCGCGCAGCCAACGCATTATCTTAAGAACCGACTCTGCGCTTCCATCGCCTCGCGGATCAGGTCGGGATTCAAATCGGAGCCGCTTACGGGACGGTAATTGCGATCACGGACTTCGACAAACCCGCCGGGATGTGAAATGACAACCTGAGTGGGTTCGACAATCGCATGTGAGTTGTAACTGCCTGCGATCATCCATGACCAGGACTTTTCTGAGAAAAGGTTGTTGCCGACACTATAATCACGTGGTGGATTGTCACACGCGAACACATCCTGTAACAGCGTAGCGGGCAGGTCGTAATGCGAGGTCCGATGTGTGTATTGCGCAGGCTGCCTTCCAGGCCAGTCGATAATCAACGTCGACTGCAATTGCGCATCGCTGAAGGCGGTTCCGTTACCCATATAGCCGAGTCCGTTGTCGTCGAACTCATTGCCGTGATCACTGGCGACAACGACTATTGTAGTGGCCGCTATTGACTCGCCATGCAAGGAATCCAGGACCCGGCCAAACTCGTCATCCAATGTGCGCATCGCCCGCCGATATCGCAGCCAGGCTTGCTCCGCCTCGGGACTGCTGTTGAAACGGCCATCCAACGGCATCGTCTCGGCATCCCCGGCCAGTTTCTCACCGGACATGTGCTTGTTCGGTGGCGTGTAATGCAGGTAAGCAAAAATCGGCTGATCCGGCTTGCGCCCGGGCAGCCATTGCAACCACTCCTCAGTGGCCAGCCGGTTCTGTTCGGGTATCCCTTCGTCGGCGTCCCGGCTCGGCAGTCCTGACCAGGCGACGAATGCAGTTCGATCGAGTGACATGGGGGTGCCGAAACCAATCGCACTGAACAATGCCATTTGATAACCGTGATCCCTGACCTGGTCCATCAGCACCGGGGATCGCTGCAGCGCATAGACGCTTTGCCAATAGGTACTCGGCAAACCATAAAACAATGAAAACATTCCCATTCGCGTGGAGTTGCCGCCGCTATAGTGGCGCCGAAAGCTGGACGCGTGCCGGCTGAACTCGGATAGCCGGGGCATCACCGCCGGATGCACCGCGTCAGGGCGTAGCGCGTCGATAATGACTATCAGAATATTCGGCAGGGATTGGCCCTTGGCGTGACAGTTCAATGGACTGAGCGGATACTGCAGGTCGCCCTCGCCCGCGTCGACGCTGGCACGCAGGAGGCGCCGCTTCTGTACCTGCTCAGGGTCCACGAGTCCCAGCCTGGCCAGCATCCGTTTCGCTTTGAGCGGACGATAAAGGGGCATGTAGCGGGTAAACTGAACGACGGATGTGTGTCCGACCGCATCTGCCCAAACATGGATGGACTGACTGACGAGCAGGCAGGCCGTCAGGCCAACGGCGATCCAGCGCCCGCGGATCCTGTGCGATTCCTGAATCAGCCAGTTCCGTACCGCTCTGGCAAGTATGCTTTCGAATACGAGGGCGATCAGCCAGAAGATGCCGGCGAACGCCAGCGTTTGCCACGCCAGAATCTCGAGTGTCAGCCACGTCAGATGATATCGGTTCTGCGCGAACACATTGGTATCGAGAAGCAGCAACGCGACGTTGCAACTCATCACAAAGACTGCAAAACCAGTTACAGTGCGGCGCGAAGGCAGCGCCAGCAGCAAAGGAATTACCAGCAGGGCCAGCGGCAAGAAAGCCAGAAACGCCGTGTGTGCAATGAACGCCAACAGCACGTAAGCATTGCCGATCACGTCGCTCGAGAACGGATAGTTCCACAGGTAGCGCGAAGCGATCAGTAAATAGATCGCCGCATTCGCTGCGCCGAACCAGCCAGTCCAGCGCAACAATTGCCTGCGAGTCGTCTTCTCAACCACTGCCGGCGACTTCTTCGGCGATCCGGGCAACGGCAATTGCACCGACCGGCGCGCTTTTTCCCAGGTTGAACACGGATTTACGTCGTAACGACCGGACCTGTTCACGAATCCGCTGCCGATCTTCTAGCAGTTGGCGGATGACTTCGGGTGCAGTGTCCAGCTTCTCCGGCGACAAAATTGCGCCGATCGCTCCTCGTATGCGCGATTCGAATGGCTCGATCTCGAGTTCCCGATACGTTTCGTTACGCGACTTCGGTGGCACGTCAATATACAAGACCGGTTTCTCCAGGCCCAGGCCGTAGTCTATGCCTGCACCGGACCAATCGGTGATCATCAGGTGCGAGGAATACAGCGAGTTACTCTCACTCATTTGCTCGACAAGCGTAAACTTTTCATGGCCGCCGAAGCGATCGACGATACCGTCGATGACCTTTGGCGTATTCCAGCGAGTCTGAAAATGGGGTCTCAGAGTTAGTTGAAATCCTGCCTCGAGCAGGATGGCGGTCAGTTGCTGACCATACAGATTCAGAATTGTCCGCTCACCCCAGGATGGCGCCAGCAATACGTGAATATCGCGCCCATCGGGCTCCGGCGGCTCCACTCGCTCGTCGATCAGCTGCTCCAGGCGGGCGTAACCATGCTCGATGAGTTGTTTCGGATTCAAGTTGTGCAGCGATTCGCGTTTGCGGATTTCTTCGACGTGATGTGGTCCCGCGCACAGGATCGTATCGTAGTGGTCGTAAGAATCTGCGCGATCGGCCATGTGCGTACTGACCATCGAATGAAACATATGGACGTAGTGCACCGGATGAACAGATCGTTTCAGAAAGAGATTGTCGAGATCCAGCAGCTGAGTCAGCATGACATCGGCCTGCAGCGTATGAAAGAATACGATACGGACAATCCCCGTACCGATGTAATACGGAAGAATCGAAGGCTTGTCCTGTGTCAGACCCGGATCCGATTCATCCGATGAGACGTAACAGACGACTTTGCCGAGCACCTCCGTCAAATGCCGGATCAGCATTTCATGGTGGTGCCAATCCTGGCTACTCTCCGAGTAAACGACGATGTGACGCGATGACCTCGGGAGGCGTTTGAATGCGCGCAGCGCTCGCCAGCATCTCAACAAGCGCCGCAATTCGCTCAATGGTCCGCGGTTCTTTCCATGTTGGACGATGAGCTGTCGCCGCACTCGGCGTCGCGATCGGGATGCTTGCCTTCGTGCCGGCGACCGACAGACTTGAGCTTGTACCAGAAAGTCTTGATCGCCAACGAAGCAGTCGCGAATAATCCAACGATGGCCGAAATCGCCATGCTGGCGGTACTCGGATCGAGATACGCGTGGGCCGGCGCAGCCGTTGTCAACAAAGTCAACGCAACCACGGCCGATTGAATGGTGTTTTTTTGTGACATGATCGTACGTTGTTGTTTATTGGTTCTTATTTGACGCCAATGTGCGGCATAAGTTTACAGTATTTTGGGCGGTCTTTCTCCAGCCGCCGTTGCGCGGCGCTGCAGCTCGGGATAGACGATTTCCCGGGCTCGCCGCAAGTGCTTGGGGTCATCGATCTCGGCCCACACAAGATCCGCGATGAGTGCACACTCGATCGGCCGCTCCTTCGCGGCAGCGACGAGGCAGTCCGTCTCGTAGTCGTAGTGCAATGAGTCCGTAAACGCACGCCTGGCTTTGCGCAACATAATCTGAAATAAGGGTGACGATATCTTTGAGATGCCGACCAGTTCCCCGGCCACCGCGTTTTTACCGCCGAGTGCGGCCATGTCCTTGGACATTGCCTCCAGTCGACCTTCCTTCGTGGCTACCCACACTTCGTCGCCTGCGCCGGTCGGACTGGAAAGCAATATGGCATCGTCCGCAGGGTGGGCAAGCAATTCGGTCAGGGCCCGCGGTTCGTAGATGAGGTCCGATTCGAGCAATAGAAAAGCGTCGTCCAGCGCGTGCCTGGCGCAATACAGCGAATACATGCTTCCGCACTCTGCGTAACGCGGATTGTGAAGGGTGCGCAGCGATACGCCGGCATCGCACTCGAGATTCTCAAAGTGCCCGGCCCGATGGCCTGTGACGATCAGGATGTCCCGAACATTGGCCTGCGCCAGATTTCGAATAGATTGCTCGATGATCGGCCGATCACCGATCTGTAGCAGACCTTTTGGGCGATCGGCAAAATTATCACCCAGGCGCGATCCCACGCCGGCCGCGAGAATCACTGCGGCTTTAATCATCGCCCCCCCGCTACCGCTGCCTGCAGTGCCGAACACAATGCATTCAGATCTGCCTGCCGAATATCGCCCATGCAGGCCAGGCGGAAGATGCGCTTTGCCAGTTCACCCTGGCCGGCATAGATCACGAAGCCCTGTGCCTTGAGGTCATCGTGCAGCACCGGGTACGACAAATTCGCGGGCAGGAGATAAGAGCGGAGCACACAGGAACAATCGTTGTCGTTCAGAACACTCTCTACGTTCAGCGCGGTCAACTCTGCATGTATCCTGGCAGCGCGCTGCCGGTAGATTTCACGCCGCGCCTGCCAGCCGCCTGACTCGTCGAGTTCATCGAGCGCTTCGCGCAACGCTAACGCGACCTGGACCGACTGCGTGAAAGGTGAGTAGCCATCGCCGTGCTGGCCGGCGTAATAGCCATAAAGATCCAGATAAACGCTGCCCACCTCGGGCCGCGCACGAGCCCAGTTGCGTCGGCGCGCGATCACGAAAGACAGGCCCGGGACGCCGTGCAGGCATTTGTTCGCGGTACCGGCCACCGCTTCGAGATTCCAGCCGATCGGATCAAACTGCTCCGCGCCAAAACTACTGACACCGTCGAGCAGCATCGGCAGCTTGCGCTCACGGCACACTTTCCCGAGAGCGTCCATGTCATTCAGGCGCCCGGTCGTCGTTTCATGATGAACGGTCGCGATATGGGTGATATCGGAAACCCGATCGAGCAGGCCAAGTACCGCGTTGATATCGAGCGGCGACAGCCAGGGCAACTGCAGCAATTCGCAGGGTTTCCTGTGCGCCGCCAGTATGCGCGCCATCCGCTCGCCGTAAACGCCGTTCGCCACGACCAGCGTCCTGCCATCGTCCGGCGCAAAGCTCGCCAACATCGCCTCGACAGCACTCGTGCCCGACCCGGTCAGCATGACGGCCTCGAATGCATCGCGCATCTCCGGGTAAACGGCGACGAGTTTGGCATTGATTTCGCGGGTCAGTTGCGCGAACTCGGGCTCCCGGTGGCACCAGTCGCCCGATGTCAGCGCACTCCGGACCCGCTCCGACAGCGTCACCGGGCCCGGATTGAGCAATACCGCTCTAGTGCCCATCCGATTCCTGTCCTTTCGGCAACAGATGGGCGCGAAGCCGCGCGGCGACCGCGGCAGGGCTGATCGAGGGACGCGGCAACTCGGGAACGCCGGGCAATATCGGCGCGTGCACGAACGTCAATTCGGTTGTGGGTCGATCCAGAATCGCCGCCAGGTCGGCCGGCTCCACGACACTCTCGACGCGGGGATAACCGCATGCGGCTGCAAGCCCGTGGAAGTCGATCGACCGCGAGACCGTCGCTTGCCCGCCGGTGGATTCATGCATGCCGTTGTCGAGCAATACGTGCACCAGATTGACGGGCCTCTCGTAGCCCACGGTCGCGAGCGCGCCCAGACGCATCAGCGCCGCACCGTCGCCGTCCAGCACAACGATCCTGCGTTCGGGCCGGGCCAGCGCGAGCCCCAGCCCAACACTCACCGCGCAGCCCATGGAGCCAACCATATAAAACTGATTCGGCCGATCGCAGTTCGCGTAAAGCTCCCTTCCGGTGTACCCGGTCGTGGCCACCAGTACATCGTTTCGGGTCGTCGCTCCCTGAATGGCCCGTATCATGTCGCCGCGCTGTACCTTCGGTTGCAAGGCAAGCGGCGCTGCGCGGGCAACAATCGCGTGATGATCCGGCTCCGCCAGCAGATCCGACTTCGCAACGCTGCCCTTGCGCATGACCAGTGCATACGGCCGGCTTTCCTTGTCCATGTGAACTCCCGCCCTGCAAAGCGTGGGCCCGATCTCATCGGCAGACTCCGGAAAAAACTCCCAGGATATCCCCATCAGCTCTAACTGGCCGGTTGTAATCTTCCCCATCAGCTCGTGCTGCGGCTCGTCAGCCGCACCGCCGGGCTCCCCGCGCAAAGTGACGATCAATAACACCGGGACCCTGAAGATGTGTGTCAGCGAGGTCAGCGGGCTGACCGCATTGCCGAGCCCGGAGTTTTGAAACATCACCACGCTGCGCACGCCACCAAGATCAGCACCGACACCGACAGCGACGGCATCACCCTCATTGGCGGCACCGACATACCGCAACTCGCCGGAGTCGATAACGGAATTAATAAACGGCTTCAGATACGAACACGGAACGCCGGTATACAGCTCGAATCCGTGCTGCCGCGCCGCCTGAATAAACTGGTCCGCGGCGATCATGTAAAATCGCTCGCAACCAGGATGTCACTCAGGCTGTCGACGTCGAGCCAGTGTCCGGTGGTGTACACCACACGCAGGCGATGTTGGCGCCGGATCACTGCATTCAGCATCGAATACAACTTGGCGTGCCGATTCTCGGGGTCGGCGGCGAGATCGGCAACCAGTTCACGAAACGCCGGCAGGCCGTTTGCGGAGACTTTCAACAGTCCTGTCCACTCGCCGTGCCGCTGCTCTTCCGGCAGCTGTTCTCCTGCCTCTTCGAGATAGACCTCGCGGTAGAAATCATGACGCGTGTGGGACTCGGTACAGTGCACGTAATCCGCCGCGCGCCCGACGTTGACCGAGTCCTGCCAGTTGGTGTCCACGACAATCACGAAGTCATCGTCCGGCTCCGCAATGATGTCGAGAATATAGCGCTTGAAAATCACGTCACCGAAGGACACGTACAAATCGTCGCCATCGGCCGCGCTGGCCTCCATGGCGCGAGCCAGGGACAGCAATTCGCCGGTGCTGGCATAGTCCGCGTTGTCGACGTAATTCAGCGCGGGCAAGTTGACCGCATCGGGCGAATAACCGCGGACGACCGTGATGTTGCGAATGCCGGCATTATTGTAGGCGTCGACGATGTGTGCGAGCAGCGGCCGCCCGCGCACCTCGACCATCGTCTTCGGCCGGTTTGCCGTCAAATCACCCAGCGCCGCGCCCCGCGAGGCGGCCAGAATGATCGCCTGGGCCTCATGGTTATTGTGCGGCAGGTAGCGCTCCTCGGCATCCTGCAGCTCTGAGGCCTCCTGCAGTCGAAAGATCTCGCGAACCGGCGCGATGTTATCCTCTATCGACATCAGATGTTGATCGCGTGCCAGTGCACTGGCGCAGTCCTGCATTCTGGTCACGGCGGCGCGCAATAAATGGTTTGCCCAGATCACAATGGAGAAACCGGCTTCACGAAACACCTCAGTCGGCGTCGCGTAGTATTTTGTCGGCACGATCAGCACCGGGGACCGGTCACTCCACTCTTTCTTGAAGGCAAGAATTTCGCTTGGTGTGGTCAGCGCGCTGTGAATCAGGATGCCGTCGGACCCAGCTTCGCGATAGGCCTCGGCGCGACGCAGCGCCTCGCTGAGCCCCCAGCCGGCGATGAACGCCTCGACCCGCGTGATTATTGCGAAGTCATCATCGGACTGCGCGTCCTTGCCGGCCTTGATGCGGCTGCAGAATTCGTCGATATCGGCAAGTTGTTGCTTGTTTCCGTCTATGAAACTATTCGTTTTCGGGTACAGCTTGTCCTCGATACAGACTGCCGCGATATCGCGTTGCTCGAGTTTCCTCACGAGGCGCCGCACATTATTGAAGTTGCCGTAACCGGTGTCGCCGTCCAGAAGGATCGGTATTGACGTCGCGTCCGCCATGAACTCCAGCATCTCGAGCACCTGCGTCCAGCTGGCCTCGTTGCTGTCGCGAACGCCATACTGCGCCGACATGCACAGACCGCCCGCCCACAGCCCCTTGAAACCGGCCTCCTCGCCCACCTTGGCGCTGATGCCGTTGTGCGCGTCGATCAAGAATTCGAGATCGTCACCGTCGAGCAGGCGGCGAAATTGCCTGGTTTTTTCAGACACGGTACTGGCATTCCTCAGTCATCGCTGACCCCCTGTGCCCCGCGTACAATTTTCTTGCACCCGATAGCGTCGAACAGGTTTCTGGCTTGATTCTAACCGTTACGGGCAAATTAGTACCTCCGCTTCAGATCTTGATCTTCTGCTCGCGCTCGGCGATCGTTACCGGCGCATCGAGATCGGTGCGCATCTTCCGGGCAAGCACTTCCTGAGCCTTGCTTTCGCCATGCACCAGGTAAACGGGCGGCCTGTTCTCGAATGCGCTGTACCACGCCATCAGATCCGCCTGATCAGCATGCGCGGACAGACCACCAATTGTATGCACACGAATGCGAACGCGGTAATCATCGCCCCAGAGTTTGACGGTCTCTGCCCCGTCGACGAGACGCCTCCCGAGCGTGCCATAGGCCTGAAAACCAACGATGATCAGGTGGCACTGCGGTCGCCAGATGTTGTTCTTGAGGTGGTGGAGGATTCGGCCGCCGCTGCACATGCCGCTGCCGGCAATGATGATCGCGCCCGACTCGATCTCGTTGATCGCCATCGACTCTTCTTTGGTACGCGTCTGATGGAAATTGGGCAGGTCCGGCAGAGCGGTGTCTCGTGCGAACAATTTCGCGCGGTAGAGGTCGCGGTAGGTCGAATAAACCTCGGTTGCATCGATTCCCATCGGGCTGTCGAGAAAAATGTGCCAATCATCGAGATTCCATTCGGCATAATGTTCGGCCATCAGGTACAGAAGATCCTGCGTCCGTCCGACCGTGAACGCCGGAATCAGGATATTGCCCTGCGCTGCACGCGCCGTTTCGAACACGCCGGTCAGTTCGTCGATCGTCTCGGCGAATGATCGGTGTAATCGATCGCCATAGGTACTTTCCAGCAACACCGCATCTGCATTCGTGAGCCTCGCCGCCTCGTTCATGATTGGCGCATCGCGATAGCCGAGGTCACCACTGAAAACGAGTGTTCGATTAGCGCCGTCTTCTGCACAGGTCAACTCGACGATTGTGGAACCGAGAATGTGCCCGGCATCGTGATACCTGAGAGTCAGACCGGCACCGATACTCACCTTCTCGCCATAACTTGCAGCCTCGAACTGCTCAACGCATTTTTCGCCGTCCTCGCGTGTATATAGCGGCTGGATGAGTGCCTGGCCCGTCCCACGGTTTTTCTTGTTCTGCCATTCGGCGTCTTTCTCGTTGAGGTGGCCGGAATCGGGCAACATGATTGCACACAGCGCCTTGGTCGCTTCATGCGCGTAGATCGGCCCTGTATAACCCTGCCTGACCAGTCGCGGCACACGACCCGAATGATCGATATGCGCATGGCTGAGAACCACCGCATCAATCTGCTCAACCGCAACAGGAAAATCGTCCCAGTTGCGCTTCTCATTGTCCGCGCCGCCCTGCACGAGGCCGCACTCGAGCAAGACCGTGTGCGTGCCGGTGCGCAGCACATAAAGTGAACCCGTCACCTCGCCGCTTGCGCCAAAGAATTGCAGTTGCAGACTCATCAGGCCTCGTCCTTCGAGGATCACATATTTACAATTTTAGTGGCGGCATAAAGTACGTATATGCCGATTATGATCCACGCCTCGCGCTTTCGGATCCCCTCTTTTCCTTTGAAGAACAGCAAAACGAGTGCAGACAATGCGAACAATGCCGGAAGCTCGAACAACAGCATTCCCCGGTCAAAGTCCAATCCTGAAATTGTCGCCGCGACCCCGATCGGCACGAGCGTATCGAATATGTTGCTGCCAACCAGATTGCCGATCGACAGGTGTGCCCGCCGCTTGATTGCCGCAACGACCGAAATGGAGAGTTCGGGCAAGCTGGAACCGAGCCCGATGAGCAGGATTGCGATCACCGATTGTTCCCAACCGAACCGGACCGCGACTTTCGTCGCCGATGACACCGTGAGTTCGGCACTGCCCGACACAATGGCCAGGCCCACCACCAGATAAGCGATGAGTGCAATCAGCTTGCCGTCCGCATGACGGCCGATTCCGCCGTCGCCGTTGCCATCGTTGCTCAGGAGCATGATGAGATAGATGACATAGACCACCACCATGGCAATGCCCTCGGTCAGCGCTATGTAGCCGTCGAACGCGAACAATGCCAGCAAGACCAGCGAGCCGAGCAACACGCTACCGTGCTGATAGACGGCCTTGCCCGGCAAAGTCAGACGATGAAAGAAACCCGAGACGCCAAGCACGAGGCCTATTTGCGCCAGGCAGCTGCCCAACGCACTGCCGACGACAACATCGGAGGTCTGTCCGGACTGCAGGTTCTTGATCGCCGCATCAATGGCGATGGCCAGTTCCGGCAAATCGCTGCCGACAGAGAGTATTGCCAGGCCAATGACAAATTCCGGCACGCCGAATCGCTCAGCCACGCCGACCGCGCCCCTGATCGTGGCTTCAGTACCGAGCCAGAGTCCGGCAAGGCCCGCCAGTAGCAGTACAAACTCCATGTCAGGTGTCGCGCTCGCGGTTTTCCTGCTGACGCTTCTCGCGCAGGCGCTCTATTTCGAACTCATCAGGTGATTCAGGCTGTCGGACGCGCAGGCTGCTGACCCACTCCTGCGCAAAGTCCCTGTTCGGCGACACGCTTATCGGCGCGACACCGATTGGGACAGCCAGCCACAGATTCGTGGATGCTGCAATAACGTCCGTCCTGGCGAGCGCTCCGATCATATCCACTGAATTCTCACATACCTGGCGCCAATACCGCGGCCGGCAATCACGAAAGCAAGCAGCATGCTGACTCCAATCAGGAGCCCCGCCGGCAAGGGTGGCCGGCGATTAGCAAACTTCATACAGGTCTCCAGCGTTGACGTCGATCACCAGGCGACGTGATCTTTATATTGGATTTATCTAATTGATGTGCCGTGCGCTATAAGTATTAGTACGGCGGATGCGTCGTTGCGGTCGGCCGCCCAAGCTATACTCGGCCCTCGTCGTCCAATAACAATAATGAGGTACGAACGATGTCCGAAAGCAGAGAAGGACAAACCACCAGCGCGAGCCTGCACCGGGCGCTCGGTGTTAGGGACATCGTTTTGATCAATATTGCAGCCGTGCTCGGTGTGCGCTGGCTGTCGACGGCGGCGCAGATGGGCCCTTCGAGCCTCGTGCTCTGGGTGCTCGCCGTGCTGATCTTCTTTATTCCCAGCGCGCTGACCGTCACGGAACTCAGTTCCCGGCAGCCCGGTGAGGGTGGTATCTACCTCTGGAGCAAGACAGCTTTTGGCGAATTCCACGGCTTCATATCGGGCTGGGCCTACTGGGTCAACAACGTGTTCTACTTCCCGAGCCTGTTGTTGTTTCTTGCCGGTGCGTTCCTGTTCATCGGTGGTCAGCGCTGGCTGCAGCTCGGTGATAGCATCTGGTACAACACCGTGTTCTCTCTGGTGCTGATCTGGCTGGTAATCGGCGTCAACATTATCGGTGTCGAGCGCGGCAAGTGGATTGCCAGCGTCGGTGCCTTCGCCGCAATTGCCGTATTCATCGTTCTTGCCATCACGGGCACCTGGGCCTGGTCGATGCACGGCAGCGCTACGGATTTTACGGCCGCGTCCCTGATACCCGACACCAGTAACTTCACAACCTTGACATTCTTCGCGACGATGACGTTTGCGTTTTCCGGCATGGAATTGGCGCCGGCAATGGCCGGAGAAATCCGGGAGCCGCGGCGGACGATTCCTCGCGCGATTGTCATCTCCGGCATTGGCATTGCATTTATTTACATCGTCGGCACGAGCCTGGTCATGGTGGCTGTACCGGAAGGCCAGGTGAACGTCATCACCGGTATACCGCAGGCGTTTGCAGCGATCGGCGAGCGCATCTCATTGCCCTGGCTTGGCGCACTCGGCGGGCTATTGCTCGTCATATCCTCGACCGGCGGTCTCGGTGCCTGGGTAACCGGCGTTGCGCGCATACCCTATGTCATTGGCATCGACCGATATCTGCCGTCTGCGCTCGGCAAGACGCATCCGCGCTATGGCACACCGCACGTGTCACTGCTTACGCAGGCCGTCGTGGTTTCGCTGATCATCCTTTCGATGGCAGCCGGTGCGACGATCCAGGAGGCGTACATCCTCCTGCTGGACCTTTCCATCATCCTTTACCTGATCCCGTTCCTTTACATGTTTGCGGCCCTGCCCATCCTGCGCAGACGCGCCGATGGCGATAACGATGGGGTAACGCGGGTTCCGCTGGGCGATGCCGGTCCCTGGGTGTTCGGCGGCCTCGGATTCGCTGCAACAATGTTGTCGATCGTACTCGCGTTCATTCCTCCTGCGGGGACGAGCAACCCGGGACTTTTCGTTCTGAAGATCGCCGCATCGACTTTCTTGTTCCTTGCTATCGGGCTGGGATTCTACTGGCGCAATCGACAACCGCGACTGGCGTGAATCGCGAAACCCTCACCGGTCAGACGTTGCACCGTCGCGTCGTCGAGAGATTCGTGCACAAGCTGGTGCGCCGCCATCTCCAGAAGGTCCGCATTGCAGTCGTCAACCGTAAACCGGGTCGGAATTTCGGACAGGAGATCGCTAATCACCTCCTCGACGGACATTTTTCCGCTACACGAGTCGGGCAACCGGGCAAGTTGCGCCAGCCCGTGTTTGAACGTGATCTTCTCGAATCCGATGCCTTCGCTCGCCAGCTCGGCGATCATTTCATCCCAGAACACGTCGTGGTATGCCTGGCCCCGCACCCTTGGAGAGATCACCACGAGGTTGGCTCGCGACGGGCTTGAATTCATCCGGAAGTTCTTCCGCGCTTTGAGCTCGGCCGGATCCATCTTTTTGCCGGCGTCCACTGACAGAATCAGTGCCTTTTGCAGAGGGGGTCCCGGGTCCGCCAGGCGCCGCAGAAGAACTTCCTCGAGACTGTCGACACCGGAGTTCTCGATCGCACCCCCGTCTCCAAGATGCCACCACTCCGGCTCGCCAGCGTCGCAGTCGGACGGGACCTCGATGGAGACAGGGCCGATTGCCGGCGGGAAAGACGCCGAGGCCGCAACTGCCAGCGACACCGGCAGATCGTTCGGAACCGGGCGCATGCAATGCGGCCGTGAAAAGGTAAACGCCTGCAAGGCTCGCTGGGCGAGCGCATTCTCTGCCATGATGCGATAGCGCTTGCCGCCATCCTGCCCTGAGGCTGCCGACGACTCCGCGGCGCCTTCGGCCAGACAGGCATTCGAGAAGACGAAGCGTCGTGTTTCGTCATAGCTAGTCGCATTGATGAGCACAACGGGATGCGGTCCGAGCTCGCCAAACGTTTTGCCGTGAAGGAATCGCTTGTCGAGCTCCTCCTGTAAGGATGTTACCCGGCGAGTGGGGCTGGTGAATCGCGTTGGCCGTGCGTTGTGCGTCACTATTCCGTACTGGTAGTTGACGCGCATTTGCGTCTTGAAGTCGGAAAAGTACTCATGCCAACAGGCCTGCTCTGCCTGCGTCGTTGCGGTCTCTTCGCAGCCTGGTGGGTTTGCCATGAAATAGGAAGCAGCAAGACTGCCGCCGGAAACGCTGGAAAGGTGCGAAAGCTGTTCGAGCACGCCGTGCTCGGATAGCGCTTCCAGGGCAGCGGCGCCGAACACGGCAGCCCGGCTGCCGCCGCCAGACAGGGCAATTCCGAGTATTCGCTCGGCAGGTTCTGCGTTGTCATCGAGATCACAGCGAGCCGCAGGTTGTTCCGCCGGATTCACGACATGGTGGATCTTGTCGGGCACAAAAAAAGCGCAGCCGCTCGCAAGCAAAGCGAGAGAGACAGACAGGGCCGCAACGCGCAACGTTGCGCAGTGCCCAGGCCGTGTGTCGCAGTCGTGGTCCATGCTATGCTCCTTGCCCCAATGTCCAGGGCAGACGCCAGCTTGGCGTCGCTTGCGACTATACTGGAGGTTTGCCGGGAAAGTCACCGATCCGCGAATACGCCCGACACTTTCCACATTGTGATCATCGGGAGTCCGTGAATAATGCATCTCCTTCTCCATTTCATCGTACCGGCGATGGTCACGGGATCGTTCTTCCGCAAAGAATGGCGATTGAGTTACCTGCTCCTGATCAGCACGATGCTCGTCGATCTGGACCACCTGGCAGCCAGCCCGATCTATGACTCGCAGAGATGCAGCATCGGCTTTCATCCTCTGCACACCTTCGTACCCATCGCGATCTATTTCGCCCTTTGTTTTCCGAAAAAAACCAGGTTGATCGGCATCGGCCTGATGATTCATATGGCCCTTGATTCCATTGATTGCCAGTACACTAACGGGGTCTGGTTTGTATAGATTTCAGTGCACGCCGCCCCAGCGGCCCACTGCATGGAGACTAGCAATGTTGCAGCAAATTTCTCTCGTGATCACTACCGCGATGTTCTGCGGCATTTGCGGGTCAAGCCAGTGAGGGGTGTCGGCATCGTCCTGCTCGCTGCCGCTCTGGCGATCAGCGGCGGATGTGCGCAGACCGGTAAATGGACGCGTGCGGATTACGACCTGGCTTATGAGCAGCCTGCGAAAGACTCCGGGCTGCAGGATCTTTCCACCAGGATTTACCTGATTTCGGATAATCAGCGCCATGAATTGCTGGGGAACGGCGTTGAGATATTTCGCAACTCGGCGAGCGACAAGTACACGAAAGTGGCGATCCGCCCTCCCCAGCTCGACCTGTTCGGTCAGGACCTGCTCGGCGAGGCACTGGCAATGAGCGACGGTTTCGTCCTGCATCTTGGCGATGCTTGCGATATCTCCAACACCGGCGAATTCGGCCGCTTCGCCTGGGATATGCGCCACGCACAGCACGGCTGGGCCATGGCTCCCGGCAATCACGACGGGTTCTTTTTCGGCAACTCGAGCCGAACGATAGACGGTCTGATTCGCGAATGGAACGAGGCTGCGGAGACCTATGAATTCGACGGAACGACGATCGACAGCCGCGCCATGCAGAAGGACCGCTACGTCAGCTACTATCTGGCCTCACTGATTCTCCAGGACGCTGTATGGAGTGCTCCGCTCGCCCGCTCGCTCGGCGCCGACATCGAGCAGGGACTCGCAAGGTGGACCGACCAGAGAGGTGATGCAGGTTCGCAGCACGTTCCTCGCTCATTTGCGCAGTACTGGCAAGCACTGGTGGAACTGCAGGACCAAATCTACGATTCGGCGCAGAACAGTGGCGATCAGTCTTATCATTCGTTCGAGCTGCCCGCGGATCTTGCACCGGCCGGTCAACCACACCTGCGACGACTGGCGTGGCATATCGATAAGAAACGTGTATGGCAATCATTTATCGTGCAGGAGATCGACATCAGCGCATCGTCGGTGGATATGGCGCCCAGTCGCAACCCGATCAGCATACTCGTGCTCGACACGTCGCAATATGGGTTTCAGCCGTCGCTCGATCACGGCTTCTTGAGTACGATTGCCCGGATCCTGACCTTCAGATACTTCGATCTTCAGGTCGCCGGCGAACACGGCAATATTCTCGATTCGCAGGAGGCAGCGACGGACGCATTTACGGCGTCCATGGCGGCAGATGGGCGCAGCTGGATGCTCGCGTCGCACCATCCGTACGATGCGCTCGGCAGGAAGTCGTCTTCACCGTTCGACAAGCTGCGCGACGCGGGAGGCATTCCCGTAACGCTTTCGGCACACACGCATACAGGTGAGATTCTCTGGCATCAGGATAATCGCCGGGAAGGCGATTGGCTCGAAATCAACGTTGGATCGATTCTGGACGCTCCGGTCGAGTTCCGTGACCTTCAGGTTCACCGTCTGGGGGACCGGCTCGCCATCAGCAGCCAACGACACTTGCTGGAAGACAAGCTGCGTGACGATGGGCTGATTGTCGACAACCACCCGGAATATCGGCCGGTTGCAGGAGACGCGGATTTCTACCTGGATTACACGAATGGACTATTCGGCACCGAGGAGGAAGCAGACTTCATGGTGAAGCGAATCCTGCTCGCCGCGTACCTCAGAATGCTGCAGCACTTCGAAGCCGATCACCCTGATCAGAGCAGGACCTACTGGCCCAGCGGGCCTGATGCACAGAGGCTGCGAAGCCATCAGGAAGTGGTGAATGCCGCCCGCAGCATGCTGGCGCAGGTGCGAATCGGAGAAGTCGCCGAACTCACGCGATTCCTGTACGAATTGCGGGAATTCGATCGAACGCGAAAATTCTCGAACGCGGTCAGCGAGCAGCTCCGGGTGTACCGGCTGAGCCAGGCCGCATGGGCAAGTCGCGCCGAGCTCACGACCTGGTCGGCCAAGACCGTGGACATGGATCCGGATCTGTCCTTTCTGCTGCTTCCCCGGCAGGCCGCCGCGGCCCCACCGCAAGTAGCAGACCGTGCAGACGGTCCATAGCGCTATGTAGTCTCAGGACACCCATCCCAGGCAGGAGCACCGCCACTACCGGATCATCCTGGTATCACTGACGATACCGGTCGCGTCCGACAGCCGATGCAGCATGTAGATGGGCGCCTCGCGGGCTTCGGCCTCGTCGACTCCCTTGCGAACGTCCACGGCCACGCTGGGCATAACGCTTGCCAGAGTGCCGGCCCAATCGCGTCTGACCGGGCAGTGAACGTGACCACATAGCATTGCTTCAACCTGAGAGTGGCGGCTCACGACGGCCTCCAGTGCGGCAGCCTCCTCGGGCCGGCGGTAGCCGCCAATGTAATGATCGTCGATGTCGAATGGCGGGTGGTGGATGAACAGCAGCGTTGCTCGATCGGGTTGGTCGCTCAGAGTCTTTTCGAGCCAGGCCTGACGCTCCGCACAAAAGACACCCTTGCGCTCACCCGGCGATGTGGAATCGATTGCGACCAGGCGGTGATCGTGGCCTTCGACGGTATAGTGAAGGAATTCACCATCGCTCGGGAAAGGTATGTCGTCAAACACTCTGCGCAATGCGCTTTTGTCATCGCGATTGCCCGGGATCATGTAGAGCGGTGCCTGCAGCGGTGCCAGCAAATCGCGCAGGCGCGCGTACTCGTCCGGCTGGCCATGCTGCACGGTATCGCCAGTAAAGATTACGGCATCCGGCCGTTGCAGATTTATGTCGGCGACACAGTCGCGCAAGCAGTCGGCCCGCAGTTGCGCCGCGGGATACTCCGATGCGCGTGCCAGGATGTGAGTATCGCTGATCTGCGCGATGAGCACGCCCTAATCGACGATGTGATACACGGGCGCCTTCTCCATCTCCCAGCTTCCCGAGTCGCGGTCGTATTGCGATAAGGTGAAGCAATGCCAATCGTTGTCATCCAGCTTCGGATGATCACCGCGATAGTAATACCCCGGCCAACGCGTCTCGGTGCGGAACATCGTGTGATGTGTCACGGATTCGGAGGCCAGCAGCCGGTGCTGGAGTTCCCACGAGCGTTGCAATTGGTGCAGGTCTTCGGCCCCGAGGTGATTGAGGTCCTGCTTGAGCATCTCCAGCAACTCCAGTCCGCGCGTGAGCAGCGGCTCGTTGGTCGTGTAGTGGGAGCTGATACCGCCGACGTACTCGTCCATTATCTTCTCGAGACGCTGCAGTCCCTGAATCGGCAGGATGTAACTTGGCGAAACCGTTCCGGCAACGATTTCATTGCGGCCCACCTCGTAGTTCTCCATCGGCTGAAAGACCACTTTCTTCAGGTTCTGGTACTCCGCCTCGCTGACCTGCGGTCGCTCCTTGCCCAGATCTTTCACATAGTTGACTGCTGCCTTCGCTGCGATCCGGCCTTCGGCAAAAGACCCTGATGAGAACTTGTGGGCAGTACCGCCAATCGTGTCGCCGGCGCCGAACAGTCCATCGACGGTCATCATCCGGTTATAGCCCCACTGGTACTCGGACGGGGCGTAGTCCTCCGGACCGCTCGCCCATGCGCCGGAGCAAGTGGCGTGGGATCCCATGACGTAAGGTTCGGACGTCGTCAACTCGGGGTTGGTGTGCTTCGGATCGATATTTTGCGACGCCCACACGACGGCTTGTCCGATTGTCATGCCAAGGAAGTTCTCCCAACCGATGGTCTCTTTATGTGGATCCTGAAACGCCTCCTTCGTGACCATGCGGATCGGGCCTCTGCCCGCCTTCAGCTCTTCAAGAATGGCGTGATTACGCAGACAAGTCGGCACCGGGTGCCGGTCTATGTAATCACCGACCAGTTCCTTGGTGTTTTCGTACCAATTGGACTCGTATTCATCACCATAGGCATTCTCGGTGTAGGTTTTCAGATGCAGGAAGTAGGCACCGACCGGACCGTAACCATCCTTGAAACGGGTGAGAACAATGCGATTCTCCATCTGCGTCATCTTGGCGCCGGCGAGAATCGGCAGCGCATAGGCCGAGGCGCTGCTCCACGGCGCATACCAGGTGCGTCCCATGCCCTCGCCAACCGATCGAGGTTTGAAGATGTGCGAGGCACCGCCGGCGGCGACAATAACGGCCGGCGCGCGGAACACGTAGAAATCGCCGGTACGCACATTGAAGCCGACGGCACCGGCAACCCGGTTGGCTTTGGTCTTATCCATCAACAGGTGCGTCACCATGATCCGGTTGTAGACCTTGCTGGCGGCCTTGCGCGCGGCCTCGGCGACGATCGGTTTGTAACTTTCGCCGTGAATCATGATCTGCCACTTGCCTTCGCGCTGGTACCGGCCGGTTTCCGGATCTCGCATGATTGGCAGGCCCCACTCCTCGAATTTGTGCACCGAAGAATCGACATGCCGCGCAATGTCGTAACCGAGATCCTCGCGGACGAGCCCCATGAGGTCGTTTCGCGCATAGCGAACATGATCCTCGGGCTGGTTTTCGTCCCATTGCATACCCATGTAGCAGTTGATCGCATACAGGCCCTGAGCAACAGCGCCGCTGCGCTCGATATTTGCTTTCTCGACGCAGACAATATTCAGGTCGCGACCCCAATAACGGGCCTCGTACGTTGCCCCACAACCTGCCATTCCGCCGCCGATCACAAGGACGTCAGAATCGACATACACGGTTTTTCTCCCCGACAGCAGGCCCATCACACGACTCCTTGTTTGAGTTTATCCGGCGTTAGCGCAGGCAACTTTTCGATGTTGAGTGCGTCCGGTTCGTGCGCAAGTTCCTGACTCTTGAAAGCATCCCCGCTCGGCGCATCGTAATCAGACGGTGACTTGATCGATCCCCAGGGCGTGGTGCGGATCGGCGACTCAAAATTCTTTTCCCGGCCGTCCCGAAATATAACTTTCCAGGAGATCGTGCCTTTCTTCTCTTCCCGCAGCACCCGCACGCTGTGGCCCAGAGGCGCGAAGTCGGCGTAACCGCGAACGTCGATGGCATTTTGCGGGCACGCTTTTACGCAGGAGTAACACTCCCAGCAGAAATTGGGCTCGATGTTGTAGGCACGACGATAGGTCTTGTCGATGTGCATGATGTCGGACGGGCAAATATCGACACAATGTCCGCAACCGTCGCAACGCGTCATGTAAACAAATGTAGGCATGGTGTTTTGTTCCCTGGCTGATTAGTAGTGTCGGGGTTGTTCGACGGGGCTGCCCAACGTCTCGGGTTTATCGGCGGGAGCCGGCAAGTTACTTCGCGAACCGTTCGCTGCCGACACCCTTTTTTCGAAAGCCGCGGCGGGCTTGAAGAACATGTGCGCGAACTTGGACCACGGAACGGATCCGAACAGCACCGTCGTGGCGATGACGTGCAAGCCGAAGGCTGCCATTGCCCAGGAGTTACCGGACGTCTGCAAATAGGACCAGATCAGGGCAAACGTCGCGCTCGCAAGCAGCGAGAGTATGAACAGGTCAGCGCGCATGATACGAAACGGTGTGCTGCCCTCGGCTGCGACGTCGACCCGAATGAAGAACCAGAACCAGTAACCCCCAATGCAAACCATCAGCGCGCCGATGTGCCACAGCTGGGGGAGAATGGGCGGCGTCGCGGTGGCCGGCGTCGAATACGAAAACACCATGACCGCCGTGGTAATCGCGAAAGCCACGAAACCGTACATTGTCAGGAGATGGGCGATTCTGCGGCGCGCGTTGCAGAACTCTCCGGAAGCCGCGACGTCCACGACAGCCGTTTTGATCGCCATGGACAGCATCTCACCGCCACTGACCTTCTGCGTCGCTGCGGCCTTCGATTTCCGCATGTTCTCCCGAAAATACCTGGCACTCTTCTTATGCAGGACGTCATAGATCGTACCCGCGGCGACCAGACCTATCATGACGACGATGTAGGTCTTCATGACACTGGGCGATATGGACGCCGATAGCTCGGCGAACGGATTACTCGTGAACATTAAATCTCCCCAACGTGGGTTGCGACCCACTTAAGAACATTCGATTTTTCTAATTTATAAAACGTTCCATGTGATCCTGTCAATTGGCATTACTACTGACGCCCGGGATCGTCGTAATAATCCCTTAATACGGCTACGACCTCGGGACGGCTGAATTCGGGTGGGATCGGCTCACCGTTTGCGAACATTTCACGCAGCCGGGTGCCGGATATCGCCAGGCGATCAGCGGCTGTATGCGGACAGGTTTTACCTGTTGCCATACCGTTGCATTTGTAGCAATAGAACGTGATGTCAATTTTCAACGGCTCCGTCCTGATGCTCCCCTCAGGCAGCGTGTCGAAAATCTGGTGCGCATCGTACGGCCCGTAGTAATCGCCGACACCGGCATGGTCGCGTCCGACGACCAGGTGCGAGCAACCGAAATTCTGGCGAAAAACGGCATGCAACAAAGCTTCGCGCGGGCCCGCATATCGCATTTCGATGGGGTAGCCGGCCTGCAAGACAGTGCCTGGCACAAAATAATTGTCCGCAAGCGCTTCGATCGCCCTGACTCGCACTTCGGCCGGGATATCGCCCTGTTTCAGCGCGCCCAACACCTGATGAATCAGCAAGCCGTCGCAAATTTCGATGGCGATCTTCGCCAGATGCTCGTGGCTGCGGTGCATCGGATTGCGCGTCTGGAAGGCCGCCACTTTCGACCAGCCCCTGTCCAGAAACATCGCTCGCGTTTCCTCCGGGCGATGGTAAAGACCCGCATAGGTCACCGGGAAATGGCCCTCCGACAACGTGCGCACGGGCCCGCCGAGATTGACCGGCCCCTGGCTCAGCACCTTCCCGACACCAGGATGCGCGGGATCAGTGGTGCGAAATACCTGCGCGCATTCGAATTCGGGGTCGATGGTGTATTTCTCTTCGACCGTCAGGATGCCGAGCAACTCGTCGGTCTCGCCGTCGCGCAGCCCCACGTCTTCGCCAATGCCAACACCGTCGCCGAGTTCCTGCGTACAGGACAGCGTGATCGGGATGGGCCAGAAAAGTCCGTTAGCAAGGTGCATGTTTTCACAGCAACCGCGCCAATCCGCTTCGCCCATGAAGCCGTGGAGTGGCGTATAGCTGCCCATGCCGAGCATGAACAGGTCGGACACCTCGCGACTGGATAACGGGACCCGTTTGAGTTGAGCAGCGCGACGCGCCTCTTCAGCCCTGTCGATTTCCGGAACGAGAAGCGGCTTCAGGGAGTCCGCGCCATGCGGCGGAACGAGTTGCGACATTGAGACTCCTCCTCGATTTCGTTTCTGCAAGACCGGCAGAGATGCTGCATGATAACGGCATCACGCAGGCGCGCAAAACTGGTCGACGATCCGTTCGTTGTGAATGTGTTGCCAGCTCGGCAGATCAGACCCTGAAACCGACGGCTGCTTATCTGATCAGCAGCAGACCACCAATTACCAACACGGCGAGAAAGACAGTCTGAATCACCATTACGCCGATCGGCGCGGGACCCACGTCCGCCAGGGCCTTGAGAGAGGTCTTGACCCCAAGCGCCGCAACGGCGGTTAGCAAACACCAGCTCGAAACAGGCGTCAGCATCGTATGCGCGGCGGTCGGCACCCAGCCCAGACTGTTGACGATGACCAGTGCGACGAAGGCCAGGAGAAACCACGGCAGCAGAGGCTCGTTGCGGGACTCCGGTGAACGCCGGCGGTGCATTAACAGCGAGATCGAAATCACGACCGGGACCAGGCAGGCAACGCGAATGAGCTTCACGAGCGTGGATATCTCACCACTTTGATCCGAGATAATGTAACCGGCTCCAACCACCTGCGCGACATCGTGGATCGTCGCCCCAAGGAAGATGCCCGCGGTTACGTTGTCGTATTCCAGGACGGTGACGAATACCGGGTAAAGGACCATCGCGACCGTACTTAACGCAGTGACGCCGGCAACGGTCAGAATTGTATTGCGCTCATGATCTTTGTGCGACGGCAGCACCGACGCGATCGCAAGCGCTGCGGAAGCGCCGCAGATCGCTACTGCGCCCGCCGAGAGGAT
>JAOTVR010000145.1 GCA_029863305.1 Gammaproteobacteria bacterium | reverse complement strand
CAGCGGTTGTGCATAGGTTTGTTTCAGATTGTCGACTGACGCATTGAGATCGAAGCGCCAGGCTTCCTCCCCTGATGTCAGATCCACAGCCAGCAGGTCGCCGGCAACGAGAACAAAAATATCGTCGGTGACGACAGGGCGGGGATGACCGCTCAGGTCCTGCATGTTGCTGGCGTCGCTGCGGTGCAGGGGCAAACTGTTCTTGCCGCCAAGGCGGGTACGCCAGATCTCTTCGCCATCCGTGAGTGCATAAGCGGCCAGGTAGACGCCCGATTTTGTCTCGCCATCGCTCTGCAGACTCAGTGCGGCCACGAGAAGATTCTTTCGAGGAACGGGATAACTGCCGAGCACGCTCCCGGCCAATTCGCCGCTATCCCAGATACTCTTGCCGCTACCCAGATCAAGCAGTTGCAGTCGGCTCTTCTTCGGTCGGGTGCTTAGCCGTTCGTTAATGACAAGGTGCCCGGCCCCACGCACATCCCGAACGTCAAATTGAGCGAGTTCGTGCATGTCATCGCGCTGCCAGATCACTTCGCCCGTGGACGAGTCGAAATGGACGAGCTGGTTTTCGGACGCGACCAGGAGTGTCCCTGCAAATGTCAATCTCGACCAGATGGTTTCTTCAGGCAGTGTCTGCTGCCAGGCGAGTTCGGTCGCCGATGCCAGAAGGCCCGTAAAGTACGACGACAGCAGGATTACGTAAAGGAGTATTCTCATGATGCAACCCCGGCCAGGTTGATGAGCATAGCTGCATTATACAAGCCAGCCATACCCATGGCCGATAGCCTACTTAATTAAGAATAATTCGCATTCAGGCGACGTGCTTGTACCCTTAATGCCACGGAGTACTCACATCCTCATGTGACTGAAGCCCTCCCAAGTCGCGCTCCTTCGTGGCACCATTGTCCCTCTGCCGCCCGCTGCAACGGGCCATTACAATGGACGTCATGAGCGAAGCAAGCCGCAAACTCTTAATTGTCGAGGATGACCCGGGACTCCTGAGCCAGCTCAAATGGTGTTTCGAAGGGTACGATGTCTATACGGCTGAGGATCGCGAATCGGCGATCGTCGAGCTGCGGCGTCATGAGCCGATGGTCGTGCTGCAGGACCTCGGCTTGCCGCCCAAGCCCGAAGGTGTCGAGGAAGGATTCCTGACGCTGGCACAAACCCTCAAGCTCGCGCCACACACCAAGGTCATCGTCGTTACCGGCAATGGCGACCAGGAAAACGCGCTTACCGCTGTTGCACAGGGTGCTTACGACTTCTACGAGAAACCCGTCGATACCGATACGCTCAAGTTGCTGGTCGATCGCGCGTTTAACATCTCGGAGCTCGAAACCGAGAACCGGCGCCTGCAAAGCGCGGTTCATGAGTCACCGCTCGATGGCATTGTCGCGGCGAGCGAGGGCATGCTCGCGGTTTGTCGCATGATCGAAAAAGTTGCGCCCACCAATGTCACGGCATTGCTGTTGGGTGAGAGTGGCACCGGTAAGGAACTGCTCGCACGCGCATTACATCGTTTGAGCTCGCGTGCGGATAAGGATTTCGTCGCAATCAACTGCGCGGCAATTCCGGAGAACCTGCTCGAATCGGAACTTTTCGGCCACG
Organism: Gammaproteobacteria bacterium; assembly: GCA_029863305.1. Taxonomy (GTDB): domain Bacteria; phylum Pseudomonadota; class Gammaproteobacteria; order Steroidobacterales; family Woeseiaceae; genus UBA1847. The sequence goes on along the minus strand of JAOTVR010000145.1, from coordinate 5,893 downwards.
AAAAAGGCTCGTTTACGGGCGCGCATAAACAGACACTCGGCAAGATCGAGATTGCCAGTGGCGGCACCTTGTTCCTCGATGAAATCGGCGACATGCCGCTGCCGCTGCAGGCCAAGATGCTGCGTTTCCTGCAGGAACGTGTCATCGAACGCGTCGGCGGTCGCGAAGAGATCCCGGTAGACGTGCGCGTCGTCTGTGCAACCAATCAGAATCCCGAGGACCTGATCAAGGAAGGCGCGTTTCGCGAAGATCTGTACTACCGCGTCAGCGAAATCACGATCAACATCCCGCCGTTTCGCGATCGTGAAGAAGGCCGCCTGATCCTTGCGCGTACGCTGTTGCAAAAATACTCCAAGGCGCAGGGCCGGGCGATTAACGGTTTCTCCGACGATGCGGTCAAGGCGATCGAAAGCTATTCCTGGCCCGGTAACGTTCGCGAGCTGGAAAACAAGATAAAAGGCGCTGTCATCATGGCGGATGGCAAGATGGTCACGGCTGCCGACCTCGGCATCGCCGCGGGCGAGGGCGAGGAAGAATCACTGAATCTGCGCGAGGTCCGGAGTCAGGCTGAATCCAAAGCGATACGCGTCGCGCTGACGAAGTGCTACGGCAATATTTCCAAAACGGCAGAGTTGCTGGGCGTCACGCGGCCGACGCTGTATGACCTGCTGAACAAGTATGGCCTGTCAGCCGAAGGGTACTCGAAGAAAAACGTCAGCGCGTCTTGAACTGATCCGGGTTGAGTTCGTGCCGCGCCAGCAGCTTGTAGAAGTCGGTGCGGTTTCGCTTTGCCAGCCGGGCTGCCTGGCTGACGTTGCCCATCGTGATCTGCAGGATCTGGGACAGGTAATTGCGCGTGAATTCGTCGCGCGCATCGCTGAAGGATGCGAGTTTTCCGCCATGCTCACCGAGTGACTGTTGCACGAGTTCCGCGCTGATTACCGGTGATCGGGACAATGCGACATTTTGTCGCACGACGTTATACAACTGCCGAATATTGCCAGGCCATTCGGCGGTGACCAGCATCTCGACCGCCTCGGGAGCGTACACCTTGCGCTCCTGGCCTGCTTCTTTTGCGATGATCTGCAGGAAATTCGCCACCAGCAGCGGAATATCTTCGCGACGATCGTCGAGTGTTGGCAGTTTGATATTGACGACATTCAGACGGTAGTACAGGTCTTCACGAAATCGTCCCTCGCGCAGCAGTTGCTGCAAATCGCGGTGCGTCGCCGAGATGACGCGCACATCGACCTGCAATGCCTCGGTACTGCCGACAGGCCGCACCTGGTTTTCCTGCAATACACGCAGCAGCTTCACCTGCAAGCGCATCGGCATGTCGCCGATTTCATCGAGCAACAGCGTGCCGCCTTCAGCCGACTGGAACAGCCCTTTGTGCGAGCGAGTCGCACCCGTGAATGCGCCTTTCTCGTGACCGAACAGCTCCGACTCGAGCAGATTCTCCGCCATCGCGGAGCAATTGATCGCCACAAACGGCTGATTATGCCGCGGGCTTGCGTTGTGAATGGCCCGCGCGAGCAGTTCCTTGCCTGTACCGCTTTCGCCCGTAATCAGCACGCGCGCATCCGTTGCCGCCACCATCTTCGCCTGCTGCATGACTTCTTTCATGCCCTGATTGCGCGTGATGATCTCGGCCGCCCAGCCTTCCTCGACATCCGCCGAGCCAGACACCTTGAGGGCTTTTTCGACCGTCACCATCAGCTCGTCTTTGTCGATCGGCTTGGTCAGAAAGCCAAAGGCGCCGCTTTGTGTCGCGACCACCGCATCCGGGATCGTGCCATGCGCCGTTATGATGACGACGCGCAGGCCGGGTGAACGGGTCTGCAGCTCCTTGAGGAGCCCGATACCGTCCATTTTATCCATGCGCAGGTCGGTGACCACCAGGTCGGGGCTGAAGCGATTCAGCGTTGCAAGCGCCTTGTGCGCGCTCTCAACGGCTTCTACGTCATAGCCTTCGGCTCGCAGGCGAATACTGAGCAGGCGCAAGAGTCCCGGATCGTCATCGACGAGCAGGATCTTGCCTTTGGGTTGGGGGCTGGTAGCAGGCATAGGGCAAGGTTAGAGAGATTTAGTTAAGTCGGCAATAGCGGAATCATGGGGACAGCGACCTTTGGTCTGTCAGTCCGGGCGTCTGTCCCTGCAATTATCTACGGGTCCTGTGCCCGAATCGAGCGTTCGATCGAGGTGATGGCCTCGAGTTTCTCCTCCGCCTCGGCGAGTTCACGCCGAAGCCGGCGATTGTCGGCCTCAACGGTGGCGAGGCGCTGATTGGTCGCCGCTTCCTGGGTCTGCGTGGCGCGTGAGCTTGACGCCCGCAACCGCCGCGCCTCGGAATTTGTCACGATCAGTTGTTCAACGGATTTCAGGTGAATCGTCGCGAGCGCAATCTCGGCCTGCGTCATGATTTCAGTTTGCGTCAGGATCTCACGCAACATCGACTGTGCCTGCTCGGGGTCGGCCTCGGCGTGACCCGGCGTTGCAAGCACCAGCGCATAACGCAGATTCGTCTGTGGCCCGGGCGTAAGCTGCGAGCCGGCACGCGCATCCGCAAATATCTCAGCCTGTGTTGCCGGATCGCCGGCTGCAAGATCATAGAGCTCGGCCAGATACTGATCGGCTGCCGGCGCGCCCAGGATGCCGACATCGCCTGGTGGCGTGTCCGATTTGCCCATACCCGACAGGAAACTCTTCGTCTGCGAACAGCCGCTCAGCAGGATGACAGCCAGTGCCATTCCTGCGATCCGTCGCGCCTGAATTGTCAGTTCGTTGTTACGCATTTGCTGCCATCTTCTGCCGCGCTGCGACACGTTTTTGCGGGATATCGATCCGAAAATGCGCGCCTGAAAACTCATCCGAATCGACCAACTCCACCGACCCTTCATGGGCCTGAATACACTCGAGGACCACGGACAAACCGATGCCCGTTCCGCCAACCTGGCCACCCTGTTCGCGGCGACCCTGAAAGAAGGCCTCAAATATTCTCGGGCTTTCTTCTTCCGGAATGCCTGGCCCGGTGTCACCAAATTCGAGCACGAAACTCGACGGAGTCTGCTGCGCCCGAATCGTTATGTAGCCGCCTCTGGGGGTGAACTTGACCGCATTCGACAACAGATTATCAAGAACTGTGCGGATTTTGTCGCGATCCGCGTTCACAATTATGTCGTCGATCTCGAGTTTCAGCTGGATATGGGCGGCTTTCAGGGCCAGTCGTTGCGCTTTTGCGACCGAGATTGCGAGTGCCCGCAACGGAAAATCGGTCAGGGTCAGAACCTCGGTCTTGGTTTGCCAGGCGCTGAAGCTCAGGAGGTTTTCGATCAATTGCTGCAACTTGAGCCCGTTCATACGCAATATGTCAGTCACCTCGCGCTGCGGCTGGTCGAGTTCACCCACGGTGCCATCGAGCAACAACTCGGTGCCCTCACGAATATTGGCAAGCGGTGTCTTCAGCTCATGCGACATATGACGCAGGAACTTGTTTTTCTCCTGCGCAAGCTCGAGCAATCGTTGCCGCAGCCACTCCAGTTGTCTGCCGAGGCGTTCGAGGTCAGTCGGGCCCTTGACCTCGATTGGTTTCGAAAAGCCACTTTGACCGAGTTGCGATATGGCGGTATCGAGCTGTCGAATCGGCCGCGCGACCAGCAGAATAAAAAACAGCACAAGAATCAGCGTTCCGGGAACGAGTGCAGCAACCTGCCAGGCCGAAATCCGCTGCGCACGCCGCGTGTTGGCCTGCAGGTTCTTGAGCTCTGTGTCCACGAACGCCGTCGTGGTGGCGGTCAGGTCGGTTACGCGTTGCCGCAATAAGGCGAACTCGGCGATCGCGCGTGTTTTGTCGTCCTCGCTGAGATTCGTTTGCTCCAGCGTCGTAACGATACGTCGCGCGCCCGCGCCAATTGATGCCGCAAGTTCGGTCGCTGCGGCGCGTTCGGCCAGCGGCGCCATTTTGGCAAGTCGCGACTCGATCGTCAGGAGGTCCTGCTGCAGGAGCTGGAGACTTTGCTGGCTGCCCAGTACCTGGTACTGCCGGGCCACGCGTTCGAGCGAACTCAGATGCTCTTCGAGAAGGCGGTTGTTTTGCGCCGCCTCGACGCCGGTGAAGACCAGTCGCTCGCTTTGTTCCGCAAGCCGATCGAGGTTCACGAGCGCCCAGATGACGGCGATCAGGAGGGGTAGCCCGACGAGCCCGAATCCTACGAGAATCAGGCCGTTAAGCGATCGTGGGCGGTGGAATCTCATGCCTGCAGTGTAGCACCGGCCGGGCTCGAATCAGGCGGCCCAGTACGCACTCTCGTCCCTGTCGGCGATCTTGCGCTCCCACGCGAGGCTGGTGCGCACGATCGTATCGAGATCGTCAAATCGTGGCGCCCAGCCGAGCACGGTGCGGATTTTTTTCGCAACCGCCACGAGTTCGGGCGGATCGCCGGCGCGTCGCGGTTCCTCGGTGATGTGCAATGGTTTGCCGTTGATCTTTTCGACTGCGGCCAGCACTTCACGGACGCTGTAGCCGTGCCCATAGCCGCAATTGAGCGTTGCAGACTTGCCGCCATCCCTGAGGTAATGCAGCGCATCGAGGTGTGCTGTTGCGAGATCTTCGACATGAATGTAGTCGCGCAAGCCCGTGCCATCCGGTGTCGGGTAATCCGTTCCGAAGATACTGACGCCAGGCCGCTTGCCGACCGCCGCTTCACAGGCGACCTTGACGAGCAACGTCGCCTTGGGCGTCGACTGACCGATCGTGCCGCCCGGCTCACAGCCTGCAACATTGAAGTAGCGCAGCGCCACATAGCTCGGACCGCCTGCCTTGGCGAGGTCGCGCAGCATCCACTCGGTCATCAGCTTGGAACTGCCGTAGGGATTGATCGGTCGAGTCGGCGTGGCTTCCGATGCCTTGCCGTCGGCGGGAATGCCGTAAACCGCGGCTGTCGAGGAGAAGACGATGTGCCTGACACCGTGCTTGGTGGCACGCTCGAGCAATGTGCGGCTGCTGGCCGTGTTGTTGCCGTAATACTTGAGCGGATTGGCAACCGATTCCGGCACAATGGTGTGCGCGGCAAAATGCATGACCGTATCGATATCGTGCGCGTCGAAAACGCGATCGAGCAGGGCCGCATCGCCGGTATCGCCGATCACGAGTTCGCCAGCGGTCACCGCCGCCTCGAAGCCGGTCGACAGATTATCCAGCGTGATGACGTTTTCGCCGCTATTGCCGAGCTGACGCACGACATGGCTGCCGATGTAACCGGCACCACCAGTGACCAATATTTTGCCGTTATCCATTCAGACTCCACCCATACGCGGCTACCGGGGCAGGAAATGTGAACCCTGCTCTCGTTCAACGGACGGAGTTTATCAATACTGGCACACTGTGTTCGGACTTAATTCGCACAAAATTGTGTGAGAATAAGCATCTCGCGAGGAGACTGCCTGGGACAGTATCAATGGATCGACAACGCAGCCGTTCGGCGGTGATTGCGCTGGCTACGCTGGCGATGTCAGCCTGTGGTGGTGGCGGCACCAACACGCCGCCTCCGTCGCGGCCGGGCGTCACCGTTTCCGGCACCGTCAGTTATGAATTCGTGCCGCCGAACGGGAGTTGCACCACGCTGAACTTCGGCGCGACCGTTACCCGCCCGATTCGCGGTGCGACCGTGCAACTCATCAACAGCAGCAGCGGCGTACCGATCGCCAGCGTGGCCTCGGGCGCCGATGGCAGTTATGCATTCAACAATGTGCCGCGAAATACGTCGGCGCGACTGCGTGTACGCGCCGAACTCAAAGACGGCGGTTCGGCTGGCTGGGATGTCGATGTACGCGACAATTATATCGCCGGCGCGAGCGACCTCGATAATCCTGCGCCTCCCGCGCTTACGACGCG
>JAOTVR010000041.1 GCA_029863305.1 Gammaproteobacteria bacterium | reverse complement strand
CGTACTCGACACCGGTCTGTGGAAGCACGACGGCATCAAATACGATCCGGCCGGCACCACGAGGCTGAAAGCTCTTTACAACGCGATGACCGACACCGAGTCGAACCCGCTTGGTGGAGACGACCCGGGCGGTCACGGCACGCACGTCGCCAGTATTGCTGTTTCGAGCCTGATGACCGCTGACGGGCACTACAATGGTGTGGCGCCTGGGGCGCATCTGATATCTGTACAGGCTTTCGACGAGAACGGCCAGGGAACCTATGCCGACGTGATACGCGCCATCGACTGGGTTGTAACTAACAAAAGCAGGCACAAGATCAGGGTCCTGAACCTGTCCTTCAGTGCCGAACGCCGATCACATTATTGGGATGATCCTATCAACCAGGCGGTAATGGTGGCCTGGCAGCATGAGATCTTTATCGTGGCAGCTGCCGGCAATCGCGGACCGGAGCCGATGACCATAGGCGTGCCGGGCAACGTACCCTACGTGATGACCGTGGGCGCGATGACTGATAATTACACGCCGGCTGACGGCTCGGATGACATTCTGGCGTCATTTTCTTCCGCCGGCCCGACCACCGAGGGCTTCGTGAAGCCCGAGGTGACAGCGCCGGGTGGCCATATGCTGGGTCTGGTGCAGGGAAACTCGACTCTGGCGACCACCTATCCGGGGTTCTACGCCAGTGATATGTATTTCGAGATGTCGGGTACGTCGCAGGCAACTGCCGTGGCCAGCGGAATCGCGGCGCTCGCACTGGAGGCTGAGGCCTGGCGCAGCGTGGATGAACTGAAATGCAAGATCATGTCGTCGGCACGTCCCGCCGTCCTGGCCGATGGTTCGCTGGCGTACAGCGTTTTCCAGCAGGGCGCGGGCATGGTCGACGCCTACGCTGCTGTCATGAACCAGACGGTGGACTGCGCCAATAATGGTCTGCACATCGACAATGACATCGACGGTTTCGTGCACTTCGGTGGCCGCGCCAACAGGCTTCAGGAAGTTGGCACGAGCCCCGCGGAAGTGGCCGTGCGCGACGAGTTCACCGCTGCGAGCTACACGAACAACGACGGTTCTGCGGCGTGGTCAGGGGCCTGGGTCGAGTCAGGCGATGATGGCTCGGCGACTACGGGCACGGTGCGTGTCGATGGCGCACGGTTGTTCATGGACAATTCCGACGGCGGTTCGCTGGAAAGCATCGAGAGATCAGCCGATCTGTCGGGAACGATTTCCGCCACGCTGAGTTTTGATTTCGACACCTGGGGTTATGGTGGTCTGGATCTGTTCGCAATCGAGGTGTCCAATGACGGCGGTGCCAGCTTCGTCACCCTGGAAGTGTTGGAGCTGGTCGGCAAATACACCGACTCCCGCAGCTACACCCTCGAGAATTTCATCAGCCTTGGCAGCGAGATATCGGTGCGCTTCCGAATCGTCCAGGGCTTAATGGGGTCTGATCAGTATATCGGCTTCGACAACGTCCAGATTCAGTACACCGGTCAGGCATACACACTCGGCGATTACCATCTTATGGGCCTGGAGGGCCACACCTGGGATGGCAGTCCCGCCGGCACCGACGGCTACCTGTGGACAGATGCCTATCTCTGGACGGACGCCTACCTCTGGACCGATGCGTATCTCTGGACCGACGGCGTCGGCGTGGACGGCTACCTTTGGACTGACGGGTATCTCTGGACCGACGGCTACCTTTGGACCGACGGTTACCTCTGGACGGACGGTTACCTCTGGACCGATGCGCTCACCGAGATGGCAACGATGAGTAGCTGGGTCGATCCCGAATAACATCTCCATACCCGAGATCACTGACGCCCCTGCAGACCAGGGGCGTTTCTTATTGGGGACACTCTGCTTTTAGTGAGCAAAAGGCAGAATGTCCCCATTCATTTAACACCCACATTATGCGATCCACGTCACAAAAAGCTGTGGGGCCTCGTTCGGCCATACACCTCTGATAATGCATGGTTTCTGTTGAAATGTATTCATCGTTTCTAGCACGGAACAACGCCATGAGCCGCATTGACTTAACAAGATTTCTCTTGACCGTTTTGGCTGTATGCCTGTTTTCGCTGGGTTGTGCGAGCATCGCCAACGCATCGTCTGACAAGGTCGACGTCATCATGGTGTACGACGCGAAGCCGGATCAGGCGGAGAAGGATCGCGTAAAAGGGCTCGGCGCTGAAACAAAGCGTGAGTTCACGAACTTTAACATGCGCGTCATCAGTGTTTCGGAGAACGCGCTGAAGGCGCTGGAAAAAGGCAATGGTGTGCGTTTCGTAGCGCGTGACTCGGCGATCGAGAGTTTCTCGGCCGCGGCACGGCAGACGGCCGGGCAGCCGGCCGCCGGCTCAGCGAACGCCTTCGCGGTGGACTCCACCATCGGTATCGCGGTACTGGATTCCGGTGTGTCGACACACAGCGACCTGAACGTTGCCTCGCGCCTTAATTGCACGGCATCGGCCGCGACGTCGAGCGGTTCGTTTGCGGATTTCTTCGGCTCGGCCTCTTACTCCAACGACGATGGCTCCAACAGTTTCAGCGGCGCCTGGGTCGAGTACGATGTGGCGGGCGCCGGTCCGAGTTCGGGTAACGTTACCGTCAGTGGTGGCGAGCTTCTGCTCAATGATCAGCCGGATACGGAAACCGAGCCAAGTGCGGCACGGTCGATGGACCTCGCCCAGGCTGTCTCGGCGACTTTCAGCTTTGATTTTCGTACCGCACCGGGCGTGGATTCGAACGACCAAATCACCCTCGACGTGTCAAATGACGGTGGCAACACCTACTCAACCCTGGAGATCTTTGAGTCCTTTGCAGGGGCGAACTCCGGATCAAGAAGCTATGATATTTCCTCTTACACCTCGTCCGACACGTTGATACGCTTTCGCGTGACTAATCTGTATGGCGGCTCCGATGAGTACTTCGCCATCGACAACCTGAAGATCAGTTCCGAGCTTCCCGCCACGGACTGCCCGGTGGATAATACGGTTCTCACCGAGCGAACGCTGCGCGACGAGTTCAACTCGACCAGTTACAGCAACAGCGATGGCACCGAGGACTGGTCCGCGACGCCGTGGATCGAGACTGGCGACAACAACGATCCGTCCGGCGGTTCCATGACGGTCGAGACGGATTACTGCCCCGACTCGTCCAGCCGCTGCGTCGAATTCGATGCGCGTGGCGGCGTCAACGACACGCTCGAGCGCGCGGTAAACCTGGGCAATGCCACGACCGCCGAGCTGACCTTCGACTATCGTCTTTACGACATTGCGGGCGACGCCGAATTCGTTCTCGAAGTATCGACCAACGGTGGCGTCAGTTGGAAGGCAGAGCCGCTGGCCGTGTATAAGACGGCAGAACTCGTGTTGCACGAGAGCATCGATCTCACCGATTTCCTGAGCGCCGACACGCGCATTCGCTTCCGTGTCACCAACGACGACCAGGAAGCCCACTTTTATATCGACAACGTACAGATCAGTATCGACGGTGGCGACGCCAAAGATCCGTTTGGCCACGGCACCCACGTGGCCGGTATCATCGGCGGCACCGGCGGTGTCTCGAACGGCGCCTATCCGGGTATCGCCCCAGGTGCGAAGCTCTACTCACTGCGCGTATTTGACGCCTCCGGCAGAGGCGTGGTTTCCGACGCCCTCGCCGGCCTCGACTGGGTTCTGAGCAACGCGAGCATCAAAGGTATCCGCGTGGTCAACCTGTCGCTCGGCAAGGCCGTGGAAGAGTCCAACACTGCGGACCCGCTGGTACTCGCCGTCGAGCAGGTCTGGGATGCCGGTGTCGTTGTCGTGGTCTCGGCCGGTAATTACGGCCGCGACGGCCACATGACGATCTCGAGCCCGGGCAATTCGCGCAAGGTCATCACGGTAGGGTCGCTGACCGACAGCGGCACAGGTGACACTTTCAGCGACGACTACGTCTCGACGTTTTCGTCGATGGGCCCGACGCTGGGCGACCATGTGCTGAAGCCCGACCTGCTGGCACCGGGCAACCGCCTGATCGCACCGATGCCGGCGAAGGGCAAGCTGAAGAAGGACCTGCCGGATCGCGTCACGGCCTGTGGCACCGGTTGCACGGGCCATTACCTCGAGCTGTCCGGCACCAGCATGGCGGCGGCCATGGTCTCGGGCACGGCAGCGTTAATGCTGACTGAAGACCCGTCCCTGACACCGTCAACCATCAAGGCCCGACTGATGCGCTCGGCGCGCAAGATCGACGCCGACCCGACCGAGAGCGGTGCCGGCGTCCTCGATATCGATGCTGCCTTGAGCGAGACGGGTGTGCTCACAGGCCAGGCGCTGTCGCCGATGATGGGTCGCACCGAGGACGGTCCCGCGATCCACGTGCAGGACACGGGCGAGCTCTGGGGCGACGTCACCTTCGGTGCCGGTTACCTCTGGACGGACGGTTACCTGTGGACCGACGGCTACCTGTGGACGGACGGTTACCTGTGGACCGACGGCTACCTGTGGACCGACGGCTACCTGTGGACGGACGGTTACCTGTGGACCGACGGTTACCTGTGGACGGACGGCTACCTCTGGACAGACGGCTACCTGTGGACCGATGCTGTCACCAACTTCAGTCCGCTCTATGAAACGCATAATCAGTCTGCTCTGCTCAACGACGACTAATCCATCACGATTCCAGGGAGGGGAATCATGAGAGCAGCGTTCAGAAAAGTTATCGCGCTGGATTTCGGGCGCCAGTCGGATAGGCGGCTGCCGGCGGACAGGGTCAAAGCCGGGCAGAGCAAAGGCCTCAGGGGTATCGCCTTACTAATAACGAAAGACAGCCTGTCGTCACAATGGGCGCCTCGCTGGCTGCAACACACCGGACTCGATGTCAGGCTGGCGAAGACGCCCGAAGAGGCACTCGGCCTTGCTGCAGCAACGAGACCCAGGCTGTTGATCGTCGACGCCGCGTTAACGGCCGAGGACAAGACGCCACTGCTCATGACACTGCGCAAAGTGCACGGTGAGGATGTACCGCTGTTCGCGCTGTGCAACAGTAATGCGGATGTCGCTCTGGCCACCGAAGCAAATGCAACGGATATCGTGCGCCGGCCCTATGACTGGGACCTGATCACGAGGCGCGCAATTCGCGCGGTCAGGGCGCATGACACCTTGCTCAAGCTCCGCCAGGCCCGCGAGAAGATGGACCGCATGAATTCGACCGTGACAGCGGTTGAACGCGAACGAGCGAAGGCGGCCGGCGTGGATGCGCTGACGCAGCTGCCGAATGGAGAGCGGTTCCGTAGTCTGTTGCACAAAGCCGCGGTTGGCCGACATCGACCGACCGACGAACTCTGTTTGCTGGCCATCGGCCTGGATAACTATCGGCTTGTCAATGACGCAGTTGGGTACGAGCATGCCAATCGACTGCTCAGTCAGTTTGCAGATCGGTTGAGGAATTGCCTCCGCGACAAAGATGTCATCGGTGGCTCGGAGTCGAGCTCAGTCACGGCAATTGCTGGCAGGCTTGGCGGAGCGCGGTTCGCGTTGCTGATATCGAACGGCAATACCGAACAAATAATGAGCGTGAATCGGGCGATAGCTGCTGAACTGGAGCAGCCGTTCGAAGTCGCGGGTCAGAGTATCTATCTTACCGCGAGCATCGGAGCTGCAGTATTTCCTCGCGACAGCAAGAATGCGGATGGGCTGCTACACCACGCCGAAACCGCAATGCTGGACGCGCAGGAATCAGGAAGTGGATTCAAGTTCTACACGGCGCCCACCGACGCATCGAGTGTTCAAATCCTGAAGCTGGATCGAATGCTTCGCGACGCTGTTCGTCGCGGCGAATTACGGCTCGCTTATCAACCCATAACAGATGCGGTAACCGGAGCAGTCGTTGCCGCCGAGGCGCTGCTGCGCTGGGAGCATGAGGAAGAGGGGCCGATTTCACCGGCCGTGTTCGTGCCGGTTGCAGAGAAGACGGGTCTGATGCGTGAGATCGGTGACTTCGTCATATCAAGCGCCTGTGCGCAGTTGCGTCAATGGATTGACAGCGGCCTCGAGCCGATCCGGATTGCGGTCAACTTGTCACTGTGCCAGCTGTTGCGCGGCGACGTTGTGGCAGTCGTCGAATCCGCGCTGCAGGAAAACGAACTGGATCCCGCACTGCTGGAACTCGAACTGAGTGAGCGCGGGGTCCTCAATAAGCGGCCGGAGGTCATCGGCGAAATTCACCGTCTCAAGGCCATAGGCGTACGGATCTCCATTGACGATTTCGGCACCGGACAAGCCGCTATCGGTTACCTGAAGGACCTGCCGATCGACGTCATCAAGATCGACCGCTCCTATGTCAGCGGGGCCGAGCGCAGCGAGCGCGACGAAGCTATCGCCTCTGGAATGGTCGCACTGGCCCAGCGTCTTAACACGACGGTCATCGCCGAGGGCGTCGAAACGGAGCAGCAGTTGCAGATGCTGCGCGACTGGGGTTCGCAGGAATGCCAGGGATTCCTGTTTTGCCCGCCGATTTCCGGCGAGGAATTCAAGGCGCGATTTGCCTGAGTCCCCATGTTTTGCGACCCAGGTCACAATCAACCCTCAAGAATCGGCCCAGAATGGCCGATAACCCGATGAATAGGAAGGAATTAGACCACTGAGAGCCGTATGGGATTAGCCGGCACACGAAAGACGATACTGACCATCGCCGCGAGCACTTTGCTGTTGGCGTCGCCATTGTGTGCTTACGCGGATGCGGGCGGAGCGCGGTCGACCACCATGCGTTTCGACCGCCTGTCCGTCGCGGACGGCCTGTCGCAGAGCGCTGTTATGTCGATCGCGCAAGACAAGACCGGCTTCATGTGGTTTGCCACCGAGAGCGGTCTGGACCGCTACGACGGTTTTACCTTCACCCACTATCGAGCCGAGCGCGGCAATCCCAACGCACTAGCGAGCGATTTCGTGCGTGATCTGTCTCTCGCGGACGATGGCAGTCTCTGGATCGCAACCTACGGTGGCGGAGTATCGCGATGGAACCCGGCAAACGACACCATCACGACCTACCGCCATGACGCCGATGACCCGTTGACACTCGCGACGGATGAAATCAGAACCATTCTCGCTGGTGACGACGGAGTGGTCTGGATTGGCACGCTTGCCTCGGGCCTGGACCGGCTCGACTCCTCGACCGGTGAGGTGACTCACTTTGTGAGCAGGGCTGATGACACAAAGACTCTCAGCAATGATGAGATTTTTGCACTTGCTCTGGCTGATGACGGTTCACTATGGATCGGCACCAAGGCGGGCCTGAACCGGCTCGATGTCAGAACTGGCGAGGTCACACGCATTGCTTCCAATCCGGACATTCCGGATGACGCCGTACGTGAAGGCATTCGGAGTCTGCTGATCGACCACGATGGCGCACTCTGGGTAGGAACGAGTCGCCTCGGCTTGTGTAAGTTCGACACGGAAACCCGGACTTTCACACATTATCGGCATATCGCGGGTGCACCGGGCAGTCTGAGTAGTGACCGGGTTGAAACAATCTTTGAGGACGACCGCAATCGATTGTGGATCGGAACGGATAAAGGTCTGAATCTGATGAACGGCGAAACGGGTAGTTTTGTCGTTTTCGAAAACGACGCGACGGACGCAGCCAGCCTCAGCGGCAACAGTATCTTCTCGATTTTTCAGGACCGCGGCGGACTACTTTGGATCGGCACCCGTACCTCCGGAATCAGCAAATGGAATCCGCGATCCTGGTCGTTCGGTCATGTCAAGCCGGCGACGTCCGGTGCCAACAGTTTCAGCAGCTCGAGCATTTCGTCATTCACGGAAGACACCGATGGCAACGTCTGGGTCGGTACTTTCGGCGGTGGAATCAATGTCGTCGATCACCTCACTGGCTCCGTTCGACAGATACGAAAACATTCTGCGGATGCGAACGGCCTGGGTGATGATCGGGTCATGGCACTGCTGACCGACCGCGATGGTCAGATCTGGGCGGGTACCATGACCGGCGGTCTGAGCGAGATCGACCCGCAAAGCGGCGCTATTCGTACCTATCGGCACGACGCGTCCGATCCGGGCAGCCTGGCCGCGAACGGCGTGATGTCACTGATGCAGGACAGTGCGGGCCGCATCTGGGCGGGCACCTTCGGCGGTGGAGTCAGCCGCCTCGATCATTCGAACGCCAGGTTCACCAATTTCAGCCACGATGCGCGCGACAGTACGACATTGTCGAGTCCGCGCGCCACCGCCATAGTCGAGGATCACAGCGGCGCCATCTGGGTCGGTACCGATGGCGGTGGACTGAACTACCAGTTCGCCGGGGAAGAGAGCTGGCGACAATTGCGAAATGACCCGGACGACCCGAACAGTCTCAGCGCCAATACCGTGTATGCACTGCACGTCGACACACGCGGACGGCTCTGGATTGGCACGCGCGCCGGCCTGGATCGACTTGCCAGCTGGCCTCCGGCTGGTGAAGGCGTGCGTCTGCTAAATGTATCCACGACAGACGGCTTGCCCAGGACGGCGGTTTACGGGATTCAGTCCGATCGCGGCGGTAACCTCTGGCTTGCGACCAGCCAGGGGCTGATCAGATTCAACCCGGACAGTGGTGACAGCAAAAGCTTTCACGCAAGCCAGGGCTTGCAGGGCGAAGAGTTTAACTACGGCGCGAGCTATGCGAGCCCGCAGGGCAGACTTTATTTTGGCGGATCTCGCGGTTTCAATGCGTTCGATCCGGCCGAACTCGAAATCAATGATCAGGCCCCGGCGGTCGTCCTGACATCCTTATCGGTCATGAATGAACCGGTCGTAGCGGATAAGCCGTACGAACTGATTCGCAGCATTGATCTCAGGTACAGCGACTACGTTGTCACTTTCGGTATTTCCGCGCTGGACTTTACTGCGCCGATGGAAAATCGCTATGCCTACAAGTTGGAGGGCTTCGACGAGTCGTGGGTCGATGCCGGTAATGAAAGGCGCATAACCTACACCAACCTTGATGGCGGCGACTACACGTTCAAGGTTCGGGCGGCAAACAGCGACGGCGTGTGGAATGACAGTGGCATCGTCATCCCGCTGTCAGTCGCTTATCCGCCATGGCAGACGTGGTGGGCGTACACACTCTACGCGCTTGCTGTGGTGCTCACGGCGCTGGCATTCTGGCGTCACCAGGAGCAAAAGCTCGCGCGCGAATATGAATACAGCCGACGCCTGGAAACAGAGGTGCAGGAGCGGACGAAGCAGCTCGATGATCGAAACAAAGACCTCAAGGATGCCAACGTCAAATTGCTCAAGGCGAGCACGACCGACCCCTTAACCGGCCTGCACAATCGTCGTTACATTTATGACCAGATCGGCAAAGACGTTGATCTGGTGCTGCGGCACTATCGTGATGGCACGGAGACGATGCGGCCGGGCGGCAATAACGATCTGTTGTTCGTCATGGTCGACCTCGATAACTTCAAACCCGTCAACGACAATTGTGGCCACGAAGCGGGCGACGAGTTACTGCTGCAGGTTCGCGATGTCTTGCTCGATGCCTGTCGCACATCCGACGATGTCATTCGCTGGGGCGGCGATGAATTCCTGGTCGTTGCGCGCGAGACCAACCGGAAACATGCGGCTACACTGGCTGAGCGCATTCGCGCGAACCTGTCGCAACGGGTATTCCCGGTCGGTGATGGACAAGTTGCGCGCGTAACGTCGTCGATCGGCTATGCATCCTATCCGTTTCTCAAGGACCGGCCTGATCTGTTGACGTGGGAAGAAGTTCTTGGTGTCGCGGACGCAGCAATGTACGAGGCGAAGCAAAAAAGAAATGCGTGGCTCGGTATCGAAGGCATCGAATGGGATGGTAGTGGTGACGAGTTGTATCGGGCCATCAAGACGGATCCCGGAGTGCTCGCCGAAGACGGTGCGATACGGGCACTCGAATCGATAGACGACGTCGCCGAGAGTTACGCATAGAAATACGGGTCGTTGCTTGTTGCCGGCAGGAACGGGCTCTATCATGATGACCCGGTCATTAAGAGCGACACGATGAAAGCGACACTCGGATTCCTTTTTTTCCTTCTGTTCCTGGCGGGTTTCGCCCTGCTTATGCTGCAAGGCAGGCAAATGGGCAAACAGTCCATGCTGGGCGGCGGCGCCAGTATCACCGCTACGGCGTGGCGGCCCAAGGTCATTGCGGCGGAATCGATACCAGACGACAGCGGTATGTTCGTGCAGTTCGAGGTAGACGGCAGCGTCAAAGGTCATGGTGGCTGCAATTCGTTTTTCGGTTCACTCGAGAAGACCGAGTCGGGCATTGCGATCGGTCCACTGGGCGCTACGCGCATGGCATGCCCGGACCGGGTCATGCGTCGTGAAACGGCATTCATGAATGCGCTGCAAAATACAGAGCAATTCGAGGCAGGGCAGAACAGCCTGCAATTGCTTGGTGGCGGCAATACACTCCTGGCCGAACTCGTGAAGGACGAGTGACCGTGGGCATCACGGGCCGCTGTCGCGGGCCGTTCGATGCCGATACCCGTTACGCAGAGGGTAGCGAGTCGATCAGCTGTTCCATTTTGCGCTGCGTTGCCTTGTCCGGTAATTCGCCATAGGCGGCGCCCATATTGTCCAGCATGTGTTTGGCTTTGCTCGTGGCGGGAGTTACGCAGGTGGCGGCAGGGTGGGCCGCGGCGTACTTGATGAAGAATTGTCCCCACGTATCGGCGCCGAACTCTCTGGCCCAGTCAGGAACATCCATGCCACGGACCCGACTAAACAGGCGAGTACGCCCGAACGGTACGTAAACCAGCACCGCGATGCCTAATTCCCGCGCCAACGGCAATATCCTTTCTGCGGACTGGCGATTGTCGACAGCGTAGTCGACGCCGATGAAGTCGATCGGATAATCGCGCATGGCCTTCTCGAGATCCGGATAGTGGCGGCGACTCGTCGACGTCGTGCCAATGTAGCGAATACGGCCCTCTTCCTTCAGTTCCCTGATGATGCCCATCTGTGTCGGCAGGTCGGCCAGGTTGTGCACCTGAATCAGATCGACCGGATCCTTGCCGATTCGATCAAACGAGCGCTGGATTTGCGCCCGGGCGGCAGCCGGATCTGCACTACCGTTGCTGCCGCGCGCCACGACATTGACTTTGGTCGCCCAGAACAGTTTGTTGGTCATGCCGCCGTCGCGCGCGATGCGTCCGCTGATGTCTTCTGCAGAACCGTACGATGGTGCGGTATCCAAAACGGTTCCACCGTTCCGGAGGAGCGTCTCGATGACGTCCCTCAATGCAGAAATATCAGCACGCTGCGCCGCAGAGCGAAACGTTGCCGACGTTCCAAGACCGACGATCGGCAATTCCTCGCCGCTTTTCGGAATGGCCCGGGTTATGAGATCGGCGCTCGCAAACGCCCGCGACAGGCCGCCCGGCAACGCACAGGCTGCGCCGATCATCGCGGAATTCCTGAGATAGTCGCGTCGTGTCAGCATGCGCAGGTCTCCCGAAAGTCCCAGGTCGCCAAATTACACGCTTGGGTATGCCGTTTCCAGCCCTTCGAAATTGGTGTCCTCGTCGAGTTTGCGCGATTTGTGGCACTCATGGTGCCGTGCTTCCTGAAAATCTACTTCAACAAAGTTACTCAAGTTCTCGATTCCTGAGGCAGGCATTATTGCCGTGCTTGCGGTTTCATTTGCAAGCGTTGACTTTCCCGCCCGCTTAACTAAATTCGATGCTGAGGCAATAGCCTCACGCGCCAACAAGTTCGCTTGTTGACAACCGCCCTGCTGAAAGAGGCCCGAGCCTCGACAAGTGTCGGGGGCGGTGGACGCGAACGGCAGAACCGGAGGAAAAGCGGGAAGCGCAAGCGGAAAGCTGGAACCGAAGGAATACCGCGATGGAACTCGGAGAGAAGTCGGGGTATGACGCCAAAGGTAGCCCGATACAAAGAGTGCCGTCGGGTCTGACTTTGAAGGCTGGCCGAAAGACCAGCGGACGAGGAGAGAACCGGTAGCGCGACAAGAGCAGATCTACCAACGCGTCCTCTAACATGAAGCGGTCCTGATGTAACAATCGGGACCGTTTTTTTTGTTATCCTCGAGAACGGAATCGGAACCCAGGAGCAATATCATGGATACCGCATGGATACAGGTTTTCGTTCTGACCCTGGCCGAGTGCGTCGCTCCGGCTGGTAAGACTGTCTGCCAGGAGCGTGAGTTCGACCTACAGTTCCTTACGCGCGCGGATTGCGAACTTGCGCTCGAGCAACTCGTTACGCTGAAGACCGAGTCGGAACATGTCATCGTCAATAAAAGCAAATCGAGTTGTGCGCCGTCAGCCCGTGAAACGAACATCTTCGCGAGCGTCGATGCGGTAAGTGCGGCCGCCGATGACAGTCGGGGATGGCGTGATCCGGCCGTCAAGGTAGCGGCTTCCGCCCAAAGCGCCTCACATCAGGACAGGTTGGAGAAACTCCCTGCCTGTGAAGATACCGATGGTGAGGCGCCGTGCAAGATGGGTGGCATCATCATCGAAGCCGCCACTGACGGAAAGTCGGTCGAGGTGTGGCGACGCGATCCGTAGTCTCCGTTTCGACGGGTGTTTTGCCTTTGATCTGAGCGGACCTCAGTCAGTTTCAGGAGGCTGCGTGTCGGGCATCGAGTCAGTTCCTGCACGCTCCTGCCGGCGCTTGCGCAGCGCCTGCCGCTCTTCCTCGGACATGTTTTGCCGGCGTATGCGCATTGCCTTGCGTTCTTCCTCGGACATGTTTTGCCGGCGTGCTCGCACCGCTTCTCGCTCTTCTTCGGACATGCTTTCGAATCGTTCGCGATGCGCCGCTTTGCGCTTCGCCTTGCGCTCCTCGCGCTGTGCACGGGCAGCCGCGCGCTCTTCTTCGGACATGTTTTCCCACTGTTCGCGCCGCGCCTGCTTGGCTGCCTGACGCTGTTCAGCGCTCATACTGCCGGGATCTTGCGGGGAATTGTCCTGGGTATAGCCGGTGCCCATGCAGAATACGGCGGCGACGCCGAGCAGCGTGATTGTCTTCAATTGACGCATATCGATGGCTCCTGTGAGTATCAACAATACCTGATAAACGCGGTCCAAAAAAATCCGTTGACAATCGTAAACAGAACGAGTATTCTGATTTGCATGGTCAGAAGCCGAACATTCGATCCATCGACGACCCTGTCGCGGGTCGTCGATCTGTTCTCATCGAAAGGGTATGCCGAGACGTCAATGGAAGACATTGTTCGTGAGACCGGGGTAAGCCGCTATGGCCTCTACGGCACATTTGGCAACAAGCGAGAGTTGTTCGAGCAGGCGTTGGAGCGCTATGCCGAGGGTATGGGCAAACAGTCATTTCTGCGGTTGCTCGAGCCGGATGCATCGATGGCCCATATCCGTTCCATATTCGATGAGCGGGTTGCGGACATGTGTTGCAGTGTGGAGCACAAGGGGTGCCTGTTCATTCACACGGCCATGCAACTGGCGCCCGACGATGCGGAATTGCAGGCGGTACTGCAAAAATTCATGAAGCGAATGTCCAGGGCGTTTGCGGTCGGTCTGGAGTCCGCGAAGGAGAAGGGCGAGGTCAGGGACGACCTTGATGTCCGGGCAGCGGGGGACCTGCTGACCAGTACGATGTTCGGTTTGGCTGTCCTGGGCCGCACCGGCTTCAGCCGGGACACCCTCAACAGGGTTGTCGACAGCACATTGGCATCGCTGACCGTGTAGGCATTTTTTTTGAGCAGCACAGAATGAATATTCTGATAAAGAAACACAATCGCCAGGATGGCTTTTTTTTGAACAAAACAGAACGAAGGTTCTGTTAATAGCACCGCGACCCGGTGGTCGCGAAGCAAACTAACCAGGAGTCACTATCATGATCAACCGAAGCAAAGCAGCTATCAGCCTGACACTGATCGCTCTGTTCGTTGTTGCAGGAACCGTCAAGGCTGCAACCGTCGCCGACACCGGCTTGCAGGAAGAGGTCAATTCCTGCATCGCCGAGGTAAGAGAGCGATTGGACTACAGCGACGCGACCAGTGTGCGTCACTTTGTCACCGCCATCGAACGCAGAACAGTTGGTTATACGATGAGCATCGATACGTCTGTGCGGGGCGGGGAAAAGGGTGAGACGATTCGTGCCTACGCCGCAACTTGCGTCGTCAACGGCAATCACAAGCCGCTGAAGTTCGACATCAGTGAAATAAGCTGATGCAATCAGTGCCACGCAATGGCCCACCTTGAGTGGGCCATTTTTGTGTCCATTCCAGTATGATCCAGTCGGGCGTGCGTAATGCGTTGCTGCGAAGGCGGAGGCCGCAATCATGGAAATGGTAAGTCTGGTGATCGCCATGCTGCTTACCGGCATCGCAGGAGGCGTTCTCGCCGGACTGCTGGGTGTGGGTGGCGGCCTGGTGATTGTGCCGATGCTGGAGGCTGCACTCGCGTTTGTCGGAGTCGAGGCGAGCGTCCGCATGCACATCGCTGTCGCGACATCGTTGGCGACCATCATTCCAACATCGATATCATCGGCGCGTGCCCATTACCGCCGGCAATCCATTGATTTCGGCCTGATTCGCTATTGGTCGCCGTACATCATTGTCGGTGCGATCGCCGGCACCATTATTGCGGCGAATGTGGAAGGTTCGGCGCTGGCGGCGGTTTTCGCAGCCGTCGCATTCGGTGCCGCGATCAAAATGATGTTACCGCTTGACGAAAAGTCACTGGCTGCCGATGTGCCACGCGGTTTGATCGGTCCGGTCATTCCAGCCGGCATCGGTGCGGTGTCGACTCTGATGGGCATTGGTGGGGGAACCCTGAGCGTGCCGGCGATGACACTGTCGAGCAAGACGATTCACATGGCGGTCGGCACATCGGCGCTCTTCGGTCTCGTCATCGCACTGCCCTCGACACTCGGCTACGTCGTGGCGGGTTGGGGTCACGCCGAGTTACCCTTCGGCAGTCTGGGGTATGTAAATCTGTTGGGTTTTGCGTTGATCGCCCCGGCGACAGTGCTATTTGCGCCACTCGGGGCGAAGATCGCGCACGCATTGTCGCGGCGTGTATTGAGTTTGTTGTTCGGGTTCTTCTTGTTTGCGATTGCGCTTCGAATGACATTCAGAGCGCTGGCCTGGTAGGTGAGTGGCACAACTTGTCCACTGCAGAACTGATTGCTGCGAAATTCGGCCTCACGTACTATCGCCGTGAAAGTCGACCGACAGCGGTAACCGACTACGAGCAAGGTCTATCGCATGGATAAGCCAGCTTTGCCGCCATTGATATCATTCGGGCCACGGGTTCGTAAGTCGCCGTACTTCGAAGCGACGTTGCGATATGGAGCCCGGGCCTTCACAGTCTACAACCATACTTACCTGCCAGCCTCTTACGGTGACAATGTCGCTGACTACTGGAGTCTCGTTAATGACGTAACTCTCTGGGACGTTGCCTGCCAGCGTCAGGTCGAGATCTCGGGTCCGGATGCGTTTGACTTCATTCAGTTCCTCACGCCGCGGGATATGTCCAGGTGCGAGGTGGGTCAATGCCAGTACATGGCGTTGACCAATCAGGAAGGTGGCATCGTCAATGATGCGATCATGCTGCGCCTTGAAGAGCAACTGTTCTGGTTGTCTCCCGGAGACGGCGACGTACTGTGGTGGGCGATGGGCGTGGCGGTCAATTCCGGCATGGATGTCAAGGTTCGCGAGCCGGATGTGTCACCACTGCAATTGCAGGGGCCGAAGTCGCCCCGTGTTGCCAGGGAGCTGTTTGGCGATTGGGCTGTCGAAATGAAGTATTACCGACTGCGGGAAACCGTGCTCGATGGAATACCGCTTGTCGTGTCACGAACGGGTTGGACGGGCGAGCTTGGTTATGAGTTGTATTTGCGTGATAGCCAGTTCGGCGACCAATTGTGGGAGCGTGTGATGGACGCAGGCAGACCGCACAACATCGTGCCGGCCGCGCCGTCTACGATCCGCAGTATCGAGGGCGGCCTGCTGTCATACGTGTCCGACATGACGGTTGATGACAACCCCTATGTTATCGGCATGGGCCAATTCGTCGATTTCGCACAGCCCGGCGATTTCATTGGCAAGGAGGCGCTGAAGAAGATCAGTGTGGCCGGTCCGCGTCGCCGACTCGTTGGCGTCGAGATTCGCGGTGACCCCCTGACCGCACCGAATGAAGAATTCTGGGACGTTACGGACGGTACGACAAAGGTCGGCCACGTTACGCGCTGTGTATATTCACCGAGGCTGGAGAAAAACATCGGCTGGGCGAACGTAGCGACCGACTTTGCCGACATCGGCACCGAGTTGCGTGTTGTCTCGACGCAAGGTGACATGGCGGCTGTGGTCTGCGAGGCGCCATGGTTCAAGCCGCAGATACAAATCCCTGAAGAAATGAAAAGCTAAGCTGGCAGGTTGCGGCTAGTTACGCAGCGGACGTCCGTGCTTGAGCATGTATTCAATGCGGCTCCGGGTTGCTTCGGTCTGCCCCAGGGCGACGAACGCCTGCCGCTCGAGTTTGAGTAGATCGTTCTCGGTCAGCGTCGTTCCGGCATCGATATCTCCGCCTGTAACGATCATGGCAACTTGTGTGCCCGTCGTTACGTCATGAGGCGTCAGTCGGCCTTTTTCGAGCGCCTGTTGCAGCCACCCAGCCATTTCGGCCGCAACATCGCGGCCAGGCATTGTGAGCGGTTCTCGGTGCAACGGCGTGTAGTCGGCCGATATATCGATAACGGCAGACAACGCCGTGTCGAGTAGTCTGTCCCGATTCATAATGAACTCGTCCACGCCGCTACGGAACATCGCCAACGGCTCGGCCTCGAGAGGCGATCGGGCGGTCTTGCCATAGCCGATATTCATGAATGCATTCCAGGCCGCTTTGCGCATATCCCCGGTACGCTCATACCAGCGATACAGCATTTCCTTGACACCACCACCGCCCGGAACGACACCGACGAGCGTCTCGACCAGTCCGCTAACCGAATTGGCGTGGAAGATGACCTTGTCGGTGTGTAACAGCACCTCGAAACCGCCGCCCATCGACAGCCCGGATGGCGCGGCGACAACCGGAATCGGTGCGTTGCGCATCGCTAGCAGCGTCTGTTGGTAGTGATCGAGAAACCGGTCGAGTCCAGCCATGTCCGCGTTGACAATGAATCCCAGAATACTTTCCAGATTCGCACCACAGGAAAAGTGCTGGGCATCATTGTGGATAACAAGGCCCCTCATAGTCGCGGAGGCATGCTGCACGGCCTTCTCGAGTAGCTGCATCGACTCAGGGCCAAGCGCATTGGCCTTGCTGTGAAACTCGACCAGGCCGATATTGTTCTCGAGCTGGAAGAAGCTCGCGGCGGCGTTTTCCTGTAGTGGTGTGAGCGTGCGGCGCTCCTCGCTGAAGCGACGAACACCTTGTGCACGTCCTAATGCCCGGTAACGGCCGTCGGCCATCAGGTGTTGCAGTTTGCCATCGCTAACACGATAGAAAGATTTTCCGGCAGCTGTGCGCAGGAAATCCGGTACATCCCTGTTCTCTTTTTCCAGGCGAGCAATAAAGCGATCGACACCGATCGAATCGATCATCTCGAACGGGCCCTGGAGCCAGTTGTAGCCAAGCTTCATCGCATCGTCGACGGCGACCAGCGAATCGTTTACCTCGGGGACCAGGGCGGCTGCGTAGCAAAGCGTACTGGCAATAATCTGCCAGGCATACGCACCGTATTTGTCGTCCTGGTCGAGCAGCAATGTGAAGTCACCCGCCAGTTCGGCGTCGATGGCAACTTGCGGCCTGTGTTCGTCAAAGTCGCGATACGTGAA
The DNA here is from genome assembly GCA_029863305.1 of Gammaproteobacteria bacterium. GTDB lineage: Bacteria > Pseudomonadota > Gammaproteobacteria > Steroidobacterales > Woeseiaceae > UBA1847. Next base: position 12,820 of record JAOTVR010000041.1, on the reverse strand, counting down.
GCTGTTGAAATCCAGGGTCCTGCGACGGGTGCCGGCGGCCGGCCTGGCGGACTGATAGAAGCCGCCTTTGTCGACTTTGTTGCCGATGTGTCCATCTTCGATCATACGGCGCATCAAAGGAATTTCCGCGGAGACTTCGTGAAACGCGTCGTTGTCAGGGAGGATCGCAACAAGACTGCCGGCGACGTCGCTCATCAGGTCAATGCCTATGAGGTCATACAGGCCAAAAACGCCTGTCTTCGGAATGCCCATCGGTCGGCCGAAGATCGCATCGGCTTCCTCGGGCGTCAGGCCCATGCGAAAGGCCGTATGCAAGGCCATTTGAATGGCAAAGACGCCGACTCTGTTGCCGAGAAACCCGGGCGTGTCATTACAGATGACGACCCCTTTGCCCAGGTGCCGATCGGCAAAGACTTCAAGACACTCGATCACTGCAGGCCGCGTGGCTTCACCGCGGACGATCTCAAGAAGTCGCATGAAACGCACGGGATTAAAGAAATGCGTGATAGCAAATTCTTCACGAAATGCTGTCGGCATATCCTCGACAAGCAGCGAAATTGGAATCGTGGACGTGTTCGACGACACGATGGACTCCTCTTTTCGCACGGCATCGATTTGCCTGTACAGCGTTTTCTTGATGTCGAGACGCTCGACAACAGCTTCGGCGATCCAGTCGACGTCGGCAAGCTTCTCCATGTCGTCTTCGGTATTGCCGATGGTAATGCGGTCTATCAGGTCCTTGTGCAGAAGGCCCGGCTGACTCTCATCAAGCAAACGCTCCAATGCCCGTGCCGCGATGGCGTTGCGATTATCGCCGGCAACGGGCATGTCGAGGAGCAGGACCTCAATACCGGCGTTTGCAAGTTGTCCGGCGATTCCGAGTCCCATGGTGCCGGCACCGATAACTGCGGCGCGATTGATTTCGTACATCGTTGCCTTCTAGGTTGCCGGGTTATTGGAAAAAATAAATGTTTTCAGTAGCGAGCGGCATTGATCCGGGGCTTCCTGGGGAAGCATGTGACCACTTTGCGCGATTACCGCGACGACAGGGTTGTTGAGGTGCTCGATCAGTTCCGCCGTAGCTTTTGCCGGTGCCATACGGTCCTTCCCGGCCACAATGACCTGCACCGGGCAGGTGATTTTCGCAGCCGCCTGCCTGCCGTTGCCGTATGCGTTGCAGGCTTTGAGGTCGGTGACGAGCGCGGTCGGCGTGTTGCCGCGCATCACAGTGCGACCGCCGGCAACCATCGAATTGCCGGGAATCGGTCCCTGGTGCAATTGTCCGGCCGAACCGAATCCCCAGCCCAGCATCATTGCGACTGCCGCTTCGGGATCGTTCTCAGCCGCATCGAGCAGAACCTTGTTTACCGGCGTTGCGAGACCGCTCGCGACGAAGGAGACTGTGCGAACGCGCTCCGGATAACGGGATGCAAATTCGAGTGCTGTCAGGCAGCCCTGCGAATGTGCAACGAGCGAAACATTCCTGGCATCCAGCGCGACGACGATATCGTCGAGCCAATCGGCCATCGCTTCGATTGATGTCAGGGCTGGCCCGTCGGAGTGGGTGTGGCCGGGCAGGTCAGGGACGAGCACGGCGTAGTTTCGGAATGCAAAAAACCTCGAGTGCAGGCCCCAGAAAGTATGGTCCAGACCACTACCGTGGAGAAAAATCACGGCCGGTTTGCCGTTATCGAACGGCTTGCCGCCCGTAGTGGCGAATACCTGCTTCCCATTGACGTCGAAATACATTCTTATTGCTTGGCAAGTTGCCTTGCTGCGCGGAAGCCGTTGTCGAAATCGGCCGTGATATCAGCGACGTCCTCGAGGCCGACCGAAAGTCGGACCATGTCCTCGGTGATTCCGGCGGCCGAGAGCGCAGCGGCGTCGATGCGCGAATGCGTGGTCGTTGCCGGGTGGATAATCAATGTCTTGGCATCACCGACATTCGCCAGGTGCGATGCGAGTTCGACATTTTCGATAAAAGCCTTGCCGGCTTCACGACCGCCTTCGACGCCAAAGCTGATGATCGAGCCAGCGCCTTTTGGCAAATACTTTCTGGCGAGGTCGTGACTCGAATGTGAGGGCAAGCTGGGATGATTGACCCACGATACCTGTTTGTGATTCGACAGGTAATCCAGCAGCGCCATCGTGTTCGACAAATGCCTGTCCATCCGCAGTGACAGGGTTTCGATGCCTTGCAGAAGGAGGAAAGCATTCATCGGGCTCATTGAAGGACCGATATCGCGCATCGCCTCGGCACGAATGCGGGTCGCAAAAGCGCTGGGACCGAATTCTTCCCAGAGATTGATGCCCGAAAAGGGGGCATAAGGTTCGGTGATAGTCGGGTATTTGTCCGTCGCGCCCCAGTCGAAGTTGCCTCCATCGACGACGACCCCGCCGATCGCCGCACCGTGACCGCCCATCCACTTGGTGACGGAATGGATTGTCATATTGGCACCATAATCGAAACAACGACACAGGTACGGCGTGTTGAAGGTTGCATCGACCATGAACGGTACGTGATGATCGGCACCGATTTTCGCGATTGCTTCGAGATCGAGAATATCGAGTCCCGGATTACCGATCAGTTCGCCATAGATCAGCTTGGTGTTGGCCTGAATAGCTGTACGAAACCCGTCGATGTCAGTCGGGTCGACAAAGGTCGTCGTGATACCGAATCGTGGCAGCGTGTTCTTCATCAAACTGATATTGCCGCCGTACATTTGTGTGGACGCTACGATGTGGTCGCCCTGGCCCAGGATCGCGGTAATTGCACAAAACGTCGCGGCCATACCGGATGACGTACAAACGGCGGCCGAGCCGTCTTCCAACGCGGCGATGCGTTGTTCGAGAACACCGACCGTCGGGTTGGTGATTCGCGAATACGCGTGCCCGCCACGTTCCAGGTTAAATATCGACGACGCCGTATCCGTGTCCGGAAACACATACGAGGTCGTCTGGTAGATCGGGGTCGCTCGCGCCCCGTGTTCGGCATCAACAGTCTGGCCGGCGTGCAGGCTCAGCGTGTCAAAATTCAGAAAACGCGACATGTCGGTGCGGGTTCCCGGCCTGCTAGTCAGACCTGCTCGAGCGCCGCGGCAAGGGCAGCGATCAGGTCATCCGTGTCTTCGAGGCCGACCGACGCGCGCACCAGTCCGTCGATAATACCGACACGTGCTCGCTCGGCCGGTTCGACGTCAGCATGTGTCATCGTGACCGGGTGCGTAATCAGCGACTCGACCGAGCCCAGATTCTCGGCCAGCGTCCAAAGCTCCACGTTGTCCATCAGTCGCTTGCCGGCGCTGACTCCGCCTTTTACCTCAAACCAGAGCATGGCGCCGAAGCCGGATGCCTGCCGGCTCGACAACTCGTGCTGTGCAAAAGATGTCAAACCGGGGTAGGCAACCTGTTCCACCTTGGGATGGGCCTCAAGGAATTCGGCGATTGCCATCGCACTGGCCGATTGCGCATCCATGCGTACCGATAATGTCTTGCATCCCTGCAACGTCAGCCACGCGACTTGCGGCGACATGATTGTGCCGGTGCTGTTCTGTATGAACCGAACGGCGGCCGCGTGTTCCTCGGATTTGCTGATCACAGCACCACCGACGGTTGCATTGTGGCCGTCCATGTATTTGGTCGTGCTATGTATCGACACGTCGGCGCCAAGTTCCAGCGGCAACTGGTAGTAGGGTGTCAAGAAGGTGTTATCAACGGCGTGCACAGCGCGTACCTTCCTTGCGATGTCCGAGATTGCAGCAATGTCCGAGCACTTCATTGTCGGATTGGCCGGTGTCTCAGTCAGAATCAGTTTGGTGTTTTCGCGCACCGATGCTGCAACGTCGTCCGGGTTGGACGTATCTGCAAACGTGTAGTCGACGCCAAAACGGCTCAGAATCTTGGTGCTCAAGCGGTACGTGCCACCATAAGCCACGTCGGAAACGATCGCATGCGCGCCGGCTTCCAGGAACGCCAGCATGGTGGCGAGTACGGCGCTCATGCCGGTACCGAAGCAGGCACAGTCGATGCCGCCCTCGAGATCGGCAAGCTTGAGTTCGAGCGCCTTAACAGTCGGGTTGCCTGAACGCGAGTACGTGTAACCCTTGCTCAGGTACTCGTCCACGGAAGGCTGTACATAGGTCGTGGACTGGTATATCGGCGTAAGAATTGACCCGGTTGTTGGATCTGGCGTCACGCCCGCATGAATCTGCCTGGTTCTGAAACCCATGGTTGTTATCCTGTGTCGAGGTTTAGCGCAATTGTAGCGGGTCGTCAGGATCAACGCCCGGCATGAATTGTTGTTTACGGTCGAGGTTGGTCAGTTGGTAGACGAGGCCGAGCCAGTTGTTAACGATCGCCTTGCCGGTGTCACCCCAGGTGTTATCGCAGTGCGGCCGCAATTCATCCTCAGGAAAGGCGAGTAAGTCCGCTCCACTGGCGCTCTGCAATTGCGCGATATACCTGTTGGCGATGTCTTCGCCTTCAGCAGAGAAAAAATTCTCCGGCACACGTGGCAGTTTCTTTCGTTCGCCGCTGACGAAGCGTTTTGCCTCACGCTTGAATTCCTTGAGCAAGCTGATCGCGCCATATTCGGGATGGCCCTGAAAATACAATGTGTGAAATTGGTCGGGACTGACCGCAAGATGCACGCCGACATCGTCACTTTCCGCCAGCACCTGACAGCCGGCGTCTTCAAACTGCTGCCGCGACACATCGTTGTAACGCGAGTGCGGCGCGTCGAAGCGGGTATTGACGTCACGCAGCAGCGGGTGGTCTTGCCGCAGGACTTTGTGACTGTAGACGCCCCAGCGTTTCTGCGACAGATGACGTCGATCGATATCGTGGTAGTGCTTTACCAGTGCGTGTGTTGCCAGGCACGAGCAAAACACAGAGGCGACGTTATCCTTCGCCCAGCGAACGACCTCGATCAGCGGGCCCCAGAAAGGCTCCTGAACCAGCGATGGGTTAATGACATTGGCGCCGGTAATGATCAGCGCATCCAGACCCTGTTCGGCAAGATCGTCGAACTGAAAGTAGTACTTGTCGATATGTTCTTCAGCCTTTTCGCCACGGTTGAGTTGCGGCAGCGAGAACGGATACACAAAAAACTGTGCAATGGGGTTACTGCTGCCGACGAGGTGAATGAACTGCCGCTCGGTCGCGGTCAGGGCCGCGTCCGGCATCATATTGAGCAGACCAATGTGCAGTTCGCGAATGTCCTGATGTTTCGCCCGATCCAGATCCAGCACGACGTGACCGTCCTTTCTGAGGACGTCGAACGTAGGCAAATCGTTGTGAGCGACCAGGGGCATAGACCGCCGATTCTAAGGTATCCGCGCAAGCGGGACGATACTTTCGAGCCAGAAACCAGCCGGGTCCACGCGCGTTGACCCTCTGACCCGCCAAATGTCCACCAGCAACATCCCTTTGCCGGACATCCTTCCCGGCCATCCGTGAACGCGACCGGTTTCCATCTCACGCGCTGTCTAAGAAGGCGCTAGAGGAAAACACACAGCCGATTGCGGCTGCAATCGCTACGGACCGTTAAGAACGGGAGGAAATACCATGAAGAAAGACACTTATTTGTCCAGGACAATGCTGGCTGCGGCGATTGCCGCATTGCTCGGCGGCGTCGGTATGGCAAACGCAACCGAGCCATGCGGAGATTTTGGCGAATGCAAAGTACTGGTCGAAATCAACTCCACGGATGGGGACATCGGCTTTCACTTTCTGATGGATGGTGACAATCTGGTGCAGGCTGAGCTGCGTAACCCGGACGGCCAGCCGATCTTTTCATACGCGACCGATTATGAGTTATCCGAGCAGTTCCTCACCGAAACATTCGCCGAGAGCGCCGAGCCGCTCTGCTTCGACCCGCTTACCGACGATGACGAAGAGAATGACGATGAAGACTTCGTGACACTCGAAGAGTTCACAAGCCGCTGGTCCGTTGGTACCTATACGTTCCACGGCTGGGGTGATGGTGAAGAATCAGAGGGCGAATCCGAGCTGACGTTCAACCTGCCGGCGGCTCCGGTTGATGTGGAATGGGAAGCAGAGAAGGACGGTGGTGACATTGAAGGTGAGATTTCCTGGGAGGCCGGCGATGACCTGGGTGAATGTTCCGACGGTCTGGACGAACTGGTTGCAGCAGGCCTGGTCGCCGCGCCGGCGTCCGTTCCTGTCGCCGCCTGGGAAGTCGTGCTCGAGCCTGACGTAGAGGATGGCAATATCCTCGGTAGCATGAAGTACGTCGTGCGCATACCGGGTGATTCCGAAGAACTGGAAGTCGAAGTTCCGGATGACTATCTGGAAACCCTGCCCGCCGACACCCCCGCCAAAGTCGAAGTCGGCGCCATCGGTTTTGACGACAACGCCACCTTCACCGAGACGGACGAAATCTGCCTCAATGACACGGATCCGAAGGACAAGGACCATGATGGTCTTAATGGCTGCGGCTTCGAAATCGAAGAGGATGATGACGACTGACCGCGACCCGCGGTTTGACCTGTGGGCGGGGCTGCTGATTCTCAGCGGTTTCGCCCCGGCGGTCGCTGTTCCCGCCTGACTAAGCGGCGCCGATCATCGTCCGTTTGGGCTTTACGACCTTGAGCACGATCGAAGAAGAAGCGTCTTTGACGGCAGGCATGCTGAGCAGTTCGCCATCAATGAATCGGCCGAAGGCGTCGAGGTCGGACGCAACGACTTCGAGCATGAAGTCGATGGTGCCAGACACCATGTGGCAGGCCTGGACCTGCGGGTGCTCGACAACCTTATGGCGAAAATCCTGTGCAAGTTTGGTGTTCTGACGGTCGACATTGACCTCGACAAAGGCCTTGACGCTGTTTCCCAGCGACGCCTCGTTCAGATTGACCGTGAAATTCTCGATAACGCCACGTTCTGCCAGCGCCTCGACGCGGCGTTGGCAAGCGCTGGCAGACAGATTGATGCGTTTGGCCAGCCGCGACCAACTGATGCGCCCGTCCTCCTGGAGGACTGACAGGATACGAGTGTCATATCTGTCCATAGTGATTAAATCCTGCCCAAAAGATAATAATAGCCTGATAATACTGTGCATAATACGTCATTCTGGCGAAAAAACGATAGCACCCTGCGCGAATTCAGGCGTAAACTTTTCGAATATCGGAACACGTCAGATTCCATCGGAGAGCCACATGTCCCATCTGAAAAAGGTCGATCACATCGCGTACGCCGTTGAGCACGGCAGCATCGAAAAATGGGCCTGGTTTCATATCGTTGTCGAGGGCGGCACCCTGATCAAACGCATCGATGACGCGCGGCCAGGCGACCCGAACAGCAGCATGAAGATCTGGTGCATCGACTACGGCAACTTCGGCATCGCATTGATCGAAGGCATCGATCGTGCCGAGAAATCCCAGGTGACGAACTTCGTCGAGAAACACGGCGATCATTCCTGTCAGCACGTCGCGTATGACTGCCACAATCTCGACAGTTTCATCAAACACATGAAATCGCTGGGCGGTCATCCGCGCGGTGATGTTCTCGTGCAGGACGACGGATTCGGAATTCTCAAGCAGATGTTCGCCAAAGGTTATGCCACGGGTCACGCAGGCGAAACGACATTCCCGGAGTACTGTGAACGGCCCGAGACCGCAGATGCTGCGAAGGAAGTTGAAATCACGTTTTCAGACAAGGCAGGCGGAGAATTTTACAGGCAGGTGCAGAACGCGATTGATCAAGGCGACACAGAGCCGTTCTTCGATTTCAGTCATATGCCGAAAGACTGGGACGTTCCGGAGGAACAGAGCAAGGGTGCGAAAGACCCCAATGCACAACTGGTGGCCGTCAGCTGATCCACACGCCCAGACCATAGATCGGAGAAAGGCCCACCTCGCGTGGGCCTTTTCTATTGCCGGTGGTAAACGAGCATTTCTTCGCGAATATCCTCGCCGCTGCGCATCACGAGATAGGCGTGCAGAGTGTCCGCGTTGATGCGGTAAAAACTGATGCCTGAAAAGTGTATGGCGTCCTCGTCTGCGCTGATAAAACGAAACGTGACGTAGTCTTCCTTGTCTTCCCATGCCGTGAAGTCGGCATTGAAGTGTTTTACCTTCAGACTCAGGCTGCCTTCTTCTTCAACGAGTAACAGCAGCTCATAGAATGCCACCTGATCGTCGTCGTACAACTTGAAGAAACCGATCATCGATCCCATCGACGGCGGATTCCAGGTTTCTTCAAAGGTGCCGCCAAATCCACTGCCCGACCAGGAACCCACGAGCCATGAGACGTCGCTGAGAGTGGCGGCCGGCCGACGTTCCGACTTGTTCAGTTTGAATGTGTGCTCGGTGAGCTGTTCTTGTGCGAGCGCGATTTCGCCCGCACCTGTTGCAGTCAGCAGCACGAGGGCCATTGCAATTATGATTGAGTTCTTCATCAGATCGGTAATCCCAGGATTGAACGGGCTTCGGCCGGCGTTGCCGGATGACGATCATATTCGCCGCAAAGATCTGCCGCAAGCGCTACCAGCGATGCATTCGATGGCGCCAGATTACTGGCATCGAGGCGAATATTGTCCTCGAGTCCGGTACGCATGTGCCCGCCAAGTTCCAGGCACCAGCGATTGACCTCGAGCTGCGCTTTACCAATGCCGGCAGCGACCCAGGTGGCATCAGGCAGGAGTTCCTTCAGCTTTTCGAGTTCGAACTCAAGTATGTCGCGATGCGCGGGCAGAGCATTCTGCACCCCGAGCACAAACTGTACGTGCAGGGGGTTTTTCAATAATCCCTGTGAGACGAGATTCGCTGCGTTGTACAGCATCGCCAGGTCGAATACTTCTATTTCGGGTTTAATGTCGTACCTGAGCATTTGGCCCGCCAGTTCTGCGATGAGTTCGTTCGAGTTTTCGTAAACAGATTTCGGGAAGTTGCACGAACCCGTCGACAGTGACGCCATGTCGGGCCGGTGATGCAACATCGAGCCACGCTCGGAACCCTTGCCAGAGCGGCCACCCGTCGAAAATTGCACAATGATGCCCGGACAAAGCTTCTTTATTCTGTCTTGAAACTCGGCGAATCGATCGGGCAATGTTCCGGGACTGCCGTCGTCATTGCGCGAGTGCACGTGCACCAGAGCGGCACCGGCTTCGAAGGCTGCGTGGGTCGACTCGACTTGTTCCGTGACTGTTTCCGGAACTGCCGGATTGTGTCTCTTTCGAGCGACAGAGCCGGTTATGGCAACTGTAATGATGCAGGGTTCGGACATTTTTCAGTTTCCAATTCGCGCACTGGTGGGCGCCAGCATAAAGGTCTATTGTACGCGCAACAATTCTGTGGGAGTGGGCTATGAAAAGCATGCTTGGGCTGCTGCTATTGATTCTGCCTGTCTGGTGCATGGCCGATGTTGTCGTGCCAATCGAATCAGTCGAAAGCTACGTCAATATCCGCAAGGCGCCCGATGCCGGCACTGAGATTGTTGGCCGGCTGCAAAAAGGCATTCCCTTGCCGCTGGTGCAAACCGTGTCGGGCTGGCACGAGGTGCAGTTGGATGACAAGGGGACAACCGGATTTGTCAGTTCGGATTGGGCCGACGTGATCGCCGCGGATGCGGCAGAGAATGCCGTTGAGATTGCCGACGAGGCGCCTGCCGAGGTCGTTGAGGAGATCGTCGAAGACGTGGTGGAGCCCGAAGCCGTGATGGAGCCCGAGGCCGTGGTGGAGCCCGAAACCGTTGCCGAAGACGCAGAGCAACCCCGGCCGGTTCCTGCGGCCACCACGACGATTGCCGCCGCCGTACCTGCGCCTGCAGGACCTCCGGGACCACAGGGACCGCAGGGGCCACAAGGAGTACCGGGCCCGCCAGGACCCCCGGGCCCCCCGGGACCGACCGGCCCTCCGGGACCCTCTGGCAACGCTGCGGAGGCCACATCGAGTGCAGTGATCAAGGGCACACCCGACTATCTGATCAAGTTCAAAGAAGCCGCGGTCGGCACGGATTCGCAAATCTACGATAACGGCAATCAGGTTGGCATCGGTACGACCGAGCCAAAACAACGGCTCGAAGTAAACGGCAACATCCAGATTCACGAGCAAAACAGCAGCGTAGCCGGACTGATGATCACGCAGTCGTCCGGTGAAACGGGCTACATCATGCACAACCGTGCCAGCACGTTGACGATCGGTGCCGGATCCGTCGATCGCCTGACGATCGACCGCAATGGCAATGTCGGCGTGGGCGTCTCGCGACCGGCACATCCGCTGGAAATGGCAAGCGGGGCGCATGTGTCGGCGGGCGGTGTCTGGACGAACAGTTCTTCACGGGAGAGAAAAGAGAATATTACCACTCTCGATGCTGACCAGGCCCTCGCGGCACTCGCCGGCCTGCAGCCTGTGCAGTTCAATTACAAAGACGACCGCACGGAACGCTACGTGGGCTTTATCGCAGAGGATGTCCCGGAACTGGCCGCAACCGGGGACCGTGAAGGACTCAGCGCAATGGATATCGTTGCGGTTCTGACGCGCGTGATCCAGGAACAGCAACAGCGGATTGAGCAGCTCGAAGCCCGACTGGACCAACAGCGCAGACCGTAAGGAATTCATCCCGATGCAGCGTACGAATCGACGACCAACTGTCGAGTCTCTACAATCCGGACAGATGTAACGGGGGCAGGAATTCGTGCGACTAAAGAATTGTTATCGAAGCAGTGATTTTCGCCGACTGGCGAAACAGCGTCTGCCGGCGCCGATTTTTCACTACATTGACGGTGGCTCGGACGACGAAGTCACGCTTGCGCGCAATACGGATGCTTTCGAGGCCGTCGACCTCGTGCCGAACGTGCTGGCCGGCGTCGGCGAAATCGACATGTCGGTGTCCGTACTCGGCCAGAAACTTGATATGCCACTTTTTTTTGCACCGACTGCAATGCAGCGCCTGTTTCACCATGACGGTGAGTTTGCGATCGCAGAGGCAGCCGCCAGGTACGGCACGCTATTTGGTGTGTCGACGATTGGCACACGCAGCATCGAGGAACTGGGAGCATTCAACGATGCACCCAAGCTGTTCCAGATTTACGTGCACAATGATCCCGGTCTGACGACCGATATGATCGCGCGCTGCAAGGCGGCCAATTTCAGTGCGCTGGCCCTGACTGTCGATACGATCGTCTCGGGCAATCGCGAGCGCGACTACATAACGGGCATGACGACGCCACCGAAACTGACGCCGCGAAGCCTGCTGAGCTTCGCGACCCATCCCGGCTGGACATTCAATTACCTGCTCAGGAAGAAGTTTGACCTGCCGAATATCTCGCAAGCGATCGACGTGGGTTCCAAAGTGCAGTCCTCGGTCGTTGACTACCTGAACACGCAGATGAAACGGACGATCGACTGGGACGACGCTGCTTCAATGATAGAAGAGTGGGGCGGGCCGTTCGCGATCAAAGGCGTAATGTCGGTCGATGATGCGAAGCGTTGCGTCGAGGTGGGGGCAAGCGCCATCATGATTTCAAATCACGGCGGGCGGCAGCTGGACGGCTCGCGATCCCCGTTCGACCAGTTGCCCGCGATCGTGGATGCGGTGGGCGGCGACATCGAAATCATCGTCGACGGGGGAATTCGTCGTGGCACGCATGTACTGAAGGCGCTGGCAATGGGGGCGACTGCCTGCTCGGGCGGCCGCATGTACCTGTATGCCCTGGCCGGTGCAGGCCCGGCAGGAGTCGACCGCGCAATGGGTTTGCTGCGCGATGAAATCGAGAGGGACATGATGCTCATGGGCTGCCCGTCGATTGCCAGACTCAAGCCTTCGATGCTTGCAAGGCGTCGCTGAACCGCGACAAATCCAGCCTGATGTCAAATGCGGGCGCAATCGTTTATTTTTGACGATATAGTTCAAGGCGCCTCGCATGGGTACGGCATGATCACAATGGCGCGTGCATCAAAATGGAATGACATCCGTCGTAACTTGTTGGCGGGCACCCTGCTGTGCGGGCTGCTCACAGCCGGCTGTGGCGGCGGCGGCGCCAGGACGACCGACAATCCGATTCCGCCGGGCAATCCGCCTCCTGTTGTCGGGCTCGACGCGCGGCCAGGCAACGCCAGTTGCGTAGCGCCGGCAAGAGGGGCAGGTGGTGCAGGCGTGGATATCGTCGATGCATTTCCAAATCTGCCCGCGATGTCTCAGGCCGTGAAGGTGCTCGTTGAGCCCGTCGCAGATCCGCGTTGGTTTGTGTTGCGCAAGACCGGCCAGATCGTCGTATTTGATCCGGACGTCGCGGCCAGCGTGTCGACGTTTCTCGATGTCAATGATTTCGCGTCGCTTCGTACGGCCTCGGAAGGTGGCCTGCTCGGCATGGCGTTTCATCCCGACTATCCTGCGGTGCCGGAGATCTTCGTCTCGTACACGATCAACGGTCCGGTCACGGAAATGCGCTCTGTCATTTCACGCCTGATTCTCGATGATCTCGTAACGCCAACGGTCGCGGGCATGACCGAGGAAGTCATTCTCGAAGTCGACCAGTTTGCGAGTAATCACAATGGCGGCGACATCGCCTTCGGCGTTGCTCCCGACCGGTCGTTGTACATCGGTTTCGGTGACGGCGGTGGCGCAAATGACCCGCAGGAAACCGGCCAGGACACGACGCGTCTTCTCGGTTCATTCCTGCGCATCGACGTAATTGGCACAGGCGCCGGCTACAACATTCCGGCCGGTAATCCGTTCGCTGCCAATCCCGACAAATGTGGCCCGGGACTCAATGCTGCCGATTGTCCCGAAATATACGCCTGGGGCATGCGCAATCCGTGGCGCTGGAGCTTCGATCCGCCGACCCGAGTGCTGTGGGCCG
>JAOTVR010000144.1 GCA_029863305.1 Gammaproteobacteria bacterium | reverse complement strand
TCGAATTGGCGCCGTGACCGACCCTGTCAGCCGCTGTGTGTCATGAATGACGATAATACGCCCCTCGCACATGATCAATACTTTTGATTGCAGCGCATCGTGGCTCGCTGCTCGAATCGTAATTATCTGATTTTACTAAATTTGTGGGGGCTGCGTCGCCGCAAGGCGGTACGGCTTGCGAAACAGGATCAAGGACAGGTCGTCCGGTTTGCTCGGTTGTCCGGCCGACGCGCCATCCATGCGCCGATTAGCCAGTGCGACGACGCGTGCGATGGCAACGTCGATTGGCCCTTTACGAATTCGCTCAATGATCTCGTCGACATGCACATTGTCCATCAGACCATCGCTTGCCAGGAGAATCGTGTCGCGTGGTCTGAGCGTCACCTCGGCACCGATATCGATACGCATATCGGAGGTGCCGAGAAAATTCGACACCAGATGTCGTTCCGCGTGATGCAGTGCTTCGCGTTCGTCGAGGAATCCGGCCTCGACCGCAAAGCCCGTCGGCGAATGCGCGGTCGTCTGCAGCCTGATCACGCCACGCTGGCCAACGACCATCGCCTCGGAATCACCGATCTGATACGCACGGACGGTCAGGCCCTCGATGGTCAATACCGTGCAGGTCGTTGCCGAGCCGTTGCCAAGCTGTTGCACCGCCACGTTCGCCGCTTCGATGCCGTTCAGAATCGCGGTGCGCAGCAGCATCGTTTCCTCCATGGCCGCGTGCAGCGACTCGACCAGGGTTGTCACGGCGACGAGCGACGCCCGCTTGCCCGCGGGCAGCCCCCCCGCACCATCAGCAACGATCAAGACCGCCGCTTGTGGGCCATAGGGTATACCAGCGACGGTGTCCTCGTTTTCGGTATCCTTGTCCGGAGACGGGCAGGTGAACGCACTGAAGATCCCGCCGCCGATGCAGGCCGTACGCTGCTCAGCTTGAAAAGCTCCTTCCAGCAATACCACGTCGTCACTCATGTCGCACCGGCTCTCTGCACCAGGCACAGTAATTCCAGAACTCCCTGGCGATGCCCCAGTTGCACGCTTTGCAGGTATGTCGGCTGCCAGCCAGCTTCCACGGCCGGCGCACTTTGGTCCGGCACCAGGGACAATAGCGCATGAACGGCATCAACTGGCCGCGACATCGCTTGTTGCTGCAACGCGCCTTGTAACGCTTGTCGGCGTAGCGGCGGCTTGTCTCTTCGACAAATCCGGGTCCGTAACACCACGAACAGTAGTTCCAGTCATTCTTGACACCACGTTCGCAGCGCGGACAACTCGACGGCAGTGATGATTCCGACCCTCGTGCCGGATTATCGAATCCACACCAGGGACACGCCTGCATGCTCTCGGCTACCGGGCCCTCACAACGCCGGCAATGATGGGTGGTGTGCAACACCTTGCGGTACTTTCTCTGGAACTCGCGCCATTGTATTTGCCGCCACGATGAGCTGCCGCGCTTGCCATTTCTGGCTTTGGCTCGTTTTTGCCGGCGCGCGTGGCTTTGCAGACGCTCGAACTCGGCCTGCATCAGCATCGCGTCGCGGTATCGATGCGCCGGATCGAGCTGGATGGCTTTTCTTAACATCTCCGCAAATTCGGGACGCACCCTGGCTGCCAGTCGGTCATGGCCAACCATCGGCCAGGAATATGGCCATTCAGGCAACTTGCCTGAGAACAGTCGATACAGCACCAGTCCCATGGAAAACACATCGGACTGGAACTTGGGTCGGCCCATCGCCTGTTCGGGCGCGATGTAGTCGATCGTGCCCGACCCCGATGCCTTGAGCGTGCGCAGGCTGACCTTCGCAAAACCGAAATCCGCGAGTTTGAGCAGATTGCCCGGAAACAGAATGAAATTCTCGGGTTTGATGTCACAGTGAATGATTCTGCGTTCATGCGCATGGGCCAGCGCGGCAAGTGCCTGGCCTGCGAGATCCATCGCTCGAACCGTGGATATGCGCCGCTCCACGCGTTCCGCAAGTGATTCGTTGCCAAGCTCCATCGCGATGACGAAATGATCATCGATATAGGCCGCATTGATGACCGAGAGAATATTCGGATGTTTGAGTTTTACGGCAACCTGTACTTCGTGAAGAAACTCTTCTTCACCCGTGTGGTTACCGGACTTCGGGATTTTGAGTGCAATGCGCGTTTTGTGGATTGTGTCAAAAGCACGATACACGTCAGCCAGCGGGCCGGACGAGATACGGCCGAGAATTCGGTACTTGCCAATCTTCTGTCTCGCCCTGAGCATGCTAGCGGTCCGTGCCGACCCGAGAGACGGCATCCGCCCAGCCCGCCAGCAGATGCTCGCGCCGTTCAGGCGTCATTGCCGGTTCGAACAACGCATCACGCTCCCATAACTCGGCAATCTGCGAAACCGAGGTGATCACACCACTTTGCAGGCCGGCAAGAGACGCTGCGCCGAGCACCGTCGACTCCACGTTTCGTGGGCGTTCTACCGGTATTTCGAGAATATCCGCGAGAAACTGCAGGAACCAGTCGTTGCCAACCATGCCGCCATCGACCCGAATGATCGAAGGCGTAACGCCATCATCGGACATGGCGTTGCTCAGATCGCGCGTCTGAAAGGCGATCGCCTGCAAGGTTGCAGTAACGATCTGATCTCGCCCGCTGCCGCGGCTCAGGCCGAGAATGGCGCCGCGCGCGTGCGGGTCCCAATAGGGCGCGCCCAGACCCGCAAAAGCGGGAACGACGTAGACGTCATCAACGATTCCGGTCGCAGCGGCAATGTCCTCGGACTGCGGCGCCGAATCGATGATGCGCAGCTCATCGCGCAACCACTGCATGGCGGATCCTGCAACGAAAACACTCCCCTCGAGCCCGTAGGTCACCTTGCCATCGATGCGACTGGCCACCGTTGTAAGCAGCTTGTTGTCCGACCTCAGGGCATCACTGCCAGTATTGGCGATGACGAAACAGCCGGTGCCATAGGTGCTTTTGGTCATGCCTTTTTCGAAACCGGCCTGGCCAATGAGCGCTGCCTGCTGGTCGCCAGCCATCCCAAGGACAGGCACGACGCCCCCGAACATCGCGTCATCCGACTCGCCAAATTCGGCCGCGGAGTCGAGCACGTCGGGAAGCAGCTGCCGCGGAATATCAAACAACTCAAGCAGCTCATCATCCCATTCTTGAGTGTGAATATTGAACAACAGTGTTCGCGACGCATTCGTCGCATCGCTGGCGTGCGTGCGCCCGCCCGTAAGACGCCACAGCAGGAAGGAGTCAACAGTGCCGAATGCAAGTTCGCCCGCGACGGCGCGGTCGCGAATGCCCGCCACGTTGTCGAGTATCCAGGCGATCTTGGTCGCCGAGAAATACGGGTCGAGTCGCAAGCCGGTCTTCTCGATCACCAGCGATTCTGCGCCATCCGATTTGAGCCGCTCGCAGTGTGCGGCCGTACGACGGTCCTGCCAGACGATCGCGTTGTGCACGCATTGACCGGTCTTGCGGTCCCAGATCAGCGTTGTTTCACGCTGATTGGTAATGCCGATCCCGGTGATGTCGGCCGCCGTCGCCCCGGCTTCGGCCAGCGCCTGACGAGCAACAGCCTGCACCGACATCCAGATCGCCTCCGGATCGTGCTCGACCCAGCCCGGCTCAGGATAGACTTGTGGAAACTCCTGCTGGGCGCTACTCACCACGGTGGCCGCGTGGTCGTAGATGACGGTGCGACTGCTGCTCGTACCCTGGTCGATGGCAAGCAAGAACCGGCCGCTCATGGTTGATCAACCTGGACACTGAAAATTGGCTTGCTGATTCTCATCTGGCGCCCTGCCTCATGCGGATACGGCCACTCGCCCTGCGCACCAGCAACCTTGTGAATGTCCTCGAGTATCGTTGTCGGCCACGGTGCAACCCGGCGTGTTGCGAGATCAACATGCAGGTTCATCCATTCCGCGGTTGCTGCCAGGAAATGCTCCCCGGCATGATACAGACGCTGAAACTGATGAATACGCTTTTCATCAAAGGCGAGCACTTGTGCCGTGACAACAAATGGATCATCCAGCTTTAATTCGCGCCTGTAAATCACGTGCGACTCGACCGCAAATGTCGAGCTTTGGTATTCCCGAATGTGTTCGTCTGTGATGCCGAAGCGGCTCCACAACGCGTCAACGCCGCGATCGAACGCCAGCACGTAGTACGCGACGTTCATGTGATTGTTGACATCGATCCACTCAGGCAGCACGCGCCCGGTGCTGACTTCGACGCCAATGATTTCGGTATCCGCCATCAGCAGTCTCGCCTATGCTTCGCTCAACTCGGCGATGCCACGAAAATTATCGAGAGCCTCAGGGTTGGCCAGTGCCTCGGTATTCCTGACAATCTCTCCATGCACCACGGAGCGTACTGCAAGTTCGACGATTTTGCCGCTTTTCGTTCGCGGTATGTCGGCGACCGCGAAGATCTTTGCCGGCACGTGCCGTGGCGTCGTATTTTCACGAATGACAGAGCGTATGCGGTCGCGAAGCTCGTCATCGAGTACCACGTCGGGTCGCAGTACCACAAACAGAACGACGCGCACATCGTCATCCCAGGCCTGACCGATCGCAACGCTCTCGACGACTTCATCGAGTTTCTCGACCTGGCGGTAGATTTCGGCGGTACCAATGCGCACGCCACCCGGATTCAACACAGAATCCGAGCGCCCGTGGATGATCAGGCCACCACTGGATCGAAGTTCCGCGTAATCCCCGTGAGCCCAGACTCCGGGGAACCGCTCGAAATAGGCCGCGCGATACCGTGAATTATCCGCATCGTTCCAGAAGCACACCGGTGCCGAAGGAAACGGCTGTGTGCAAACGAGCTCGCCGTGCTTCTCTATGACCGCATGTCCCGCATCGTCAAATATCTGCACCGCCATGCCGAGACCGCGACACTGCAGTTCACCACGGCGCACCGGCAGGATGGGATTACCGATCGCAAAGCAGCCCAGGAGGTCTGTTCCACCGGCTATCGACGCCAGCTGCAGATCCGCGCCAATTGCATCATACACATAATCAAAACTCGTGGGCGCCAGCGGCGATCCGGTCGACAAAACGGCGCGCAGCTCCGTCAGTTGATAGTCGTCCTGCGGGCGAATGCCGGCTTTTTCCAGCGCGGACAGGTACTTCGCACTGGTGCCGAATACCGTGATCTTTTCTCGTTCGGCCATTTGCCACAGCACATGACCGTCGGCATAGAATGGCGACCCATCGTAAAGCACCAGGGTGGCTCCGGAAGCCAGTCCAGAGACCAGCCAGTTCCACATCATCCAGCCGCAGGTCGTGAAATAGAACAGCCGATCAGCAGCCGAAATGTCCGTGTGCAGGACGTGCTCTTTGACATGTTGCAGCAGTGTGCCGCCATGCCCATGCACGATGCACTTCGGCACACCGGTCGTTCCTGATGAGTACATGATGTACAACGGATGGTTGAACGCGACCGGCAGAAACTGTAACTCTTCCCCCTTGCCACTAAATTCATCCCACGCAAGCGAATTTCTGACTCGTGTCGAATCGTGATCGCCGCTAACAAACGGCAAAACGACTGTCACATCGATGCTTGGAATCCCGGCCGCGATTCCGGCAACAATTGGTAGCGAATCGATGCGTTTGCCATTGTAAAAATACCCATTGGTCGCGAATAGCACTTTGGGTTCGATTTGCCCGAAGCGATCAATGACGCCATGCACACCGAAATCCGGTGAGCATGATGACCAGATCGCTCCGATACTCGATGTAGCTAGCATTGCAATGATCGCTTCGGGGCAATTCGGCAGGAATCCGGCGACGCGATCGCCTTTGTTGACGCCGCTGCGTCGCAGCCCGGCGGCAACATCAGCAACCGCCTGTCGCAATTGCTCGAAGCTAATGTCCTGACGGCTGCCGTCCTCGCCGCAAAAGATGATGGCTGAGCGTTCACCGCGTTCTCGCAGCAGGTGTGCCGCGTAATTCAGTTCGCTGCCCGCGAACCACCCGGCATCCATGATGTTATCGGGCCGCGACAAGGTCTGATGCGCCGGGGTATCGAAATGTACATCACAAAAATCGCAAAGCGCTTCCCAGAATGCCGCGGATTCATCGATCGACCATTGATAGAGGTCTTCGTAACAATCGAACCCCTGCTGCCGCATGAAGCGAAACATCGCAGTGGCCTGCTTGCGCTCGTCACCGGGGCTCCACAGAACAGGGTTGTCTGGCATGATCGCGAATCCTGTTGCCGGTCTATAATGTTAGTCGTTACGTTGTTGCAGCGGCGATTATCGCGCGCGCCTTTTTATCGGCAATGACATTGGTCGGCGCACCTGTCGTTGCTGCCTCCTCAAAGATGTCGGTCAGCCGGGCTTCTATCCCGGCAACCCGGTCCATGACAGCGGCATCGTCTATGTTGCCTTCGTATTCGCAGGCGACGTTGATGATGCCGCCGCCATTAATGACATAGTCCGGCGCATAGAGTATGTCGCGATCCGCAATGCGTTGCCCGTCCTGCGGAGTTTCGAGCTGATTGTTCGCCCCGCCGGCAATGATCGTTGCCTGTATGCGCGGAATCGTGTGCTCGTTAAACACGCCGCCGAGCGCACAGGGCGACACGACATCCACGGCCGCAAACAGTATGTCGTCGAGACCCGTCGAGGATGCGCCGAATTCGTCGCAGACCCTGGCAACGCGATCTGCTTCGATATCGGCAACAACAAGGCCAGCGCCGGCCTCATGCAGTAGTCGGCAAAGGTTGTAGCCGACTTTGCCAACCCCCTGAACGGCCACGGTAAGACCGTCGAGATCGGCGCGGCCCAGCTTCGATCTGGCCGCCGCGCGGATTCCACAAAGGATTCCGAAGGCGGTCTTCGGTGACGGATCACCGCCTGCCATGCCCGAAGTCTGTGGCAAGCCCGTAACATATCGCGTCTTGCGCGCCACAGTCTCCATGATGCCAACCGACATACCGACGTCTTCGGCGGTAATGTAGTCCCCATTCAGACTGTCAACGAACTCGCCGAAGCGCTCGTAAAGTGCGTCACTGCCATCGAAGTTCGGCGTCTTCATGATGACCGCTTTGCCACCACCCAATTTCAGGCCCGCCATCGCGTTCTTGTAACTCATCCCCTGCGATAAGCGCAGAGCGTCGTGCACGGCCTCGTCGTCGTTCGCGTACTCCCACAAGCGTGTGCCACCGGCAGCCGGGCCGAGTACTGTCGAGTGAATCGCGATAATCGCGCGCAACCCTGTGCCGACATCACGGCAAAACAGCACACGTTCGTGGTCGTCAAATGCGCTGTCAGAAAATACGGCCATGACTTACCGCGCCGCCCTAGAACGGCACGCCGACGGACTTACACAGAAACCGCATGAACGGCTCAGCCACCTTGAATGCCGTCTCGACTTTCTGTTGGAACCGTGGTGCGAGACAGTCATCTCTAGGCATGTTGCTGATGCCAATGAAACTCTTGCGCTTGATGTCCTCAATCAGCGCGTGATCCTTATCAAAGCCCCTGGGCGGACGTGTCAGCGACTCACCGCCCAACTCGAATTGCCGTCGAAATGCATTGTCGTCCCTGGCCCGCTTCCATTCGGAAGGCTTCTCGGCAATTCGTTCGCGTATTCCGCGCAGCGCATCCGCCTCGGGACGCCACATGCCAACGCCGACGAACACTTGCTCCGGGTCGATGTGGACGTAATAGCCGGGCGAATGTACGTTCCTTGCCTGTT
>JAOTVR010000143.1 GCA_029863305.1 Gammaproteobacteria bacterium | reverse complement strand
CGAGCGGCGCGATCGCGACCGGTGCGGCGTTCTACATGGATACGCCCGAGAACGGCACGTCGCCACCTGTGTTACGGCCGTTTTCATCGGCTGGCGGTGCGCCGACGCTATTCGATGTCAATGGCGTACCCCTGGCTGAGCCGGAGTACCGTCAGGCACCTGAAATCGTCGCCGTCGACGGCGTGAATACGACGTTCTTTTTCGATGACAGCATCGGCAACGATGGCATCGACGATTTCACCGGCACCTCGGCGGCTGCGCCGCACGCTGCCGGCGTGGCGGCGCTCGTGCTCGAAGCCGATCCAGCAGCCTTGCCTGATGAACTCGGTCGATCGCTAAAAAACACCGCAATCGATATGGGTGCGCCCGGCGTCGACCTCGATTCGGGCCACGGTCTGATTCAGGCGGACGCGGCGATTGCGGCGGTGCTGACATCCTATCCGAAGGACATGAACGGTAACGGCCAGGCGGATATTCTGTGGCGCGAGACGACGACCGGCCAGAACTGGCTGTACCTGATGAACGGTGCAGCGATCGGTACCAGCGTGGGCATCAACACGGTGTCGACCGACTGGGAGATTGTCGGTAACGGCGATTATAACGGGGACACCCATGCAGACATCCTGTGGCGTCACAGCAGCACCGGGCAGAACTGGATGTATCTGATGGATGGTTCGACGATCGCCAGCAGTGTCGGTGTGAATACGATCAGCGATTTGAACTGGCAGGTTGCCGGGAATGGCGATTACAACGGTGACGGCAAGGCCGACATCCTGTGGCGAAATGGCTCAACCGGTCAGAACTGGTTGTACCTGATGAACGGTGCGACGATTTCCAGCAGTGCCGGCATTAACACGGTCAGCGATCTTGACTGGCAGGTCGCGAATAGCGGTGACTACGATGGCGATGGTAACGCCGACATCCTGTGGCGTCATGAAACAACGCACCAGGTCGTAATGTATCTTATGACCGGCGTAAGTTACGTGGCGGCGGCAGTGGATCTTTGGGATGGAACGCGTCCAGATTCTACCTGGGATGTGGTCGGCAGTGGCGATTACAATGCGGATGGTATGACCGATTTACTTTGGCATAACAACATCACTGGCCAGGTTGTAATGTATTTGATGAATGGTGCGGTGATTGCGAGTAAACATGTGGTCATAACTGTTAGTGATCTTGACTGGCAAATCGCAACTAGCGGCGATTATAACGGTGATGGCAAGGCCGACATCCTCTGGCGCAATCGTTCGACCGGGCAGAGCTGGATGTATTTGATGAACGGTTCGATAATTACCGGCAATGTGGGCGTTAATACGGTACCGATCAATTGGCAGATCGTACGTACTGACTGAGACGAAACAATACTCACTTTGCCAGCATAAGAAGCTCCGCTCTTGCGGATCTGCTCAGTCGGTATTCACGATCTGGCGATTAGTGTCCACCTCATCATTGGCGTTCAGGCTCGAAGCTATGCTGTTGCCGATCATCAGGTACAACAGGTTTTGCCCTGTGGCGCCATCGCGTAACAGGATGTCCGAATTACCGTCGCCGTCATAGTCGCCGTCACCGGCAACTTGCCAGTTCGTTGAAACCGTATTGACACCCAGGCTGCTCGCAATCGCTGCACCGTTCATCAGGTACATCCAGTTCTGACCGGTGCCGCTGTGTCGCCAGAGGATGTCGGCCTTGCCGTCACCGTCGTAATCGCCGCTACCGGCAACCAGCCAATCTGTTGGTACCGTGTTGACACCAGCGCTGCCCGCAATCGAAGCACCGTTCATCAGGTACATCCAGGTCTGTCCGGTGCCGCTGTGTCGCCACAGGATGTCTGCCTTGCCATCGCCGTTGTAATCACCATTACCGGCAACCAGCCAGGCGCTCGGCACCGAATTTACGCCAACGCTGCTGACGATCGAAGCTCCGTTCATCAGGTACATCCAGTTCTGTCCGGTTGAGCCATTTCGCCACAGGATGTCGGCGTTGCCATCACCGTTGTAATCGCCGTTGCCCACAATCTGCCAGGCGACCGGCACCGTATTGACGCCGATGCTGCTTGTTATGGACGAGCCGTTCATCAGGTACATCCAGTTTTGCCCGGTAGTAATGTTGCGCCACAAAATGTCGGCACTGCCGTCACCGTTATAGTCGCCTGTCCCGACGATCTGCCAGTTCAGATCGCCGACAACCGTAATGCTGGCGTCGAGCGTCGTCGTTGCACCGTCCATTTGCCAGTACGACACTTCGCCTGAAAGACTGTGATGCCAGAGGATGTCGGACTTGCCATCGCCGTTGTAGTCAAACGGTGCTAGATCATTGCCTGGGTCGCAGGGATTTCCGATACCGTCACGATCCGCATCATGCTGATTGGAATTCGCGACCGTCCCACAGTTATCGGTTCCATCGGCAACGTTGTCGCCGTCCGTATCGGCGTTGGTCGGATCCGTGCCCGCCAGAATCTCGTCGACGTCGAGCAGCCCATCGTTGTCGTCGTCGGTATCCGCGTTATTGCCGATGCCATCGCCGTCCGTGTCGACGGATTCGTTGGGATCGTCCGGGAACGCATCCTCGTCATCGGCGACGCCGTCGCCGTCGGAGTCGTCCTGCGTCAGCCAGATGTATGATGCGTTAATGGCTGTTGCCGCCGCATTGCGTGTCTCGCTTCCGGGCAGCCCGGCAGGGCAGAGGGGGCCCAGGCACACACCGAGATCCAGCGCATGCTCGGCGTCCCTGACAATTTGCACCTGACTGTGAACGCCGCAGGAATAAACGGTCAATGGATCGACGGCGTCGACGGGTAGCACGCTGCCGTCGATCGCGCCACACAGATTCACGGCCTGTGCATGTGGCACAACCGTGTCACCGCTGCCGTGCATGCCGAATATCGGTGTCGCAGCCGCACTTAGCTGGTGATTAAAGGAATTGCGGATCAGGAATTCGCTCAGGTCCTGCTTCATGCACATAAGCAGTTCGGCCGGCGGCAACGACAAGTTTATTGTCGTCAGATCGAGCGGCAGCGCGGCGGCGCAGCGGGCGACATAGACCGGCGGTGCCAGCGGATCAATAAGGCTCAGGTCGAAAACCGTGTCCGGAATCAGTGTCGGCCAATCGGTGCTGAGCAATGCAGGGGTCAGCCCGGCGAAGGCGATCTGTTCGAGGTGCAGATCGTTGCTGGCTTTTTGCGAGCCGAAGAACCGACTCAGGGACTTCAGGCCAAAATCACGGTAGGACTCGTAAGGCCCGCCGAGCGGTACCGCGCCCGCGAGAAAGTCGAGTGCATCGGTCGGACCGTAATACATCAGCGTTCGGCGTACGTCATTGCCCCGATTAGCGACCAGCCATGCGGCAAGGTGTGCGCCGGCGGACTGTCCGAACACGGTGACAGGTTCCTGTACCGCACCGAGCGCCGGGCCGTTTTGCACGACCCAGTTGAGCGCACTTTCCGCATCTTGCGTGACTTCACGCCAGCTCGCCCCGTTACATTCGATGTTGCCGTCCTTTTCGCCGACGAGGCGGTAAAACGGTGCAAAGACGATAAAGCCTCTTTCGGTAAACTGCGACACGCTGGCTTCAAGCCCGATGAACGAGAAGCCGCGGTTCTGCCAGGTGCCGCCGTGCACGACGAGCATAGGTCTGAGGCCGCCTTCGCTTATATCGCGCTTGTAGACACGCATCTCGAGTTCGCAGGTGCCCGTACCTCGCGGAACGCCGGAGACCGTCTTGTAGTTGAGCTGCTTCATATAAGGCTGGTAGTTGCCCTGCAAGGACACGACACCCATATCGAGTTCTGTCGTCGGTACCGTGGTCCACGAACGGCTCGCGACTGCCGGTAGCTCGTCGCCCGGTTGGTTCGCATCCGGTATCCAGGCGGCGGCGTTGCCAAGCAGCGCATCTGCCTGGTCGCCAAACTGTGCCAGGCAGAACTCGAATTCGTCCGTCGGTCTGTACGCAATCTCGTTCGTACAAGATGTGTCGGAGTAATAGCTGCCGGCACTCTGGCTTGCGAGATCGGCGACTTCGCAACCTTGCCCGTTCAGTGCATAGATCGGCACGTTACTGAGGGGCGTCTGATAATTGCCGAGCAACGCCTCACATCCGACCTCGGCACCAAGGCTGGCGAGAAAGAGATCGCGCTCGGCCCCTTCGAGGACGACAAGTTGCAGCAGGATTTCCACGCCGCGGTCCTCGATCATCGCCAGGACCATCTCGGGGATGCCGAGTTGCGCCAGCAGCTCCCGAATAAAGGCCTGGTCCTCTTCGTCCGTGCTCAGAACAAACGTGCTGGGCCCGTTGAAAGGCTGGATCGTCGGGTCCGGGATGCCGTTCTCGTCAAGCCCATCGAGCTGGTAGTTCAGCGCGACGATGGCATCCGCGGCCGCCTGCGCGCCTCTCGTGCTGAGTTTTTCGAGTAGTTCGTCTTCGAAATAATCGAGTACGAGGTCGGTCAATGAGATCGGGCCGAATTCATGTCGCAGCACGCCACCCGTAAACTGCGCGGAACCGGCCAGCAACGCGTGTTTGTCGACGACAATTGCAACCTGGTCGGCGTCGTAGGTCGGATTCAGATCCAGCGACAGACTCAGGTCGATATCCAGGGGCAGGGTGAGCCCGACCCAACCGTGATCGGTGTTGATCGTCTTGCAGTCGCCGACGAACGGGACATCCTGGCCCCACCGGACCCAGGCCCTCGCATCGGTATCGATGATGCCGGTCAGGCTTGCGATCAATTCAATCGAGCGAATACTGTCGAGGGCAAGCGTCAGGCTGGAGCTGTCATCGAGCGTGATGGTCGCCGTGGTCGCATCGGTATGTACTTTGTAAGGCTGCGGGAAATCGCAGTCTGTTTGAATAGTCTGCGTAAATGCATCAACCGGAACATCGCCGAACACGAGCCCGCCATCGACGTTGAAGCCCTGGGCGTCGAGTTCATTGCGAATCAGGTTCGCAAGGTAAGCGCGGATGATCTCATCCGGATCGCCGCCGGACGTATCGATTTCCTGGCGTATGTCGGAAAACGGGATGACGAAGGTATCGGCGGCAACCGACACAGAAAGCGACATAATCAACGATACAAAGGTGCACAGGATGAGCGGCTTCATTCTCATTTCCTCCCCCCCAATGTGATTCCGTACGACGGGACGCCGCGTTGGTGTTGCATCCCTTTTTCTTAGTTCTTATAGCGTTAGAGGCTACTCCTCAGACTCAGTGTTGTCACGGAAAATGAGCTGTTTTTCCCAGATGTTGTCGACAACGACTGTCTTCGACCGGTCGCTGCGCAATCGAGGTTTGTGATCAATCGTAATAAATAATGATTTTCATTCTCATTTGCCGTATAAATTGAGCAACAATAATAAAAGCACTAAAAGCGATACCGTTCCAAAACGGTTATGTAAAAGACCTGCACTTCCCGTTCCTTACAGCGGCCACCTGATCTTCTTCACCAGGTCGCAAGAGTTGCCGGTTGCCGAATGGCAGTCTTGTAAACGTGATGATTCGTTTCACGATGACAAACTGACAACTCATGGGGGTTCCTCCGGAACCCAGCGGACAACTGAAGGTTGTTTCCGCACTGGGGAAGTACATGACAGGTCTCTCGATGTTTTCCAGCAACGCTGGTGCGTGCACGAAGAAGCGCTCGCGGATTCTTCTAGCGGCACTCATTGTATCGCTAGTCCAGACTTTGCTGGTGGCGCCCGCATTCGCCCAGGTCAACCGGGACCGGTGGATGGGCGATCTTGTAACAAAATACGGTGCCAATCCGTCCCCGATGGACCAGACGCTCGCAGAATTCATCTTTCCGGGCACAAGCAACTCCGGAAGTTACGGCACCAAATTGCTCCCGGCGTGCGATTCCTGTCGCAAGGAACCGCTGAAGTTCTACACCGACACGCCACTGTTGGGCATTGTCGCCGGCCTGTTCCTTCAGGACTGGGCGATAACACAGACCGCGAATATTGAAGGTCAACTGAGTCTTGGCGCACGGGTCCTCGACCTTCGATTTTTCAGAGTGACCCCGGCTGATAACCAATACATGCAGGGCTTTGTCGATTTACTGATTAGCCTCGGCATCGGTGACATCATTGCGCTTCCCGCCACAGATGGCTATTACACTCACAACACGTTCGCCGGTCCCTCGAGCACCGAAATCTTCGAGCACGTCCGGAATTTCCTTGTCGATGGGACGGGTGTTCCGATTCCCGGGCGCGAGCGAGAGATCATCATTCTCAATTTCTCGGAGATGCTGAAAGGCAATGGCGAGATGACCGCGGACGATCTCAATGCCATTTTCGACCAATTAATCTCGACTGTAGGCATACAGACCTTCGCGGAGAGCAGCCTGACCGACAGCGCAATGCTGGCCACCCTCCAGGCAGCCGGCAAGCAGATCATCGTCAGCTATGACGGCAATGTTCCGGTCGCCGCGCTTGACCCGGCGATACGGCCCTATATCTGGCCGAAAATCGTCGCGCAAGGCTTCGATGATTTCAACCCACCCGGCACCAGCTTTCCGAGAGCCGACACCTGGAACACCGAGGGCCGCTTGTTCGGAGAGATGGAGATGCTCGCTCTGGAGCGTGTAAACCTCGACGCGACATCGCAGTTGTTTCAGATGAACGTAAGTATGGGGGCGGACGACGCATCCGATTTCCCCGACATGATTACCCGAAGGCTGCTGTGCAACCTGCCAACTGTCTACTCTGACGTAAGCGCATATTATGATCCATTGGAGCTTCTCACAGATCTTCTTGGCATCAAGTCGCCCCCGGCGGGCACGACGGATCCTACAGAATTCGAACAACTGATCGAGACTCTGCTCGGCACCGTAAAAGACTCAATCAATGGAGCATTGGGCCTGGCCGCGTTTGAGGCGTTTATGGATGATGTGCTGGGTATTTGCCCGGCGATTAACGACGACTGGGATCGATTCACATCTCTTGAGGAAGTCGCGGGGTTCACCAATCCCAAATTGCTGCCCTCGCTGGTCGGACTGCCGCGGGACACCGTGAATATCGTTCTCGTCGATCACTATCCGGGCGAATTCACCGACGAAGCGAACAAGCTCAACCAGGGCGCGACACGTGTCAGTGTCGTCATCACCAAGGTCGAAGAACGTGAATGCCACGATTGCGTTCCGTTTACGGCGCTGCGCCTCAGTAACCCCGATTATTACCCGGAGATCACGTTCTTTCCGAAAAACGTATCAGGCAGCATCGTTCCCGACGTTTGGGGCTACTATAAATCGCCGGTCGATGTCGTCGAGGCTAACACGCCGGAATTCGGCGTTTTTCAGGAGGCGATTCTGCTGCCCAATCTGACCGAGGCCGGCCAGACAGAACACGAGAGCCACTGGGGAGGACCGTGGCTGGAGACCTCTGCCACGCGGATTACTCCGTACTGGAGGGCAGTTCGTGCCCTGAGCCCGGACACGCCCCAGGTTGACGTAAAGATTAGGATCTGGGACCAGGACAACAACATCTGCTACAGCATAGCTCCGCTGTTCACGTGGTGCGGCTGGGACGACCTGTCACGCATCGACGGATCGAATACATCGGTGACTGAAACTGTCGTAAGTTGGGTCGGCACGCAACCGAAAACGGACGATGCAGTTCCGACGATTCTGGCGAAGCCTGTCAGGAATGTTGTCCGTGGACCGTCTACAAACTGCAGCCTCGACGATCTGACGAGTTGGCCACCCACGTGCAGCATTAATCTCGACAGCTCGGTCGTGCACTACGGTACATATTCATGCTTGTGGGCTCCCGTGCCCGGCGAGGATTTTAATCAGTTTTTCGCCTGCGACCCGCCGTCCGCGAACGCTGCGCCGGTCGCGGTTGTTGATTTTCCAGGCTTCCCGGCCGGGGCCTCTATCGACGAAGGATTTAAGCTCGAGGCGAGTGGACGGCTCAGCTTCGACCCCAATGACTGTCCTCCTGAAGGGCATCCGAACTACTCTCCAGGCTGTATCAACTACGACATCCTGGGCAACTGGATCGACGAAGTCGTAGAGTATGA
>JAOTVR010000040.1 GCA_029863305.1 Gammaproteobacteria bacterium | reverse complement strand
TCGCCATCGCACCCTCGACCGCGGCGACTTTCGCCGTGTCACTGATATACAGTTCGACCTCGCGCTCCAGCTTGATAGAACCCCGGACTTCAGATCCAGGCCCGATGATGACTTTGGGCACGCGGGATTTATTGTTGCCCCAGCCCCAGGAATTCGGCTTTTCAATGATCAGGTCGCCCTCGATGACCGCGGCATCACTGAGGTCGACATCACCGCTAACCGTACTGACGTTGCCGCCCACCACGCTGCCCTGGAGCTCGATGCTGCCATTCACGTTACCGACATCTTTGGCCACTTTACTGCCTTTTGCCAGCATGATGCTGCCATTTACAGCATCAACCTCCCCGGAGATGATTGAATTTGCGCCGACTCTGATCGCACCGTTTACCGTAGTCAGGTCCTCGGCCCTGACACCGTCCGCGATACTCAGGCTGCCATTGACGGTCTGGGCATCTTCGATCGTGGCATCGTCATCAACGCGAATCTTGCCGTTGACGGTCTCCAGCGAGCCGCTCACGACGGCGCCCTCACCCACCGACACGCTGCCGTTGACAGTCGTCGCACCATCAGCTTCACTGCCCGCATCGATCCTGATGCTCTTGTTGACGCTAGCGCCATACACCGGGACCACCAACAACATGGCCAGCAAACCGACCGTGAATGCGCTCTTGATCAATGCCTTGTTCATCTTATAGTCCCCTGGGAATATCTACTGTTTAGATACCCCGGACGCTGAAACGGTTGCAACCCGAGAGAAAAAAATGCCCTACCCACTGATCGATATAGGTGCCAATCTGACGCACGACAGTTTCGATGAGGACCGCGACGCAGTGCTGCAGCGCGCCAGCGATGCCGGCGTAACGAAAATGATTGTTACCGGCAGCAGCAATCAGGGCAGTATCGACGCCGTCACGTTGGCCCGAACCGAGCCGGGCCGCCTGTATGCGACGGCTGGCGTACATCCGCACCATGCGGCGGATTTTGACGAGAGCAGCATCGAGCTGATCACCGAATTGGCCGAAGACGCTGCAGTCGTGGCCGTCGGCGAGTGCGGGCTGGACTACTTCCGCAACTTCTCGCCACGTTCGGATCAGCTGCGAGCGTTTCAGGCGCAGCTGGAGATCGCCGCCGCGACGGCTTTGCCCGTGTTCCTGCACCAGCGTGACGCACACGACGACTTCGTCGAAGTCCTCGAACCGATGCTGCCCAGGCTGTCCAGGGCCGTCGCCCATTGCTTCACGGGCGAAGGTGAGTCACTACGTGAATACCTCGCCATGGGGCTGTGGATCGGCATCACCGGCTGGATTTGCGACGAGCGCCGGGGCGCGCATTTGCATGACATTGTTTCGATCATTCCCGATGACCGGCTGCTGATCGAGACCGATGCGCCGTACCTGCTGCCACGGACAATTCAACCGAGGCCCAGGTCGCGGCGGAACGAACCGGCCTATCTGACTGAAGTAGTGCGTGTTGTGGCGGAAGCGCGAGGGCAACGCGTGGAGCACGTAGCGAACATCACCACCAACAATGCCATGCAATTCTTTAACCTGGACTAGTCGCTCCGGAAACCACCTTCTCGTGCTGAACGCCGCTCGGCATTCAGGTTGATCGCCACATTAGCAGGTCGGTGTACACGGTCCGCCCCAACTGAAAATCTGCCGTGCCTACCACGTCGAAGCCATATTTACGGTAACAGTTCACGGCCCACGGTGCGTATTCCCAAACCGAAAGCCAGATGCCATCGGCAGCCTTGTCACGAGCAAAACTGGCGGCGGCCTCTATCAGCATTCCGCCGATGCCGCACCGTTGCTGCTCGGGCATGACGTATACCTGGTGCAGTTCGAGCGCACGCGTTGCCGGCACTTCGTCGGGACGTGTATTCTCGCGAATCTTCACAAAACCTGCGGCCACCGCATCGTTCATGGCAATGAGATAATTGTGCCCGGGCAACTGCATCTCCTTACGAATCGCCTCTTCGCTAAAGAAGGCATCAAGGTGTGCAACCAGGTCGTCCGGGTGAGACCAGGCTTCGTAGGCTTGTCTGAACGATGCATGCCCGATCGCCGACAGGTCCTTGATGTCATCGTCGTCCGCCTTGCGTATCTTGACACCTCCGGCCATCGTGACAGTCTCGGTCACTTGATCCGCTGACCGAGCATTCGATCAACCTGCGTGTCCAGCGCAGCCTTGCGAATCAAGTCCCAGTGCGGTTTGAATGCATCGACTTTTCGCTTCGCCGCGGTTTTATCCGCCTCGCCGAACTCGTCCAGAAGTTCGTCGAGATTGGTGACCAGACTGGGCACGCCCTTCGTGAACTCGGCGCCGTCAAGAAACAGAATCCGTCCTGCCACCGGCACTTGCCGGACGATGTGACGCACGGCTGCGATTCGATCGTAGAGCGCCGCCTGCGGGTTCGGAAAGGCGTAGCGGCGTTCGTTGCTGATCACAGCCCACTCGGTCATTTTATCGCTGCCAAATATTGTGCCCACAGCTTCCTTGATGTCGATGATCAGCAAGCCCTGAGACGTCAGCAGCAGGTGATCGATCTGAATCTCGCCATCATCACCGTTCGGAATCAGCAGGTGCTCGATACGATCGTAACCGATGTCACTCAGGACTTTCTTGAGCCGGTTGCCGGCGTCGCGCCGACGATACAGAAACCATATCACCAGCAATACAAGCACACCAATCAGCGCGGGCCACCAGACGTTTTCCGCTGTCAGTAGCTCGGCCATCAGCCGAAATGCCCCGACATTGCCGCTGCAAGATCGCCAAGCTGCGGATCGATTGATACAGAGCGACTCGGCCGCGCCATAATCTCGGCAAGCTCATCTGGCAACGGAACCGAAGCGCCAATCAGCGGCTCGACGATTGTTTCGAATTTCGCGGGGTGTGCTGTAGCGACCAGTATCCAGTCATGCTGCCTGCGCAATTCGTCGTCGAGTTCATGAAAGGTATGTGTCGCCGTCGCCGTGTGCGGGCAGGTCGCAAATCCAAAATCGGCATAGTCCCTGCGTATCGCGGCTTCAATCTGCGCATCATCGACTGACAGCACGCCGAGGCATTCACGCAGGACGTCGGCCTCACCCAGCAGATTGCGCAATCTTTCCATATTGCTCGGATCGCCTACGTCCATCGCCGATGCGAGTGTCTGCACACTTGCCCGCGGAACCCAGTTAAGAGTGGAGAAATACTCGGGAATAGTCCGGTTAGCATTGGTCGCAAGCACGATCGGTCCGATGGGCAAGCCCATTTCACGAGCCATGATACAGGCCAGCGCATTGCCGAGATTGCCCGTCGGAATCACGAATCCCGGTTTGCTGCCCGCGCCGCGCAGATGCCTCAGACTGGCGGCCGCATAATAGGTGCTTTGCGGCAGCAGTCTGCCGATGTTGATACTGTTCGCCGAGCTGAAACGATACCTGGAATTCAGCCCGGCGTCGGCCAGTGCCGCTTTCACGAGCGTCTGGCAATCGTCGAATGCTCCGCGCACCGACAGAGACAGCACATTGTTGCTCCAGCAGGTCAGCTGGTGCTCCTGGCGCGCAGAAACGCGACCCTCTGGAAACAGCACCACAACCCGCATGCCGGGCCGTTTGTCGAACGCCGCGGCGACCGCGCCACCGGTATCACCCGAAGTGGCGACAAGGATCGTCAGTGGCGATGCTGCGTCGCCCTCGAGCCGACCGAGGCACGCTGCAAGGAACCCTGCCCCAACATCCTTGAACGCGGCGGTCGGCCCATGATAGAGCTCGAGCAGGCTGGCGTTGCCGTCGCGCATCGGCAGTGGCGTAGTTGGAATCGGAAAACTGAAAGTTTCAGCGAGTATCTGCTCGAGGTCTTCAAGCAAAGAGGAGTCGCTGAAAAACGGCCTTAACAGGGTTGCCGCAACCTCGGGAATGGTCGTTGCAGCCTCGAAGTCCCTGACCTCGAACGACGGCAATTCGACCGGCACATAGAGGCCGCCATCGGCCGCGATGCCGTTCACCAGCGCAGCATCGAGGCTGACCGTTGTGTCACCACGTGTGCTGACAAAGCGCATGGTCAGGTCTCCACATGCGCGCCCGGCGCGTCGAGCGGACTCACCCACGACTGACATTGGACGCCGACACCACGACACGCCTGCTCCATCGCCGTAGCGAGATTGTTTGCCACGTTTTCCTTGCACAAGGCAAACATACTCGGGCCGCTTCCGGACAGGCTTACACCGAGGGCACCACCACGCTCCGCCGCTGCTTTTACCGCATCAAAGCACGACACCGCGGAGGCACGCTGCGGCTCAATAACCACATCCTTGAGTGTCCTGCCTATCAGTGCAATATTCCCGGTGGCGCAAGCCGCGATGAAACCGGCGAGATACCCCTGCTGGCTCAGCCACTGCTCCATCGAATAGCCTTTGGCAAGGCTCCGGCGTGCGTGCGCCGTATTGACCTGAAGTTCCGGGTGAACGAGGACCGCACTGAGACCCTTTGGAACGGGCACGCGAATGATCTCGGGCAATAAAACCCGCGGACACAAGATCATCCCGCCCATCAGGCAGGGCGCCACATTATCGGCATGCAGTCCGCCGCTGGCGTATTTTTCGCCTTCGAGTGCATACGGCAGCAGTTGCCGGTCGGCCAGCGGATTTGGCAGCAGCGCATTGACGGCAACGGCTGCTGCGACGGCTGACGCGGCCGAGCTGCCCATTCCCGATTGCAATGGAATGCCCTTGTGGACCTTCAACTCAACGCCGCCATCAGCGCCGTACTCTTTCCAAAGCGCCTGTGCAGCGATGGAGGCTGTGTTGTGATCCGGGTCGGTTGACAGATACGGATGCAGTTCACCATCGAGACCACGCACCTCTGCGATTGTGACTCCAGTGCCGTCTGTTCTGCGTGCGATAACGCGGTCACCGACGCCCGTCAGCGCCAGCCCCAGCATGTCGAAACCGACAGCCAGATTTCCAATCGACGCGGGTGCAAACGCAGTTACGGATTCGACCACGTCAGTCATCCCAACTCAGGTATTTGGCGAGCCGCAGCAGGTCGCTGAATACGCCGCCTGCGGTCACTTCGGGGCCTGCTCCCGGACCTTGTATGACCAGCGGGTTGGCCGAGTAACGATCGGTTTCGAATTGCACGATATTATCCGTCAAATTGATATTACTGAATGGGTGATCAGCCGTTACCGATTCGAGACCCACCGCGGCGTTTCCGGCGGCATCCAGCCGGCCAACGTAGCGCAGTTTCTTGCCCGCCGTCCTGGCTTTCTCATAAATCGTCCGCATATGCTCGTCGTAGTCGCCAAGTCGCTCAAGAAAATCGTCGATGCTGCCCTCGCGCAGCGGCTCAGGTACGAGATTCTCCACCGGAAAGTCACCAAGCTCTGTCTTGTGGCCCAGTTCACGGGCCAGGATGATCAGTTTTCGGGCGACGTCCATTCCCGACAGATCGTCGCGTGGATCGGGTTCGGTATAGCCGCTTTCGCGCGCCTGCCGCACAATGCTGGAAAACGGTGTGTTGCCATCGTAAACGTTAAACAGATACGCCAGCGTGCCAGAGAATATGCCCTGCACCGAGCGAATCTCATCACCGGTATCCGTCAGATCCTGCAGCGTCGTGATGATCGGCAGCGCGGCGCCTACCGTGGTCTCGTAAAAGAAATGCGAACTCCCGTGTTTGCCTTTGGCCTGCAATTCCTCGAAGGCGGCGATCGGGCCGCTGCCTGCTTTCTTGTTCGGTGTAATGACGTGGATCCCGCGTTCCAGCCAGCCGGCATAGCGTGTCGCAATCGATTCCTCGGCTGTGCAATCAATGATCACGGCGTGCGGCAAATGATCGGGATTGACGTGTCGCTCAAACGCCTCGAGATCGATATCCACGGAACCCTGCTCATACTTCTGTTGCCAGTTAGCAAGATCGATACGACGATCACCTAACAGCATGGATTTCGAGCGCGCGATAGCCCGCACACGCAAGTCGAGATTAAAGTCGTCGACGAGCCGCCTGGATTGCTTTTCGATTTGCTGCAACAAGGTGCCGCCGACGGTGCCCGTACCAATAAGACCAATCGATATGGTTTTTGATGAGAGGTAGAAGCCCGAATGCGCCGCGCGCAACGCACGTACCGCCTCGTCGGAATCGACGACTGCCGAGATATTTCGTTCGGAAGAGCCCTGAGCGATAGCACGAATGTTGATTCCCGCACGGCCCAGCGTGCCGAAAAATCGACCCGCGACACCCGGTGTGCCGGCCATGCCGTCGCCGACCACGGCGACAATGCTCTGTGCATCGGTTACATCGACCCTTTGAATCTGGCCGCTCAGTAATTCGTCCGCGAAGGCCTCGCTGACAACCTGCTTTGCTCGTTCCGCAACGTCCTGTGGCACGGCGATGCAGATGGAGTGCTCGGAGCTGGCCTGAGAGATAAGGGTGACCGAAACGCCCGCCCTCTTCAGCGCGGCAAACAAACGGTCGGCCGTTCCCGGCACACCGATCATCCCCGAGCCTTCGAGGTTTACCAGTGCCATTTCGCCGATCGCCGTTATGCCCTTGATGTCGTCTGCGGTTGCCGGCACCGCCTCGATGCGGCTGCCCGGGTGTTGCGGCTTGAAGCTGTTGCGGATGATCACCGGAATATCATTTTCGACGACCGGTCCGAGTGTTTGTGGATGAATGACCTTGGCGCCGAAGTACGCCAGCTCCATGGCCTCGTTGTAGGTGAGTTGCTCGATCACCCGGGCTTCCGGCACACAACGCGGGTCGGCGCTCATGACGCCGTCGACATCGCTCCAGATAGTCAATTCGCTGGCATTGCTGAGCGCCGCGAAGATTGCCGCGGAATAGTCGCTACCGTTGCGGCCCAGAGTGGTCTGCAAGCCATCCTCGTCAGCAGCGATAAAGCCGGTGATGACGGCTATGCCCGTGAAGTCCTGGGGCACAGCGCTATCGAACCTGGCCTGCGAGGTGTCCCACAGAACCGCAGGGCCCAGCTCTGTCTGGCTCACGGTGATCACCCGGCGCGCATCTATCCAGGTGCCGCCTCGTTCAGCGGATTCCTGTTCGAGGCGTGCGGCCAGCAGCCTGGCTGACCAGATCTCGCCATAACCGGAAACGACATCGCGGCTGCGCTGCGGCGCCGATTTCACCAGCGCGATTGCTTTGAGGATATCCTCGATGTCAGCGGCATCCTTGCTCCACTCATCCAGCACAGCGGGTAGCCGGTCGCTATCCAGCAGGGCCCTGGCCGCATCGGTGTAGCGTTTGCCAATTGCCTGCAGACCGGCAACAAACGCCTCGTCATCGCGCTCCGCAAGCGCCACCAGGTTGAGCAGCGCATCGGTCATTCCGCCCATTGCCGAGACGACGACGCCCATGCGATCGTCGCCGCGATCCAACAGCAATCCGGCGACACGACCAAAGCAATCAGCGTCCGCGAGGCTACTGCCACCGAACTTGTGAATTTTCCAACGATTCTGCACGAAGCGCCTCAAGCGCAAAAGCGTGAATGATAGCGGCTGAATTTTCCGCCGTCGCCTGTTTTATTTGAAACATTTACGGCTGAAGAAATGGTGGGGCGTGTAGGGATCGAACCTACGACCAGTCGGTTAAAAGCCGAATGCTCTACCTCTGAGCTAACGCCCCGCTGTGTCTGTGGCAGATTGCCAC
Organism: Gammaproteobacteria bacterium; assembly: GCA_029863305.1. Taxonomy (GTDB): domain Bacteria; phylum Pseudomonadota; class Gammaproteobacteria; order Steroidobacterales; family Woeseiaceae; genus UBA1847. The sequence goes on along the minus strand of JAOTVR010000040.1, from coordinate 24,528 downwards.
CGGAATGCCGGCGGCATGATACCGAACCGCCGCCAAATGACAAGCGGATCGGGTTTCAAACGCCCTCGGACTCCATTCGGGTAAGGTATTGACCCGCGAGTCTTGCGGCCGTCGTTTCCGGGTAATCAGCCTGCACACGCGTCAAGGTCACGCGTGCGGCGTCCCAGCGCTGCAGATTGTAATTGCAGAAGCCCATTTTAAGGAGCGCGTCAGGCACCTTGCTGGAGCGTGGATGCTCGTCAATGACCGCCTGGAAATCCCGCAGCGCCTGCTCAAAATTGTCCGATGCATAGTAGGATTCAGCCAGCCAGTATTGCGCATTATCGACCAGCTCACTGTCCGGGAATGCGAGCAGGAACTGCTTGAACGCGACGGCCGCCATGTCATAGCGCTCCTCTTTGAGTAGCTCGAAGGCTACCTGATAGTTGTCGCGATCCGAGCCGCCCGGCACCGGCAGCTGGCCCGGCGGCAACGTACCGCCATCGAGGACACTGTTGCCGCCGCTAGCCTGCATGCGGCTCTCCAGGTCCTGAATGCGTGAGTCGAGATCCGCGTACAGCTGCCGTTGTCGCTCGGCGGTATCCTCGGAATTATATTGCAGCGTCTCGGCGCTACCTTGTAACTGATCAGCACGCCGTTCCAGTGCACTCACCTGCTGCGACAACTGCACCAGACTCTGGTTGTCCATGACACGCTCGATCGTTTCGAGTCGGCGCTCCATGTCCGCCAGCCGGATCTGAACCGGATCCTCAGAGGGCGGTGGCTGCAACAAGCTGCAGCCACTCAGCGCAACCGCCATCAACAGCAGAAAACTCGACCGTTTCATCGTCCAATCCACCCAATGTCGACCTAGTTCGTGTACTTGACTTCCACACGGCGGTTTTGCGCCCAGGCATCCTCGTTGCTGCCAAACGCAGCCGGCCGTTCCTCGCCGAAGCTGACCGTGGCGATCTGCGACGCCGACGCGCCCTGAATCAACATCACGCGGCGCACAGCCTGCGCACGACGCTCTCCAAGTCCGATGTTGTACTCACGCGACCCACGCTCATCAGCGTGACCTTCGAGACGCACATTCAGGCGCGAATTCTCGGCCAGCTGCCGCCCATGTCGGGCGACAATTTCCGCATCGTCGGGCCGCAGCTCATAGGAATCGAAATCGAAATAGATGGTATTCGTCAGCTCGCCCGCATCGGGGTCGTAGTCGACGAATTCGCCATCGCCGAGGCCGCTACCGTCCATGCTATCGGTGTTCGCGCCATCCTCACTACCGTAGGTCGTGTCCATAGGATCCGGGTCCGGGATATCCTGCGATGCGCAAGCCGCCAGAGTCACGAGAAATAGCGAAACAACGAGTAATTTGTACTGAGACATGTCGAAGTCCTTGAAAAATGGCTTTCGTGAAAAAATATTTAAATACAATGAATTATAACATTAACTTAATCTAACATATCGCCTTCAAAAGCGTTGAAACGGCGACCACACGGGCTCTCTGACATCGCTTTGCCCGGAAGCCAGCCGCTGTCGGATCAAGCCATCAGCCGTCACGCTCTCCAACACGCCGTTGCGTCCGGGGCGTGTTGCGTAAATCAATATATCGCTGTTCGGTGCGAAGCTCGGCGATTCGTCCTGGCTACCCGCCGATAGCACGAGCAGGTCCTTGCGTTTAATGTCCATCACCGCGATGCGGTAATTGCCGCGATCGAGATGCACCATAGCCAGTTTCTCACCATCCGGCGACAAACGGGGGCGCGCATTATAACTCCCCTCGAAGGTCACTCGCTCGGGCGTGCCACCCGCAGCCGACACCCGGTATATTTGCGGGCCGCCACTGCGGTCTGATGTGAAATAGATGTAGCGGCCGTCCGGGGACCAGCTTCCCTCCGTGTCGATCGATCGATGCGTCGTCAGGCGCCGCGTCTCGCGTTTATTGATATCGAGCACGTGGATATCGAGATTGCCGTCCAGACCGCCCAGTGTCAGAACCAGTTCGCGACCGTCCGGCGAGAATGCCGGCGCGCCGTTAATACCGGGCTTGCTGGAAACCTGGATGCGATTACCGCTGCGCAGCGTCTGAATGAAAATGGAAGAGCGATGCCCTTCAAACGATACGTAAGCCAGCCGGCGGCTGTCCGGCGACCAGGCAGGCGACATGATCGGATCATTACTTTCCATGATCTTGTGCTCGTTCTCACCGTCCTGGTCCGAGACCATGAGCGAATACAGCCGACCGTTAGCGCGCTGCTCCGCCGTCACATACGCAACTTTGGTGTCGAAGACGCCCTTGATACCGGTGAGCTTCTCGTAAATCATGTCTGCCGCGCGATGCGCCACGCGGCGCAACGTGCCGCGACTCGCCGGCATGCGGTAACCCACAAGCTGATCGCGACCGAACACGTCGAACAGCTGGAACTGCACACTGTAAGCGTTTTCGCCCGTTTGCGTCACGCGACCCACCACGACCGCCTCAACGCCGAGTATCGACCAGTCATCAAAATCCATTTCAAGGCCGGATGTCGGTTTTTGCAGCATGTCGTCTTCGGCAATCGGTGCGAATCGCCCGCTGCGTGTGAGATCGCTGCTGATGACCTCGGCAACGTTCAGCGGCATGCCGGCCGCGCCTTCAAAACCAAACGGCACAACCGCAATCGGCCTGCGCTTGATACCTTCGGTAATCTCGATGGTGAGCTCTGCCCGCGCAGCTCCCGTCAGCATGATTGAAATCAAACAGGTATTTACCAGGAATTTGCGCACAATGGCCTCGTTTCGCATTCGCTTGGGTCTCTAGTCCGTGGGTCTGAATTCTAACCGCAAATTGCGATCAAATACGCTCGGGTCTGCCGGTGCCGGCAACGGTGATGCCTTGTAAACGGCTGCTTCGATTGACCGTCGAACCGCCTCGTCGCCGTTGCAGCTGCCCAATGATACGTTGACTACCTCACCACCGGGAAGTTGCCGCACGTTGACAATGCACTCGATGCCGGCCGTCGCTGTGGGTGGCCGAACCCAGTTACGAACGATTTTCTGCTGAATCGCGAATATGTAGGCCGCCTCTGCGGTGGCCGTCATGGCATCCAGCCGATTGGACTCGGCGTCAATCTCGGCCTGTCGTGCGGCCTCCGCCTCGGCCCGCAGACGTTCGTTCTCAAGTCGCTGCCGTTCAATTTCCGCCTCTCGCGCCCGCTCGGCTTCAACCCGCTTGCGTTCTTTTTCGGCCTCTTCCTCGACACGCCGTCTTTCCGCATCGGCCTGACGTTTGCGTTCGGCTTCCGCTTCCGCCCGCTTGCGCTCCTGTTCCTGCTGTTTGATGCGGTTGAGGCGCTCCTGTTCAATTCGCGCATCTTCCTGACGCTTTAATTCCTCGGCACGTCGGCGATCCTGCTCGCTCGTGTCGGGTCTGGGCGGCGGGGCCTCTTCCACCTTTGGCGGAATGACGATCGCATTATCCGTGACCAGCGTGCCTTTGATCGCCAGCGGCACGGCCGGTCGTGCCCGGTCGCCGAAATCCAGCACGACAATGAGTGAGCCAAACAACAGCACGTGCAGGAGCAACGCCAGAGTCACAGGAATCACATTGTGTGTATCGCGAACCACGCAACGACCTATTCAGGTACCGGGTAGGTATCCAGAGGATCTGTAACGAATCCGACAGCTTCGGCGCCGCCTTGCTGCAACAGCACCATCGCACCGACAACGTTGCCGTACGGCACCGAGCGATCAGCTTTGATCAAAATGGGTGTATCCGGGCGATTGCGCATTACAGCACCGACTCGGGCGACGACTTCCTTGGCCGTTGCCGGCTCGTCCTCATCATCACCGACGTTAACGTAAAGATTGCCCTGTGCATCGACACTGAGCACCAACGGCGGATGATCGGGAACATCCTCGATTGGCTCAGCGCCGGATTTGGGCAACTCGACTTTGACGCCTTGCGTCAAGAGCGGCGCCGTCACCATGAAGATGACAAGCAAGACCAGCATGACGTCAATGTAAGGCACGACGTTGATTTCGCCCATGAGTTTGCGTTTTTGCAGTGGCGTTGCCATGTCAGGCTCCGGTCTTGTTACGTGCGTGACGCTGCAGGATGCTCGAGAACTCTTCCGTGAAACCGTCATAACGATACTCGAGACGCACGACCTTATCGGCATAGCGGTTGTAGGCGATGACGGCCGGAATCGCCGCGAACAGTCCCATGGCTGTCGCGATCAACGCTTCGGCGATTGGCGGTGCGACAACAGCGAGCGTCGCCGACTGCACATTCGCGAGCCCCATGAACGCGTTCATGATGCCCCATACCGTGCCGAACAGGCCGACGTAAGGGCTCGTCGAGCCGATCGTCGCCAATGTCGCCAGGCTTTGCTCGAGACGATCGACTTCGCGCATTTGTGCGACCCGCATGGCGCGGCGACACTCTTCGACCACTTTGTCCGCGCTGACATCACCTTGCTGCAGCGCACGAGTGAATTCACGAAAACCGGATTCGAAAATACTGGCCATGCCGACATTGCCGACCCTGTCACGCGTCGTGCTGCGGTACAAGGTATTTAAATCACCGCCAGACCAGAAATTCGCCTCGAAATCATCCGATGCATCCGTCGTGCGCCTAAGCAGCCGCCGTTTCGTGAAGATGATGCTCCACGAGACCAGCGAAGCGAGAATCAGCAACAGCATTACAATTTGCACCGGCATGCTGGCTTCAATCAGCAAGCCGACAATGGACATATCTGATGTCATGGTTTCATTCCCTCAAAGATCGATGCCGGAACTCGCGTGGGTCGCAAGGTATCCGCATTGAGAACCGCAGCACGCACGCCGCCTCGCAACAATAACTTGCCGTCCCGGCCGTCGAGATAAATGTTCTGTTCGATGTCAAACGTCGCTCGCGAGAGTTTAGCAAGGCGAGCTGTCACCACTATCTGATCGTTGAATCGGGCTGGCACAATGAATTCGGCCTTTGTCTCGGTGACGACAAAAATTCGTCGTTCCTGCTGCATCATGGCCACCTGGTCAACGCCCAAATCTCGCAACCATTCCGTGCGCGCCCGTTCCATGAAGCGAAAGTAGTTGGCGTAGTAGACAACTCCTTGCGCGTCAGTGTCTTCGTAATAAACGCGCACGGGCCACTCGAAGGGTCTGACGTTGTCGCTGGCGGGCATGCGTCGCTCAGTCCTGATCGAACAATGGCAATTCTGCCGGCCGCTCAGTGACCGGCGGCCGGAGGCCGAGATGCAAATACGCGTTCCTGGTAGCCACCCTACCTCGAGCCGTGCGCATCATGAAACCCTGCTGAATCAAATACGGTTCGATGACATCTTCGATGGTGCCGCGCTCCTCACCAACAGCAGCGGCGAGGCTTTCCACTCCGACGGGGCCACCGTCAAACTTCTCGATGATCGTCTGCAGCAAACGTCGATCCATCGCGTCAAAACCGTTCGGATCGACCTGCAGCATGTCCATTGCGCTGACGGCGACTTCGCCGCTGACGACACCGGCCGCTTCCACCTCGGCGAAGTCGCGAACCCGTCGCAGCAGCCGGTTTGCGATTCGCGGCGTACCACGTGCGCGTCTGGCGATTTCCGTTGCGCCCTGCTCTTCGATCGGTAGATTCAGAATGCCCGCAGACCGGTTGGCAATCGCTTCGAGGTCCGTCGTGGAGTAAAACTCGAGTCGCTGTACGATGCCGAAGCGATCCCGCAATGGCGACGTCAACAGGCCTGCGCGGGTGGTTGCGCCCACCAGCGTGAATGGTGGCAGATCGAGCTTGATCGAACGTGCCGCCGGACCCTCACCAATGACGATGTCGAGCTGAAAGTCCTCCATGGCCGGGTAGAGCACCTCCTCGACGACCGGACTCAGCCGATGCACCTCGTCAACGAACAGCACGTCATTGGGTTCCAGATTCGTCAATATGGCCGCGAGGTCGCCAGGCCTTTCGAGAACCGGGCCCGCCGTCTGGCGCATATTGACACCCATCTCATTGGCGATGATGTGCGCCAGTGTCGTCTTGCCAAGTCCCGGCGGGCCGAAAATCAGCACATGATCCAGGGCTTCGCTGCGCCGGCGCGCCGCTTCAATGAAGATCCTCATCTGTCTCTTGACGCCCGGCTGACCAACATATTCATTCAGCGTCCGTGGACGAATCGCCCGGTCAAAAGCGCGGTCCTCTGATCGAGGTTCGGCGCTGCTTAGTCGATCGTGCTCAATGCCCGCCATGACTTATTGCGCCACCTGCCGCAGTGCCTGGCGAATGATATCTTCTGCGGACTGCCCGTCGACATCCATCGCACCAATCAACTTGTTCACCTCGCCCATCTTGTAGCCCAGTGCGACCAGCGCGTCGACAGCTTCACTTCGTGGGCTCGCCTCGACAGATACCTTCTTGTCACCCGGTGCAGCCGGTGCAAAAACGATCTTGTCGCGCATCTCGATGATCAGGCGCTCCGCAGTCTTCTTGCCGACTCCCGGAATCTTCACCAGCGTCGCCGCGTCTTCGTACTCGACACAACGCTGAAAATCCGCAACGCTCATCGCCGACAGTATCGCGAGTCCCATCTTCGCCCCGACTCCGGATATTTTCAAAAGCATTCGAAAGAGGCTGCGTTCTTCGAGTGACCCGAAACCGTACAGTATCTGCGCGTCCTCGCGCACCAGCAGGTGCGTGTGCAGGAACAGCTCATCGCCGATCGACGGCAGCTCCAGAAAAGTGGACATCGGCGTTTCCACCTCGTAGCCGACACCCTGGCACTCAATGATAATCTGCGGTGCCTGCCTGAACATCAGTTTGCCGCGCAAGGAACCAATCATCGTAAGCTCCCCATGAGGTCTTCGTTGCTCAGGCGTTCCTGCATGCGGCTGCGGTGACCGTGGCAGATAGCCGCTGCCAGGGCGTCTGCCGCATCGGCCGCAGGAACGCCATCCAGCTGCAGCAACGATACAACCATGTGTTGTACCTGCTCCTTGCTGGCTGAGCCCGTACCAACAACCGCCAGTTTGATCTCGCGCGGTGCGTATTCGAACACTTCCACATCAAAGCCGAACGTTGCGCACAACGCCGCCGAACGCGCGTGTCCGAGTTTCAGCGCGCTACCCGCGTTGCGCGCCATGAAAACGCTTTCAATCGCCACGATTTCAGGCTGATACTGTTCGACGATTTCATTCACCGAGACGAAAATCTTCTTCAAGCGATCCGAAAAAGTACCATTCGGAGTCTTGATCGTGCCGCTCGCAATATAAGTGGGCCTGTCACCGTTAAAATCGAGGACGCCGAATCCTGTAAAGCGGGATCCCGGGTCGATTCCGAGTATGCGTTTTGTCTCTGTCATGCCTGTCTCAAATCTGCGCAAGCACGTCTTCGGAGATATCGGCGTTGCTGTACACCTCCTGCACATCATCGAGATCCTCGAGCATTTCGAGTAGCTTGATCATGGACGCCGCTTCCTTGACGCCCAGCTCCGCGCTGGTTGATGCACGCATCGTGAGCTGCGCGTTCTCGGGCTTGAAACCTGACTCGACCATCTTATCCCGGACAGCCTCAAATTCTGACGGTTCGGTCAGGACTTCGATCGAATGATCATCGTCGACCACAACGTCTTCAGCACCAGCCTCGATCGCTGCTTCCATGATCGAGTCCTCGTCACTGCCCTCCGGGTACAACAATTGTCCGACATTGTTGAACAGGTAATTGACCGATCCATCAGCGCCCAGATTGCCGCCATACTTTGAGAATGCGTGCCGCACTTCGGCAACCGTGCGATTGCGATTATCCGTCAGGCAATCGACCATAACAGCGGTCCCGCCCGGACCGTAGCCTTCGTAACGAATCTCCACGTAATCGGCGTCGTCGAGTTCACCGGCACCGCGTTTGACCGCACGCTCGATATTGTCTTTCGGCATGCTATGCGCCTTGGCCTTGTCGACAGCCAGGCGCAAACGCGGATTCGCGTTCAAATCGCTGCCGCCCATGCGCGCAGCAACCGCGATTTCGCGGATCAACTTGGTGAAGAGCTTGCCACGCTTCTTATCCTGGGCACCCTTGCGGTGCTGAATATTCGCCCATTTACTGTGTCCTGCCATGATTCCCTGCTTCGCCCAAGCACAACCCGCTAACATCCGGATCAAAAACTGGGCGTATGATAGCCGTTATTGCGTAGTCAGGCATCCAATCAAACCGGCTCAAAATGTCACTATCCGACCACGAAAATCTCGGTAACAGCGTCGATCCGGGGGACATCGTCGCGCGTGGACAGCACTTCATCGCCGCCAACGCCGACAATGCGGCGGCAGCGGCGGCAATCCGCGAGGGAAAAGAGATCGCTGCCATCGTCAGGACACTGGGCCTGTCGGAGAATCTGCTCGCTGCCGTAGAGATCTACCCATTGGTCCGCGATCAAATAGTAGATATTAAAGCATTAGAAAATAATGATTTAGGTGACTTATCTCGAATAGTTATTGATTTGCTGCAGCTCGGCGGCTTCGCCTTGCCCGCGGGCTGGCGCCCCGGCGAGGCGCTCGCCGTCAAGCAGTCCGAGGCACTCAGGAAGATGTTGCTCGCCGTGGTCTCGGATGTCCGGCTGGTTCTGGTGCGCATCGCCGAGCAATTGTATCGCCTGCGTCAGGCCAGAAATGCGAGCCGAGACGTGCAACAGGCAATAGCGGCCGAAACGCGCGAAATTTATGCGGCCCTCGCAAATCGGCTCGGAGTCTGGCAACTCAAGTGGGAACTCGAAGATCTCGCGTTTCGCTATCTGGATCCTGATACATACAAGAGCATCGCCGAGGCGCTCAATGAAAAAAGACAGGAACGTGAAGATTTCATTGAACAGGTGAAATCGACGCTGCAGGCCGAACTCGCCAAGCAAGGAGTGAAAGCCGAGATCTCCGGACGTCCGAAGCACATTTACAGCATTTGGCGAAAAATGCAGCGTAAGAACCGCGGTCTCGAGTCGCTCTACGATATTCGCGCGGTTCGGGTCCTCGTGGACGACGTCAAAGATTGCTATGCAGCGCTTGGCGCGGTGCACAACCTCTGGTCGTACCTGCCCGGTGAGTTTGACGACTACATCGCCAATCCGAAAGATAACAATTACCAATCGCTGCATACCGCGGTCGTAGGGCCAGAGGGCAAGACCGTCGAGGTTCAGATTCGGTCTCATGCGATGCACCGTCAGGCCGAACTTGGCGTTGCGGCGCACTGGCGCTATAAAGAAGGCGGGGGCTCACCGGCCGCTTTCGATCAGAAGATCCGATTCCTGCGGCAATTGCTCGATCCGTCGGGCGATGCCGAAGATCTGCTCGCACAGATACGCGACGATGTGTTCGAGGATCGCGTCTATGCTGTCAGCCCGAAGGGCGACGTCGTCGAATTGCCCGCGCGGGCAACGCCGCTTGACTTCGCGTATAACGTGCACACGCAAGTTGGCCATCGCTGCCGCGGCGCGAAGGTCAATGGCCGCATCGTGCCACTAACCTATCAGGTACAAAATGGTGACAAGATCGAGATCATCACCGGCAGCCAGTCCAGGCCAAGCCGAGACTGGTTAAGCCCGAAGCTCGGCTACCTGGCAGGCCCGCGAAACAGGGCAAAGGTGCGCCACTGGTTTCGTCATCAGGACCGGGATCAGCATCAGCGTCAGGGTCGTGAAATCCTCGATCGTGAGCTATCGCGACTCAATGTCCGCGATATCGCAACCGACGATATCGCGCGGCAATTGAAGCTAAAGAACACCGAGGCGCTGTGTGTCTCGCTTGGGGCCGGCGATCTAACGTCATCCGCTATTGCAACCGCGCTGCAGCATCTGCGCGGTGCGGAGACGCCCGACAAGATCAAATTGCGGCGTTCTGCCAAACGCAAGTCCAGGACGTCAGAGTCGATACCGGTCAGTGGCGTCGGCGATCTGTTATGCAATTTCGCGCGATGCTGTCGACCGGTACCCCCCGAACCTATCGTCGGTTACATCACCCAGGGTCGCGGCGTCAGCATCCATCGGCAGGATTGCGGCAATTTTCTCGGTTTGAACCAACGCAACCCAGAGCGCATCATCCAAGTCGATTGGGGAGAATCAGAGTCGGCCACCTACCCTGTCGATCTGACCCTGCATGCCTACGATCGCAGCGGTTTGATACGTGACATCAGCACCGTGCTTGCGGATGAGCATGCGAACGTGATCGATTTATCCAGCCACACTGACAAGAAGACCATGCAGACAGTAATGGATATCAGCATCGAGATTCAGGATCTGCCAACACTGAGCACAGCCATTACGCGGCTCGAGCAGCTCAGCAACGTCGTCTCGGTCAGACGCAAAGCCTGAGAACCACTAGCCGGTACTCGCGTCGCTGCCGATCTTACGCTTCGCGATGTCTGTCGCCAACGCCATCATCGAGGTCAGGTCGGCAAGATTCGCCGGTACCACGTAGGTATTACCGGACTTCGCGAGATTACCGAATTCACCGATGTATTGTTCGGCGATGCGCAATTGCATGGCCTCGGGTCCACCCTGAGCGATAACCGCATTTGCAACTCTGCTCAGGCCCTCGGCCGTTGCAGTCGCCACAGCGAGAATAGCTTCCGCCTCGCCTTGCGCTTCATTGATCTGCTGCATCTTGGCTGCTTCCGATTCCTTGATCACACGCTGCTTTTCACCCTCAGCTTCATTAATCTTCGCGTCCCTTACGCCCTCGGAAGTCAGCACAACTGCGCGTTTTTCGCGTTCTGCGCGCATCTGCTTCTCCATCGCACTTAGCACATCGTGTGGCGGGTTGATGTTCTTGATCTCGTAACGCAGAACTTTGACGCCCCACGGATCCGATGCTTTGTCGAGTTCGGAAACGACATTGGCATTAATCGTGCCACGTTCCTCAAACGTCCTGTCCAGATCAATCTTGCCGATCTCGGAACGAAGCGTGGTTTGCGCAAGTTGCGAAATCGCGAACATGTAGTCACCGATGCCGTACGAGGCGCGCGCCGGATCGAGCACCTGCATGTACAGGACACCGTCTACGCCAACCTGCACATTATCGTTCGTGATGCAGACCTGCTCGGCGATGTCGACCGCTTGTTCCTTGAGCGTATGCTTGTAAGCAACTCTGTCCAGAAACGGAAACAGAATGTGGAATCCGGCATCGAGCTTGCGATTGAACTTCCCGAGCCGCTCGACCACGAAAGCGTTTTGCTGCGGAACCACAACGGCCGTCTTGAGAAGTATGATTACGACGACAACTACGATCGCCAAAGAAACAATGAGTGTTGTATCCATGCCTTGATCCCCTGTAAGCAATTACTCTGCGATGACGTGCAAGGTCAACCCGTCTACCTTGACGACTTTGGCACGAGTACCGCCGCTGATGGTTTCGTTGCCAACATTTCGAATAGTCCATTTGGTGCCACGGTATTCCATGCGTGCCTCTGCGCCTGCCGCCAGGTCCTCGGTGATCGATACGGAGTCGCCGGAAATCGACTCGGGATATTCCTCGCCGCCACCACGGATCTTCAAGTACAAGGTACGGCGGAAAGTAAGGAAAAAGACCAGCGAAAGGACGGCGAACGCAAGCCATTGCACCCATTCCGGCGCCACCAGACCAAACAATCCGGCCAGGCCGACAATTGCCGCCGAAACCCCGAGGAATACCAGATAAAACTGCGCATCCACCGCAAACAGCTCCGCACCGAGCAAAACGGCACCTAATATCATCCAACTCCACCATGTCATCGTTCAACTCCTGTTGCGGCGTCGAGCCACTATAGCGCGAGCCGCAGTATTCGGGAAAGCCGGCATTACTCGCTACTGGCGGTCCTCCACTGCCGATTTTCGGTTACTATCCGTGGCGCCGCGGGCAAAAAATAACAAGGGGAGCCGGCATGCAGGAAATCGTCAACCAAATTAACAGCTACGTCTGGAGTTCGGCGCTCATTTACCTGTGTCTTGCTGCTGGTTTGTTTTTTTCGATACTCACCCGTTTTGTCCAGGTTCGCCTCTTTCGTGAGATGATCAACTTGCTGTTTTCCAGCAAGGAATCAGAGCGCGGCATATCATCTTTCCAGGCATTGTCGGTATCGCTGTCGGGTCGGGTCGGCACCGGTAACATCGCGGGCGTTGCGGCGGCAATCGGCTTCGGTGGCCCTGGCGCAGTTTTCTGGATGTGGGTCGTTGCGTTTCTCGGCGCAGCTACCGCGTACGTTGAGTCCGCATTGGGTCAGATCTACAAAGAGGAGGACGAAGGTCAATATCGCGGCGGTCCTGCGTACTACATTGAAAAAGCCATGGGGCAAAAATGGTACGCGTGGGTTTTTGCAATCACGACGATTATCGCCGTTGGCCTGTTGTTGCCCACGGTGCAATCGAACAGTATCGGTAATGCCGCCGAACTGGCTTTTGGCGGTTCGGGAGAGTTAGTCACCTCGATCGGCTCCGTCAGCTATACCAAACTCGTCACAGCGGTCATCGTTGTCGCAATATTGGGAGTCATCATCTTCGGTGGCGTCAAGCGCATCGCCCACGTAACTCAGGTGGTCGTACCGTTTATGGCGCTCGGCTACGTCACGATGGCAGTCGGCATCATCGTTATGCATATTTCCGACTTGCCAGGAATCATAGCGCTGATTGTCACCGATGCATTCACGCCAATGGCCGGAGTGGGCGCCGCTATTGGTTGGGGCGTTAAGCGAGGCGTCTATTCTAATGAAGCTGGTCAAGGCACCGGCCCACACGCAGCCGCTGCATCAGAAGTGCAACACCCGGCGCAACAAGGTCTGGTACAGGCATTCTCGGTGTACGTCGATACGCTGTTCGTCTGTTCGGCAACGGCGTTCATGATCCTGATCACCAATCAGTACTACATAACCGGTGTCGAATCGGCCGTCAGTGGCGGTCTGCTCGCGAGCGACGTTCAGGCAAACAGTCCGGCATTTACTCAATATGCACTCGAAAGCGTCATGGGAGGATTCGGAAAAATATTCGTTGCCGTCGCGCTGTTCTTTTTCGCCTTCACGACCTTACTTGCCTATTACTACATAGCTGAGACGAACGTTGCCTATATCCGGCGGACGTTCCGATTCCCTCACGAGATTAAAATTCTCAAGATTCTGCTGTTGGGATCCGTTTTTTACGGCACCGTACGGACGGCTGACCTCGCCTGGGGGCTGGGAGATATTGGTGTCGGTGTCATGGCCTGGCTCAACATCGTCGGCATCCTGATTCTGTTTATTATGGGTAAGCCCGCGCTGAAGGCGCTGAAGGACTACGAGGCGCAACGCAAGGCCGGCGTCGAAAGATACACGTTCGATCCGGACGCTCTCGGTATCAAGAACGCAGATTTCTGGACTAAGCGAAACAACAATTAGTGCGGCGACAACTCGCCGCTTGCTCTGAGATCGCGAACACGCTCGGCTTGCGCCGCCAAATCTTGTTGCACCTCTGCATGCAGTGCCTGAAACCCTGGTTCGTCACGAATTGCATCAAGATTGGGATCGTATTCCAGGTACAGCCATGAAAAAATTCGCCACCCCTCGTCGATAGCCTGGCTCAGTGCATCGAGTGCAAGTTGACGACGTTGCTGCAGCGCGAATATTTTGACATCGGTAATCCAGTAACCATTAATACCAAGGCGTGGCAGGTCTTCGAGAACTTGCAGGCTACTCACGAGGAGATCGTCAGCTCGTTCCTGCTCGCCCAGGCGCATCAGTACAAGCGCCAAATCCACCGCCGCGCGGTAATTTGAAGTATTGACGTTCGGCACCTCGGGCTCGATGAGTTCCCGAAACGCTCTCGCGTAGCGCGAACGTGCGACCTCATAACGACCGGCGGCCAGGTCGGCATTACGAAGCAGGTACAGTGCGCCCCAGTTCTGCGGGTATAGCTCGAGTAATGTTCGTGCATCTGCCTGGGCAGCCGTATCGTCCCCCGTATAAACATTGTGCAGCAGACTGGACCAGACCGGCCAGAAGGTCTTCGGTCCCAGTTGCAGTCCCCGGTCAACCCACTCTTTCGCGCTGTCCGGGTCGCCGAGTTCCAGGTAGGCGATCGCCTGCGCCGACTGCAGGCTCGGACTGAGTGCATCGTTCTCTGCTGCTTTCTGATACCAGATGAGGGAATCATCCGCACGACCGTAGACCAGGAAATGAATCGCGCCGATGTATACATAGGCGAATGCATGATCCGGCTCGATTTCCACAACCCGCAGATACCTCGCCAGAGCTTCCTCGAAGTGACCGGATCCGTCGTAGAGCAGACCGACGTCATAATTTACCGGCGCCGAATACGGATCAAGGCTCAGCGCTTTTTGCAGGAGTTCCATCGCCTCCTCGCTCCTTCCCTGCCGTGCGCGCAAGCGACCGTACAAGCGAAACACGCGCGCATAGTTTGGTTGCAAAGCTATAGCCTGCTTGAACGCCTGTTCCGCAGCCTGCAGGTCGCCTTGCTGCTGCCTGAGCAGCCCGAGGGTGGCATGTGCCTCTCCTGAATTCTCGTCCAATATGAGCGCCCGACTAAGCGGCGGTTCGGCCAGCGCATTGCTTTCATCGACCGGCAGTCCTCCCAGAAAATTTGCGCCCAGCGTCAGATAGGCATCTGCCAGTCCGACGTAGGCCAATGCGAAATTCGGATCCAGGCTTACCGCCGTTTTGAAATAATCGATCGCCGCATTCAGTGATTCGACCGATTCAATGTCGGCTGCACTTTTGCCTTTCAGATAGGCGCTGTAGGCATCAAGGTCTTCCGTCGGCATTGCTGCCAGCTGTTGCGTTTCCCGGGACGTAAGTTTCGCGTCCAACTGCCTGACAATCGTCTCGACAATTTCTGACTGTATTGCGAAAATATTTGTTGCCGTTAGCGTTCTGTCATAGGTTTCTGCCCAAAGATGTTCGTCAGTTGCTGCCCGGATCAGCTGCACATTTATTCGCACGCGATCCCCGGCTCGCTGAACACCGCCTTCAAGAACAGTCGCCACGCCAAGCTCCTGACCAATCTGCGGTATCGATTTGCTGGTGTCCCGGTATTGTTCCATCGACGTCCGCGATATGACTTTCCCAAAAGACGAGACCTTTGCGAGCTGCGTCAGGATGTCATCGCGGATGCCATCGACAAAGTACACATCCTCAGCCGCGGCGCTGCGATTGCTAAAGGGTAAGACGGCGATTGACTGGCCCGCTTCCCCAGCCGCTGCGACCGAGTCCTGGACAGCCTCATCGACCGTCTGCGACGGCATGATCCGGAACACATGGTTTTCCAATACCAGATAGAACATGCCGACGGCCAGCAAGCCGATAATGGCGTAATCAAGCTTGCGCCCTGTGAGATGAGAAACTGACTTAGCACGATCAACGTCTTTTTCCTTCTTCAGGCCTTCCGGTGTAATTTCGAAGGCCCATGCGAAGACCAGCGCAATTGGGAAGCCGAGAATCAGGAAGAACGCCAACGCGGTGTTAACCCAGTCGCCAAGACGCAGCGCAGGCGCCAAAGTGTCTCCCACCTGCAGGATCAACCAGGCGACGATTATGTAGGCTATCGCTACGCGAAAGACATTACGACGCCTGAGTTCTGACAGCAGCCCCATGCAACAACATATAGTCCCATTGCGACATCGCCGCAATAGGGATCCGCCACAGCGGCTGCACGCCCCTTACCTGTTCACATAGTTCAGAGCACGGTTGTCGGCTGCGAGTGCCGCTTCGTGAATCGCTTCAGCCAATGATGGATGCGCGTGTATGGTGCGCTGCAGATCTTCGGTACTCGCCGAGAACTCCAGCGCAAGCACAGCTTCCGAAATCAATTCGCCGGCCATCGGACCGACAATATGAACACCCAGAATTTCGTCGTCATCGGACGCCGAAATTACTTTGACCATGCCGCTGGTCTGCTCCAGCGCCTTGGCGCGGCCATTGGCAGCAAACGGAAACGATCCGGTCTTGTATGGCCGCCCACTCGCCTTGACTTCTTCTTCGGTCTTGCCAACCCAGGCAATTTCGGGAGCCGTATAGATAACCGATGGCACGACGTCGTAATTGACCTCGGCCAGTTCCCCAGCGATCAGATCGGCAACCATGACGCCTTCTTCTGAACTCTTGTGTGCCAGCATGGGACCGCGCACGCAGTCGCCTATCGCGTATACGCCTTTCACGCGCGTCCGACACTCGTCGTCAACAACGATGAAGCCGCGATCATCGAGCTGGATCCCCGAGTCGTCGGCCAGCAATCCGTCGGTAAACGGCCGGCGGCCAACTGCGACAATCAGTTTGTCGACCTTTATCGACTGCACGCCGGACTTGTCCTCGTATTCGACGGATACGCCGTCCTTGCCTGCGCTGGCCGCTGTCATCTTCGCGCCCAGCTTAATGTCGAGACCCTGCTTCCTGAAGTCCTTTGCGGCGACATTTGCGACATCACGATCCGCCATGAACAGGAAATCGTCCATGGCTTCGATCATCGTGACCTTCGCACCGAGCCTGGCCCAAACGCTGCCCAATTCGAGGCCAATTACACCCGCGCCGATTACGCCGAGACTTGCGGGCACTGTGTCAAACTCCAGCGCCCCCCAGGAATCCACAATGTGCTCGTCATCGAAAGGCGCTACGCCGAGTTCTATTGGTGTAGAGCCGGAAGCGAGAATCACGTGTTTTGCCTCGATGATTTCGGCATCGCCGTCAACAGGCGTGAACTCGACCTTCTTGCCGGCGAGGAGTCTGCCATGGCCAACGAGCCCGTCGATCTTGTTGGCTTTGAAAAGGCCGGCGATACCACCGGTCAACTGCCGCACTATGCCGGCGCGGCGTTTTTGCATGGCAGCAATATCCATGCCCACATCACCGGTTGTTATGCCGTGCTTCTTGAATTCATGCTGAGCGCGATAATAAAGCTCAGACGATTCGAGCAGTGCTTTCGAAGGAATGCATCCGGCATTGAGGCAGGTACCGCCGAAGGCATTCTTGCCGTCCTTATTCTTCCACTCATCGATGCAAGCGACAGTCATGCCGAGTTGCGCTGCCCGAATGGCTGCGATGTAACCGCCCGGTCCGGCGCCGATGACAACGACGTCGTAATTCTTTCTCATATCAGCCTCTAGATTTGTAGTAACAGCCGGCCCGGATCCTCGAGCAGCTCCTTGACCGAAACCAGGAACTGAACGGAATCCTTGCCGTCAATAATGCGGTGATCATACGTCAGCGCAAGATACATCATCGGGCGTACGACAATTTCGTCATCAACGACCATCGGTCGTTTCTGAATATTGTGCATACCGAGTATTGCACTTTGCGGCTGATTCAGAATGGGGGTCGACATCATCGATCCGAAAATACCGCCATTGGTTATCGTAAAGGTCCCGCCGGTCAACTCTTCCATGCTAATCGTGCCGCTTTGCGCTTTCTTCGCGATGTCGCCGAGTTCTTTTTCGAACTCGGCGAAACTCATCTGATCGACATCGCGAATAACCGGCACCATCAAGCCGCGTTCTGTCGAGACCGCAATACCGATATCGTAATAGTTGTGATAGATGACATCGGTACCTTCGATTGACGCATTGACCACCGGAAACTTCTTCAACGACTCGACTACCGCCTTGGCAAAAAACGACATGAAACCTAGACGCACGCCGTATTCCTTCTCGAAAGTATCGCGGTAACGGCTGCGTAGTGACATGACTTTGGTCAGGTCCACTTCATTAAAAGTCGTCAGCATGGCCGCCGAGTGCTGCGCCTCGATCAGACGCTCGGCAATGCGCGCACGCAGCCGGGTCATGGGTACCCGCCGCTCACTGCGTTCGACACCGACAACGTGAGTTTCGTCAACAAGGACGGGCGCCGGATCGCCCGGCGTCACGTTGGTGCTATCATCGGACTTCAGGAAAGCGAGCACATCTGCCTTGGTAATGCGGCCCGCCTTGCCGCTGCCGATCACCATCGTTTCGTCGAGATCATGCTCATCGAGCAGACGCCGCACTGCGGGGCTGGTCTTGGCCGGTTTGCTGCCGGCAACGGCCAGCGGCGGTGCAGGCGGTGGTTCTGCCTCTGATTCTGACGCGGCATCCGTCGTGGAGCTTGTCGCTCCCTCCTCAAGTATGGCAAGCACATCACCGGCCGTTACCGTTGCACCGTCCTGTATACGTATTTCCTGCAAGACACCCGACGAAGGTGCAGGCACTTCGAGCACGACCTTGTCTGTTTCCAAATCTACAAGATTTTCGTCACGTGCCACCGCTTCACCGACTTTCTTGTGCCAGGCAACGAGCGTAGCGTCACTGACTGACTCCGGTAATGGCGGCACTTTGATCTCAATACTCATTTGGTCTTCCGTTTTGTTCTTCCGGACTTGTCCGATTTACTCGCCTTGGATGCAATATCCAATGCGGCTTCAACCAGTGCTTGTTGTTGCTGAAGGTGGACCTTGAATATACCGGACGCCGGTGCCGCAGCACCCGGACGACCAGCGTAGTAGAGCTGCTGCCGATCCCCGAGAGCTTCCTGCAGTCGATGCCGGATCTGATACCAGGCACCCTGGTTCTGTGGTTCCTCCTGACACCAAATGATCTCATCAACGTGCGCATACTGTTTCAGTTGATTCGCATATTCCGAAATCGGAAACGGATACAGCTGCTCGATGCGAATGATGGCGATGTCGTTAATGCCGTGCACCTGCCGAGCCTCGAGCAGGTCATAGTAAACCTTGCCGCTGCAGAACACGACTCGTCGAATCTTCCTGGCAGAAGTGTTCTCTGCCTCCGGGATGATCAGCTCGAACTCACCGGCCGATAACGCACCCAGGGGAGAAACCGCCATTTTGTGGCGCAACAGGCTTTTTGGCGTCATGACGACAAGCGGCGTACGGTACGGTCGTAACATCTGCCGCCGCAACATGTGAAACATCTGCGCCGGTGTCGAAGGCACACACACCTGCAGATTGTGCTCGGCGCACAGCTGCAGGAATCGTTCAAGACGCGCCGATGAGTGCTCCGGACCCTGCCCCTCGTAACCGTGCGGAAGAAATAATGTGAGACCGCATAGACGAGACCATTTAGCGTCGCCCGAACTGATGAACTGGTCTATAACGACCTGCGCACCATTGACGAAATCGCCAAACTGCCCTTCCCAGATAACGAGCGTATTCGGCTCGGTCGTTGCGTAACCGTATTCGAAACCGAGCACTGCCTCCTCAGACAACAAAGAGTCAATAACGCGAAATGCATCAGGTCGGTCCGCAATTTGTCGCAGCGGCGTGTATTCGCGATTGTTCACCTGGTTGTGCAACACCGCATGGCGATGAAAGAAGGTACCACGGCCACAATCCTGTCCGACAAGACGGCAGTCGAAGCCGTCTTCAATCAGCGCCGCATAGGCCATCGTCTCGGCGAAACCCCAGTCCATATCGATTTGGCCGGACGCCATGCGCGCTCTTTCATCCATGATTCGCTGCACACGGCCGTGCAATTTCATGTCGGGCGGAACGTAAGTAATCGCCTTGCTCAGTTTCGCTGTCGTCGCCGGACTGATCGTCGTGTCGACGGCATCATCCCACTTCGAATTCGCAAACGGACTCCAGTCAACCGTAAACTCATTGCCGATCATACCGAGCGAAGACTTCGGCACCGGTTCACCGCGATCCAGTCGATCACGATACTCTTCCTGCAATTTCTCGACACCCGACTGCGTGATGATTTGCTTCTCGATCAGCTTCTGCGCATACAGCTCACGTGTCGTATCCTGAGCACGAATCTTGCCGTACATGATCGGCTGGGTCGCTGCCGGCTCATCCGCTTCATTGTGACCGTGACGGCGATAGCAGACGAGGTCGACGACAACGTCTTTCTTGAATTTTTGTCGATACTTCAGTGCCAGGCGAGTCACAAACATGACTGCTTCGGGATCGTCGCCGTTGACGTGGAATATCGGCGCTTCGATCATCTTCGCGACGTCACTGCAATAGTCGGTCGAGCGCGCATCAGATGGCCTGCTCGTCGTAAACCCGATCTGGTTGTTGATGACAATGTGCACGGTGCCACCCGTGCGAAAACCATTGGTCTGGGACATTTGAAATGTCTCGGTCACGACACCCTGACCCGAGAATGCCGCGTCGCCATGTATGAGCACCGGCAACACCTCTTGCCGCTCCGTGTCGCCGCGCCGCTGTTGCCGGGCACGCACAGATCCCTCGACCACCGGATTGACGATTTCGAGATGCGATGGGTTGAACGCGAGTGCGATGTGCACATTGCCGCCCGGCGTCTTCATGTCCGCCGAGAAGCCTTTATGGTACTTCACATCGCCCGAACCCTTGAGCTCGTCGAGATCGTAATTGCCCTCGAATTCCTCAAATAGTTGTTCGGGAGACTTACCGAGAATATTGACCAGTACGTTGATACGACCGCGGTGCGCCATGCCAATGACGATTTCCCGAATACCGGATGCCCCACCCTGCTGAATCAGGTCATCGAGCATCGGGATCAGGCTTTCACCACCCTCGAGAGAAAACCGCTTTTGACCGACGTAGCGCGTATGCAAATAACGTTCGATGCCCTCCGCGCTCGTCAACTGATCGAGAATCCAGAGTCGTTCCCCGGTCGACAGCGTATTCGACGCTGCGCCCTGCTCGAAGCGTTTGCGCAACCAGAGTCGTTCCCGGGCGCGCGAGATATGGGCGAACTCGGCGCCAATCTTGCCGCAGTAAATGGATTTCAGTAGCGCAAGAATGTCGCGCAGCCGCATTCGCTCATCGCCTGTCCCGGCAAGTCCGCCTGTATGGAACTCGGTATCCATATCGGCATCGGTCAGGCCCAGGTAGTCGAGCTTCAGTACCCCGGGGACCTTGCGGTCCATCAATCCCAGGGGATCGATGTCAGCAATTTGATGACCGCGCAGACTGTATACCTGTATCAGCCGCGATACTGCCGCCTGCTTTTCTCCGCTGGCGACTGCCGCGCCGGATCCCGACGCGCGAACACGCGGTTTGCGCCGACCCCCGGCGCGGGCGCTTTGCAGCAGTTCCTCGCGTATCGCCGAGTGCGCAATCTCGGTATCGGCGTCACCAAGCGAATCAAAGTAGCTGCGCCAGGTCTCGGGCACCGACGCAGCATCCCGCAGGTACTGTTCGTAAAGCGCTTCAAGCGCGTTCGCATTGCCGCCAAAAAGCGGCGTCGCAGCGTACTGTTCCTTCAGGGAATCACTCATCAGTGCGAGAATCTCGGCGCGCTCGGGCGCCGTTGTCGGGCTAGCGAGAATGGTGCGCTAGTTTAGCCCAAGGCACTGATATTGGGAACGAATATCGCCTACATATCTCGTAGCAGGTGAACGAACTCGTAGCAAACGAGACAGGCATATAGACTGAAGATGCCGGTCAGGAACAAGCCTGTTCTGAAGCGATTCAGGAATCTCGCCTTGGCCACGTAAACGAGCAGCAACAGGCTGGCGCCCGTCATGAACATCTTGCTGACCGCAAAAGCCGTTGTGCCGTGACCCAGGAGGGCGGCCATCACCGGGTTGGCCTCGTACATGCCGCGCTCGAGCAGCTGCAAGGTCATGAATGCATCGAGGCAGCTCATCAGCATCGTGCCAACGGCCAGAAAAAACAGCCAGGGGTGATGCCAGTCGATGAAATGGACATCCGCGTCGATTTCGCGCCGATGATTGTGGCGCCGGGAGCGCATGAAACCAAAAAATACGGTCCGCCAGGTAAAATTGCGCCGTTCGTCAAGCGCTCGCTGGTCGCCAATCGCCTCGCTCAAATCCATTGATTGCGCGCTCCTTCCCCACTCTGCCGGGTCCTCTTTGGAACCCTCACCAGTAGTTTTAGCAAATTATGCTGCCGAAGCCTATTATTTCACTGTATAGCATTCCGACAGCGGGCCGGAGCTTGTCATGGCGCCCGGCACGATAAGAGGCGATAATTCGCGTGCACGGTAATTGCCGGGGGGTGAGATGAAAGGCTACACAGCGACCCTGCCAAGCGGCGAGGACATTGTCTATTTCGACCGCAAACGCTGGCTGTGGCTCATGTCGGTACTGTTTCCGCTGCAGCCATTTCCGGGGATCTGGCTGCATTCGATGACGGGCAACGAACTCTGGCTACTGTTGCCTGTCGCGATCAATTATGGGCTCGGGCCGGCTGTCGACTGGCTGCTCGGCGAAGATACCAATAACCCTCCGGAAGAAGTGGTCATGAAGCTCGACCAGGATCATTACTATCGGCGGCTGACCTACGTCATCGTACCCCTGCACTTTGCGACCTTGATCGGCACGGCCTGGTATGCCGCAACGCAGGATCTCAGCGTTTGGGGGATACTCGCGATTGCAGTCGTTGCCGGGATCACAGCGGGCCTTGCAATCAATACCGCGCATGAACTCGGCCATAAGAATTCGAGACTGGAAAAAAGCCTCGCGAAGATTGTCCTGGCAGTGCCCGCCTACGGCCACTTTACGATCGACCACAACCTCGGCCACCACCGCGATGTTTCTACGCCGAATGATCCGTCCAGTGCCCGCATGGGCGAGAGTATCTACAAATTTGCATTGCGCGAAATACCGGCGGCATTTCGTGACGCGTGGTCAATCGAAAAGGACCGTTTAGGACGTCGCGGCAAACCGGTCTGGCACCCGGGCAATCCGATCCTGCAGTCGTACTCGTTAACGGCGATATTGAATGTCGGCCTGCTCATGGCCTTCGGTTGGATCATGATGCCGTTCCTGCTGGTACACCACGCGCTGGCCTACTGGCAGTTGACCAGCGCAAACTACATCGAACATTACGGGCTCTTGCGGCAACGCGATGCGTCGGGCAAATACGAACGTTGCCAGCCACATCATTCCTGGAACAGCAATCACATCTACAGCAATCTCGTGCTGTTTCATCTGCAACGACACTCCGATCACCATGCGAACCCCTTGCGCCGCTATCAGGCGCTGCGACATTTTGACGATGTGCCGCAATTGCCCAACGGCTACTTCGGTGCCTACCTGCTCGCCTACATACCCTCGCTGTGGTTTCGTGTCATGGACGAACGTTTGCTGAATTTGCCGCAAGTGCAGGGAGAACTGGACAAACTCAACATCGATCCCGATGCCCGTCCTGCCATGTTCCTCAAGTATGGCCGGGACAAGTTGCTGGAGCCGACGCTGAACCAGCCTGGATAGTGCCCGTCGCACAGTTTTCGGAGTTCTCCCACAATTGGTCGGTTTTCTTCATATATTGTCCTGGCAGACGCTTATGCAAAATCGCCGTCGTGTGATCTGCCGCACAGAATGCAATGTGACTCCCGTTTACGCTGCTCCGGAACGACTTCGTTTGGGCAAACGGGTGAAATATGAACACTTTCAAGAGCATGGCCGGCGTGTTGCTGCTGGCATTATTGTCTTGCGGCGTTGCAAATGCCGATGACAGCGAATGGGGTGTCGGCATCAAGGCCGGCACATTGGGACTGGGCCTCGAAGCGCGCTGGTCCGGACTGCCCTACATCGATCTGCGCATGGGCGTTAACGGCTATACGTACGAAGATGATGGCCGACAGGCGAACGTTCTTTACGACGCAGAACTGGACCTCGAGACGTTTTTCCTGACCGCGAACTTCCATTTCCCGTTGAGTCCGTTCCGTCTTACGGTCGGCGCGTTCGCCAACGGCAATGAGTTCAACATGGTCAGTTCGGAACCGGGTGACTTCAATATCGGTGGTGATTTCTACACGGGTGCGGAGGTTGGCACGCTGTCCAGCACCACCTCGTTCGGCAGTACGTCTCCGTATCTCGGTCTTGGATTTGACTTCGAGTTGTTTGGCAAGGCCGGGCTGAATTTCGACGTTGGCGTACTCTGGCAGGACGAGCCCGAGGTTTCGCTCGTCGCCACGGGTCTGCTTGCCGATGATCCGACTTTCATGGCCTCGCTCGAGAATGAGCGACTGCAACTTGAAGACGATATGAGCGACTTCAAGGCGTACCCGGTCGTGTCGTTGAGCTTCGTCTACAACTTCTAGACCGGCGATTTGGCAAGCCTCCGCGCGATGGGGATCATCGCGCGGAGGCTTTTTTCTACGTCATCGCCCGTCGTCGCCCAACTGCTCACACTAATGCGCATTGCAGTCTTGCCATGCCAGACCGTCGCGCCGCACCAGCACGTTCCGTCGCGCTGAATTGCGTCTATGACCCGCCGTGTCGCGGCATCGTCACCAAAAGAAACCAGCACCTGATTCAACACAACATCGTTGAGTATCTCGAAGCCGGCCTCGGCGAAGCCCTGCGCAAAACGCCTTGCATGCTGGCAACAACGGTCTACGAGATGCTCCACGCCCGTTCTGCCGAGCGACCGCAGCGCCGCCCACACATCGATGCCGCGGCCTCGACGCGATAATTCGGGTGTGTAATCCGATGGATTGCGATGCTCGGTATCGGTTATCAGATAGTCGGCCGTTATCGCCATGGACGCTGCAAGATCCGCGGGCTGCGCCACAAAAGCGATGCCGCTGTCATACGGGACATTGAGCCATTTGTGTGCATCAGTCGCCCAACTGTCCGCCTGTTCCATGCCGTCGGTCAGGTAGCGATGGCTTGGCGAGGCGGCTGCC